>JBOHQK010000001.1:0-6131 GCA_050732195.1 Methylomirabilales bacterium (SeqCode)
CCCAAGGTGGTGGCCGAGATCCTGGAGATCATCCGGAAGATCAACGCCGCCGGGGTGACGGTCCTCTTCATCGAGCAGAATGTCCAGCTCGCCCTGGGGATCTCCGACACGGGCTTCGTCCTGGAGAGCGGGCGGATGGCCCTCGCGGGGCCCGCCCGGGAGCTGCTGGAGTCGGAGTTGATCCGCAAGGTCTACCTGGGGGTCTAGTGCCGGGCCAACGAACGTCGCCTCACGTCGTTCTCGGTCGTCGGCGGTCCTCAACGTACAAAGTGCGTACGCCTCCGGCCGCCTCCTCCCTCGGGCCTCGTGATGCTCGTCATTTGGCCCGGCACGCCGGTGCTACCGTGAGCCATAGGTCCAATTCGTTGGAGTCAGTCCAGCGCGAGGCGGGTGCCCCGCCCGGCGGCCCGCGCCTTCCGATAGGCCAAACGCGCCGCCGCCAGGTCCTCCAGGGCGAACCCTACCGATTTGAAGACCGTGATGTCCTCGGGGGAGGTCCGGACGGACCGCGCCCCCGTCACCACCTCGGCCAGCTCGGCCAGGACGTGGTCCCGGCCGATGGCCCCTTCCGCCATCGGGATCAGGAGCTCCCCCGCCTCCGCCAGGGCCCCCTGGTACGTGTCCACCACCACCTTCGCGCGCCGGATCGTGACGGTGTCCAGCTCGCGGGTCTGCGGCGTGTAGGCCCCCACCGCGGTCACGTGCGCCCCCGGCTTCAGGTCATGCCCGTCGAAGAGGGGAGCGCCGGCCGTGGTGGCCGTCACGACGAGGTCGGCCTCCCGGACCACCTCGGCCGCATCGGCCGCAATCCCCACCTGAACCCCCGCCGTCCGGGCCAGCGCCTCGGCGCAGGCGGCGGCGCGCGCTGGATCCCGTCCCTTGAGAATGACCCGTGTGAGCGGGAAGAGGGCCCGGAACGCCTCCGCGTGGGCGGCGGCCTGCGCCCCGGCCCCGAACACCCCCAGCGTCCGGCAGTCCGGGCGAGCCAGGTGCCGGGCCGCGAGGGCGGAGGTGGCAGCGGTCCTCAGGCGCGTGAGGGTCGTTCCGTCCAGCAGGGCCTGGGGGAGCCCGGTCTCGGGATCGGTCAGGAGGTAGAGGGCGGGGACGACGGGGAGGCCACTGGTCCGGTTGCCCGGGAAGACTCCCACCACCTTTGTTCCCACCCCCTCTGCCCGCCCGAGGCGCGCCGGCATGATGAGAAGCGTCCCGTGCCCCGGGACCTCCAGGACGGTCCGGAGCGGCACGACGCTCTCCCCCCGGGCCAGGAGCGTGAAGGCCTCCGCCATGGCGCCGACGACCTCGGGAACGGGCAGGAGGGCCTCCAGATCGTCACGGGTGAGCAGGAGCACCATCAGCCCCTCGGAACGGCCGGGGCAAGGGCGGGGCCCCGCGGGGAATCAGGCGCGGGACGGACCGGTGGGAGGCGGAGGCACAGCGGACCCATCGCTCGCACAATAGCACAGCCGCCAAGGCGCGAACAAGAGACCGAGGAGCCTGCGCCCGGCAGAGACAGAACCGGCGGGACCAGGCCACGCTCCGCGCGCCCCGCCCCGCCGGCGGTGCAGACCAAGGGAAGGATGAGGCCAGCTGGGGGGCCGCGCCCCCCAGCACAGGGGTTCCGTTACTTCTTCTTCGGCCTGGCCTTCTTGGCCGTCTTCTTCGCCATTCGCGCTTTCACCCCCCTTCGATTGCGGGTGGATGTCGCAGAGGTCCCCTACTTCTTCTTCTTGCCCTTCGCCTTCTTCTTGGCCATTGAGTGCTCACCCCCTTTCCGGTCCAGGGTCCCCCCGCCGCCGGGTCGCGTCCCCCGCGCGGGGGCAGGGCCTAGAGCAGGCTCCGCTGCGGGCTTTTCTCCTGGATGCGCTCAAGCACCCGCTGCACGAACTCTTCCGCGGCCTTGAGGGCCACCTCCCCCTCGTAGACAGAGATGGGCCGGTCGGCGGCTTCCAGGAACTGCTGGCTCTTGCGCCGCATCCGCTCCAGCTGATTCATGAGGGGGATAAAATCGGCGGAGAGGAGGCCGCCGGCGACCTGCAGGACCGTCTTCACCTGCTCCCGTCCCTTCGGGCGCAACCCCTCCGCCAGGACCAGGGCGCGGGCCGCCCGGACCATGCCCTGGGCCGCCATGGTGTAGGCCCACTCCCGGTCCACGGGCAACGTCGTCTTGGCGGTCTGGAGGTCCTTGGCGGCGCGCCGGCCGAGGGAGGCCACCTGCTTCCCACTCGGCGCCGCGTCGTCCAGGAGGCCCTTCGCCCGCAGCTCGTCATAGCGCATCGTCCGAGCCGACCAACACGACCCGATCGCCCTGGAGCACCTCGGTCAGGAAGGGGTCCCCCTCTTCCCGCCGGCGGGCGAACTCCGCCCGGTCGAACACCAGGAGGTTGATCTCCCGCCTCAACCGCTGTTCCAGTTGAGCCACCGTCTGGTTCAGGGCAGCCATTTCCGGCGAGCCCACGATGATCAGGTCCAGCGCTCCGGCATCAGTCGCCAGCGCGTCGGCCTTCGCGCCGTAGAGGAATGCCACCACCACCCCTTCCAGCTTCCGGAGGGCGGCCGCGATGGTCCCGGGGACCGCGCGCGTCTTGTCAATCATGGCCTTGAGTTCGGGGTACACGGGAGACTGGAGGTTGGCGCTGTAATAGAGGAGGTTCCCAACCTTCACGCTCTGGAGGATCCCGGCCTTCTCCAAATTGTCCAGCTCCCGCGAGATGTCCCGCTTCAGTTGCCGCGCCAGTTCCCGGACGTAGAACCGTTCCTCCGGGCGAGTGAGGAAGAGCACCAGGAGGTCTACGCGTGTTTGGGAGGAGAACAGCCGCCGGAGCATCCAGTTATCCCTTCTCGTTGAGGGAAATACATCAATCGTTAATTCTTTGTCAACACTTTTTTTTAATCTCTCATAGCCCTTGAAGAATCCACCCCGTTCCAGAGGCCGGACCGGGTACAAGGAAGGGTCTTGTGCAGACCGTGGCAGGCCGAGGCTCCAATCTGGCGAAGGGTTTGTCAGATTGCTGGAGACGCCCGTGAGGAAATCCGGGACAGGCTCCCGCCGGGCAGGGACGAAGACCTCTGGAGGAGAGGGATGGGACGGCGAGGCCGCTAGGCGACGGGTCCAGACGGACGGTGAGACGCGACGCCCGGCGGGAGGGTCAGGGGGGTCACACCGACCACGTCGCTCCCATCGAGTGCGAAGGAGGCCCCCTCGCACTCCCGGACGAAGTCAACGGGGCCTCCCCCGTAGGCTCCGGCGGCGAGAAGGATGGTCGGTTCGATGGAACCCGCGTGCGTGACTGCAAGGGCGCGGCTGCCCGCGGGCAGGCGCTCGGCCACGTGACGGAGGGCGCCGAGGAGCCGCTCCCCGGCCTCAAAGAGGAGATCCCGGGTGGCCGGGACGCGGAGGAATGCCTCAAGGAGCGTCAGCGACCGGTCCTGGGCGGCGCGGCGGATCTGGGGAACCAGGGCACTCAGCGCCTCCGCGGGGGGCGAGTCGAAGGCGGGGTCAATTCGGTAGTCGGGGAAGCCGAAGGCGCGGGCCGTCTGGATGCAGCGGGGCGCCGTCCCGGTCAGGACAGCCGCGTAGGGCCGCCGGAGCGTCTGCCCGACCCGTGATGCGAGGGCCCATCCCGCGGGCGTGAGCAGCCCATCCGGCCCGCGCGGAGCGTGGCGCCGCACCTCGACCTGGCAGGGGCCGGCCACCCGCTCACCTCCGGAAGAGGCGCACGGGGACCGTCCGGCGCTTGCAGAAGGGGAGGAGGAGCATGCCGGCCGCGAAGCCACCGATGTGGGCGAACCAGGCCACCCCGCCCCCCTGGAAACTGAAAGTCCAGAGCCCGTTCACGACCTGCACCACGATCCAGAACCCCAAGACGAAGAGGGCGGGGATCTCGACGAGGCGCCAGAACCAGCCCAGGGTGATGAGGGTGAGGACCCGCGCGTGTGGGTACAGGAGGAGGTACGCCCCCAGGATGCCGGAGACCGCGCCGCTCGCCCCCACCATCGGGATGGGGGAGTTCGGGCCGGCCATCACCTGGGTGAAGGCGGCCGCCAGGCCGCTCAGCAGGTAGAACAGAATGAAGCGGGCGTGCCCCATGGCGTCTTCCACATTGTTCCCGAAGATCCACAGGTAGAGCATGTTCCCGGCCACGTGGAAGAAGCCGCCGTGGACGAACATGGAGGTGAAGAGGGTGACCTGCACCGGGAACGGGTGGGGGACCAGCGGGACGCCGGTGGTGATCTCCCGCGGGATCAGCCCATACAGGAAGATGATTCGGCGGGTGGACTCGGGGACCAGCAGGTACTGATAGAGGAAGACGGCCAGGTTGGCGGCGATGAGGCCGATGGTGACGGCGGGGAAGCGGTGCGCTCGGATGCTGTCGCGAAGCGGGATCATGGCGCGCTGCTGACGCTAGCAGCAAGGGGGTGCCGCGGCAAGGGAAAATCGCCGTGGCACGGGCCTCCCGTGCGTGGTAGAATCGCGCGGACGCGGGGGGGGAGGGGGGGCACCGGGGTGGCAGCGGCCGGCAGGCGCATTCTCACCATTGATCCCGAGGGACTCCTGCCGACCGCCCTGCAGGCCCGGCTGGAGGCCGAGGGGTTCCAGGCGGTCCCGGCCGGGCGCTCCCCCGAGCCGCTGCACCGGCTCCAGGTCGAAGGGGTCGCCGCCATCCTGGCCTTCGACCGGGCCGCCGACCCCCTGGTCCGCCGGCTGGTGGCCAGCGCCCTCGCCCTCGATCCCACCCTCCCCGTCATCCTCATTTGCCCAAGCGGCCAGGTGGACCCGCAGTTCTCCCCCGACCCCCGCCACCAGCCTCTCGGCCTCCCCTTCCCGCCCGACCCGGACGCGGTGCTCCGGGCCCTCCGGCGGGCCTTGGAGGAGGAGCCGGAGCGACGCCGGCCGGCGCTCCCGCCGGAGGCCGCCGGCCCCCTCATCCCCCTCGAGGCCTTCCACGAGGTCGGGAAGGCCCTGACCTCCACCCTGAAGCTCTCCGAGGTCCTCAACATCATCGCGGACACCATGAGCCAGTTCGTCCAGTGCGAGGCCTGGTCCCTCCTCTTGATGGATGAGCGGCGGCAGGAGCTGCGGTTCGAGGTCGCCACCGGGGAGCGGGGGCCGCTGGTGAAGCAGTTCCGCCTGAAGCCCGGGGAGGGGATCGCCGGGTGGGTGGCGCGGGAGGGGCAGGCCTGCATCGTGGAAGACGTGACGGCCGATCCCCGGTTCGCGGCGCACGTGGACAGCGCCACCGGGTTCACCACCCGGGCCGTCCTCTGCGTCCCGCTGCGCAGCAAGGGGAAGATCCTGGGGGTGATCGAGCTCCTGAACAAGCTGGGCGGGGCCGTCTTCAATGGCCGGGACCTGCAGGTGGTGAGCATCCTGGCCGACTACGCCGCCATCGCCATCGAGAACGCCCGCCTCTACCAGCGGGCGGAGGAGCTGGCCGTCACCGACGACGTGACCGGCATCCACAACTCCCGCTACTTCCACCAGATCCTGGAGCGGGAGCTGAACCGGGCCCTGCGATACCGGCGCCCCCTCTCGGTCCTTTTCATTGACCTGGACTACTTCAAGGCTGTCAACGACACCCACGGCCACCAGAAGGGGAGCCAGGTCCTCCGGGAGGTGGCCCAGGTGCTCAAGACCTCCATCCGCTCCGTGGACCTCATCGCCCGCTACGGCGGCGATGAATTCATCGTGATCCTCCCCGACACCGACGCCGCCACCGCCGCTCGGTTGGGGGAGCGGCTCCGGACCACGCTCGCCAAGAGCGAGTTCCTCGCGCCCGAGGGCCTGGGCCTCCGCCTCACCGCTTCCTTCGGTGTGGCGGCCTACCCCGACCACGCCCAGACGAAGGAGCAGCTCGTCCGCTTCGCCGACCAGGCCATGTACCGGGCCAAGGGTGGCCACCGCAACGCCGTCTACATCGCCACCGAGCTGGCCGAGCCGGAGCGCCAGGCCCGCCGCCGCACGTAGTGCGACTCCAACGAATTGTGGATCGTGCTCAGGCGATGGCTGGGGTGCCGGGCCAAATGACGAGCATTCGGAGCCGCCGCCCTCTTCCCGGGGCGAGCCGCTCCTCCGCCCGATACCCAGACAGGGCTGCGTCGCGGCTCACCCCGGGCGGGCGGCAGCCGGAGGG
>JBOHQK010000002.1:0-2309 GCA_050732195.1 Methylomirabilales bacterium (SeqCode)
TCCTCCTGGTATGCGCTGGGGAGGGGCTGCGCCTCTGGGCAGCAGGCCACCTCCGGAAGGACGAGGTCCTGACCACCGGTGGCCCCTACGCCTTCGTGCGAAATCCCCTCTATATCGGGAGCCTCACCATCGCAATCGGGTTCACCCTGATGCTCCGGAGCCTCCTGCTGCTCGTCCCCCTGTTGGCCGGGTTCGCCCTGGCCTACCGGGCCGAGACCCGCCGGGAGGAAAAAGCACTCCGGCAGAAGTTCGGCACTGCCTTCGACCAATACCGGCAGGCCGTCCCGCCCTGGATCCCCTACCTCCCCCGCTACCCTGAGGGCAGCCAGGAGCCATTCCGATGGCGCCGGGTCCTCCGCAACCGAGAGTACAACGCCGTATTTGGAATTCTCCTTCTCTTCCTCGCCGTGGACCTCCTCGACGACGTCCTGGCCCCATGGCTGGGAGAGGGAAAGCCTCTCGGGGAGGTTCTGGCCCGCTACCTCCGCCACCTCCGGCCCTGAGTCGGAAGGGGGCGCCCCCGCCTCCGCGTGGCGGGACGCGGGCCGAGCCCAGCCACTGAAACGACTCGCCGGAGGTTCAGTGACCCGTGAAGACACCTCGTGACCTCCACTCCGCGCTCCGGGCCGGGTGGGACTTCGCGGAGCAGGTTCGAGCCACGCTCCTCCAGACTATCGGTCCCCTGACGGCCGCACAGTGGGTCTTTCGCCCTGCGGCCCGATCGTGGTGCATCGGGGAACTGGTGGAGCACCTCCTCCTTGCCGAGATCGGATCGAGTAAGATGGTGCGCAAGCTGATTCGGGGGGACTTCCGCGCCCAGGACCTCCCCGCCCGCGCAGTCCTCTACACGGCCGCCCTCGATCACTACCCTTTCGGCCGCCTCGAGGCGCCATCTGCCCTGGTGCCCGGGCCGGTCCGGAACCGGGAGCAACTCGAACGGGAGCTGGCAGACACGCATGCGCGCTTTCGCACCGAGCTCTCCGCGTTTCGGGGCGATGACCCCGAGGCACTGCGGGCCCCAGACCCCGCGACCGGCGTCTGGTTCACCCTCGGCGGCTGGGTGAAGCTACAGGCCTGGCACGAGGCGCACCACCTGACCCAAATCCAGCGGATCGCGGCCGCTCCCAACTTTCCCCGGTAGCGAGTCCGGACCGCATTCGGTTCTGGCGGACCTGCTCCGGTCTACCGGAGGAGATCTACGAGCGTGAAGAGGAAGATCCCGATGCTGAGGACCCCGTTGACGTTGAAGAAGGCGAACTCGAGGCGGGAGGTACCGTAGCGGCGGATGATGACGTGCTCCACGGCGAGCAGGAGCAGGACGAAGAGGACGCCGGCGTAGTACCAGGCCCCCAGGCCGAGCAGGGACCCGACCGCCGCCAGCAGGAGCGGGGTCAGGGCGTGGAGCAGGAGGCTCACGGTCAGCCCGCCCTGTTCGCCCAGGAGGGCCGGGATGGAGAAAAGGCCATGCGCCCGGTCGAAGGCCACATCGGTCAGCGCGTACAGGATATCGAACCCGGCCACCCAGCACAGGACCGCCCCCCCGAGGAGGAGCGGCGCCAGTTCCAGACGCCCCGCCACCGCGATCCACGCGCCGACGGGAGCGAGGGCCAGGCAGAGGCCCAGGATGAGGTGCGAGAGGGTGGTGAACCGCTTGGTATAGGAGTAGCCCGCCAGGAGCAGGATGGCGAGCGGCGCGAGGGCGAGGCAGAGAGGATTGAGATTGTAGGCGGCCAGAAGGAGCAGGGCGAAGGAGACGGCGACCAGGACCAGGACCTGCTCGGGGCGGATGAGGCCCCGCGGGAGGGCGCGCTCCTTGGTCCGGGGGTTGAGGGCATCCAGGTCCCGGTCGGCGTACCGGTTCATCCCCATGGCCCCGCTGCGGGCCCCGACCATGGCCACCAGGATCCAGAAGAGGGTCCGCCCGTCCGGGATCCCCCGCGCCGCCAGGACCGCCCCCGTCAGGGCGAAGGGGAGGGCGAAGACGGTGTGGGAGAACTTGATCATCTCCAGAAAGAGACGGATGCGCGCCAGGGGCCCCATCGTCACCCCGTGCTGTCCCGCACGCCCACGTGGATGCAGACGATCCCGCCGGTGAGCGCCCTCCAGCGGACACCGCCGAACCCCGCCGCCCGCAGCGCCCCGGCGAAGGCGGCCGGCTCCGGGAAGGCCTCGACCGAGGCCGGGAGGTAGGCGTAGGCCTCGGCATTGCCCGAGATCCAGCCCCCGATCCGGGGGAGGAGTGCCCGGCTATAGAACCGGTACAGGGCCGCGAAGAGGGTCCCACGGGGCTGGAAGAACTCGAGGACGAT
>JBOHQK010000003.1:0-10232 GCA_050732195.1 Methylomirabilales bacterium (SeqCode)
ATGGGGGAGCCGGCCAAGGCGTAGCGTGACTCCAACGGATTGCAGATGATCCTCATGCGACAGCTGGGGTGCCGGGCCAAATGACGAGCATCACGAGGCCCGAGGGAGGAGGCGGCCGGAGGCGTACACAGTTTGTACGTTGAGGACCGCCGACGACCGAGAACGACGTGAGGCGAAGTTAGTTGGCCCGGCACTGCGGGGGCCGGGGAAGGGCGCGCGTGGGGCCGGAGCGGCTCCTGATCGTGGTGTCGGCCCCTTCGGGCGCGGGGAAGACGACCCTCTGCGAAGAGGCCGTCCGGCGGCTGCCCCGCCTCGTGCACTCCGTATCCTATACGACCCGCTCCCCCCGGCCGGACGAGGGGGACGGGCGGGACTACCACTTCGTGGGGGAAGCGACCTTCAAGCAGATGGTGGCGGAGGGCGCGTTCGCGGAATGGGCGACGGTTCACGGCCACCTGTACGGGACCTCCCGGAAGGACTTGGAGGCCCACTTCGCGGCCGGCAATGACGTGATCCTGGACATTGATACGCAGGGAGCGGCCATCCTGCGGGAGGCGTACCCGGACGGGGTCTTCGTCTTCATCCTGCCCCCCTCCTTCGCCCAACTGGAGGCGCGACTCCGGGGCCGGCGGACCGACAGGCCGGAGGAGATCGCCCGGCGCCTCACGCGGGCCCGGGCAGAGATGCCCGCCTATCCCCTGTACGAGTACGTGGTGGTGAACGACGACGTGGAACGGGCGGTGGGGATGCTCTGCGCCATCATCACCGCCGAGCGGTCGAAGAGCCGCCGGTTCACCCCGGCGCCCGAGATGGCGCCCGGCCGGTGACGGCAGGAGGAGGAGCCGTTCGATGCCCTTAATCCCCATCGAGGAGTTCATGGGCAGGGCGGACAGCAAGTTCCGCCTGGTCATCATCGCCGCCAAGCGGAGCAAGCAGGTCAACCGCGGCGCCCCGCACCTCATCCAGACCCGCAGCGTGAAGCCCACCTACATCGCCATGGAAGAGCTGGCGGCGGGGTGCGTGGACTACAGCGTGGTCCCGCTGGAGGAGGCGATGGCGGCCGGGATGCTGGCGGAGGAGGGAGGGAGACCCACCTGGTTCCGGGACCTGGCCCCGGAGCCGGTGGCGGTCGAGGAGGAGGAGGCGGCCCCCGAGGCGGAGGGTGCGGAAGAGGCGGCCCCCGAGGCGGAGGAGCCGGCCCCTGTGGTGGTGGCGGAGGAGCCGGCCCCCGTGGTGGCGGAGGTGGAGCTGGTGGGCCTGGAGTCACTGGAGGGGCGCGAGGAGGAGGAAGCGTAATCGGGTCCGAGGCCCGCTGCTCGTTAGCCGAGGCGCGCCGGCGGCTGCTTCACCTCCTCCCCGCGCCGGCCGTTGAGCACATCCCGCTGGCGACAGCCGCGGGGCGGGTCCTGGCCGAGGGGGCGATCTCGGCCCTGGCTGTCCCCCCCCAGGACTGCGCCGCGGTGGACGGTTATGCCCTCCGGGCGGCGGACACGGCGGGCGCCGGGCCCGATCGTCCGGCCCGGCTGCCGGTCCCGGCCGGTGAACTCACGGCAGGCCGCCCGCAGGCGCCCCCCCTGGCCCCGGGCCAGGCGGTCCGGATCATGACCGGAGCGCCACTGCCGGCCGGGGCCGATGCTGTCGTCCCTCGGGAAAAGGCGCGGGAGGAGGCCGGGGGCCTCCTCCTCGGAGAGCCGGTCGCACCCGGGAGCCACCTCCGGCGCCGGGGCCAGGAACTCCGCCCCGGCGCCGTTTGCTTTCCGGCGGGGCAGTACCTCACGGCCTTCGAGGTGGGCCTCCTGGCCTCGGCGGGATGCGCCGCCGTGCCCGTGCGGCCGCGTCTGCGCGTGGCCGTCCTCCCGACGGGGAGTGAGCTTCGAGACCTGGCGGAGCCGCCGGCCCCCGGGCGGGAGGTGGTGGCCAGCAACGGCTACATGCTGGCGGCCCAGGTGACGGAGTGGGGGGCCCTCCCGGACCGCCGGCCGCCAGTGCCCGACGACCCCGCGGCGTTGGCCCTGGCGGTCCAGTCTGCCGGGGCTCCCCTGGTGGTGACAACGGCGGGGACGGGGGGCGGGGTTCACGACTTCCTGATGGCCGCCTGGGCGACCCTCCGGGCGGAGGTGGTGATCCCCGGCATCGCCATCCGGCCCGGCACGACCACCCGGGTCGCCCGCCTGGGGGAGCGGATTCTGGTCGGGCTTCCGGGAGGCCCGGGCGCGGCCTGGGCCGCTTTCCACGCCCTGGTGGGGCCGGTCCTCTGGGCGTGGGAGGGTGTTCACGCGGAGCCGCTGGCGGTCAGGGCAACCCTGGCCGGGGCCGTGAGCACCGAGGTCGGGATGACGCACCTCGTCCGGGGTCTCCTCACGTCGGCGGGAGAGGGCTGGCACTTCAGGCCGGCCCGGACCGGGGCCACCGGTGTCGCCGTTCTCGAGGGGACGGGCCGGGAGGTCGCAGCCGGGACGGGAGTCCGAGTGGAACTGCTTCCACCGCGGCCGGCGCCAGGGACGGGATGACCGGGGCAGTCCTGGCGGGGGGGAAGTCCTCCCGGATGGGGACGAACAAGGCGCTCCTCACCTTCGGCGGGAAGCGCCTCATCGAGCGGATCGTCGAGGCCCTGCGGGACCTGTTCGCGGAGGTGTTGGTCATCGGGGGGACGCCGGGGCCCTACGACGACCTGGGGGTCCGCGTGGTTCCGGATCTCATCCCGGAAAAGGGGTCGCTGGGGGGCATCTATACGGCGGTGGCCGCGGCCTCCCGTCCCCACGCCTTCGTGATGGCCTGCGACATGCCCTTCTTCAACGCTCCCCTCATCCGGCACATGCGGGCGCTGGCGGCGGAGGCGGACATCGTCATCCCCCGCTCGGCCGAGGGGCTCCAGCCCCTGCACGCGATCTACGGAAAGGCGTGCCTCCCCCACATGGAGGAGGCCATCCGGTCGGGCGACTTCAAGATCGTCCGCTTCTTCCCCCGGGTCCGGGTCCGGGAGGTGGGCCCGGAGACCCTGGCGGCCCTCGATCTCGAGGGGCTGGCCTTCCTGAACACCAACACGCCGCAGGAGTTCGCCGAGGCCCTCGCCCGGTGGAGCGCGCAGCAGGAGGGCCGATGCGCCGCCTCCTGAGCGCCCCCTGGGTCCTCCCGGTGGAGGGGCCCCCCATCCCGGACGGGGCCCTCCTGGTGGCGGATGGCCGCATCGAGGCCGTGGGCCCCCGCTCCGCCCTCCGGGACGCCGCGGCCGACGCCCCCGAGGAGGCCTTCCCGGGGGCAGCGCTCCTCCCCGGCCTGGTGAACGTCCACACCCACCTGGAACTCTCCGGTCTTCGGGGCGCGCTCCCCGAGGGGCGGGGCTTCCTCCCCTGGGTGCTGGCGCTGATCGAGCGCAAGCGCACTCTCGACGCTCCCTGGTACCGGGCCTCGGTCCTGGCGGGGATCGGGGCGCTGCTCCGGGCCGGGACCACATGCGTCGGGGAGGTGACCTCGGCCGGCGTGAGCCCGGCCCTCCTGCGGGAGAGCGGGCTCCGGGGGGTCATCTACTGGGAGGTCCTGGGCCCGGACCCCGCCGAGGCGGAGGCCGTCGCCGCGAAGGCGGCGGCGGCCGTGGCCGACCTGGCCGCCCTGCTCCGGGGCTCTCCCCTCACGGTCGGCCTCTCGCCCCACGCCCTCTACAGCACCACGCCGGCCCTGCGGGCCGCGCTGCGGCGCCTGCGGGAGATCGGGCCCTGGCCGGCGGCCATCCACGCGGCGGAGAGCCGCGAGGAGGTGGACTTCGTCCGGGAGGGCGTGGGCCCCCTCTGGGAGGGACTGCTCAAGCCCCTGGGCGTGCCGGAGCCCGAAGGGCACAGGGTCGGCCCGCTCGCCCTCCTGGAGGCGGAGGGGTGGCTCACCCCCGGGACGGTCGTCATCCACGCGGTCCAGGCGGAGGCGGCCGACGCCGCCCGCCTGGCCCGGACGGGGACCGCCGTGGCCTGCTGCCCCCGGAGCAACGCCACCCTGGGCGTGGGGGTCCCCCCCCTGTCCGCCCTGCACCGGGCGGGGGTCCGGCTCGGGCTGGGGACCGACTCGCTGGCGAGCGTCCCGAGCCTCAGCCTCTGGGACGAGGTTCGCGCGGCGCGCCCCCTGTTTCCGGAGCTGACCGCGCGGGATTGGCTCCGGATGGTGACGCTCGGGGGGGCGGAAGTGCTGGGGCTGGCGGATCGGACCGGGTCGCTCACGCCGGGGAAAGAGGCCGACTGCATCGCCGTCCGGGTCCCCGCGGGGGAGGACCCGGAGGGGCTGCTCGTGATGACGGCCTCGGAGGACGCGGTCTGCTTCGGCATGGTGGGGGGGAGGGTCCTCCTGGATGTCCGGACCGCGGCGGGGGATCGGCATGGCCGCTGAGCCGCTCCGCCTCGGGAAGGTCGCCTACCTGAACTGCGAGCCGGTGTACGCCGGCCTGGAGGACGGGAGCACCCCGGCCCGGTGCACCATCGTGGAGGAGACGCCGGCTGTGCTGAACGAGGCCCTGATGGGGGGCAGGCTGGAGGTCTCGGTCATCTCCTCGCTCGCCTACGCGCGGGCACCGCGTGCGCTCCGCCTCCTCCCAGGCCTGGCCATCGCCTGCGACGGCCCGGTGGTGAGCGTCCGCTGCTTCAGCCGGGTCCCCTGGCAGGGTCTCACGGGCCGCCGCGTCCTCCTGGCCCCCGCCTCGCTGACCTCCGCCTGCCTCCTGCGGGTTCTCCTGCGTCGGCGCTTCGGCGTCGAGCCGGAGTACGTCCCCGCGGCCGACGGGGAGGACCTGCCCGCGGACATGGCCGCCGGCCTCCTCATCGGCGACCCGGCCCTGCGGGAGGCGGGCCGGGGGCGGTTCCCCTTCGACCTGGACCTGGGGGAGGAATGGAAGGCGTGGACCGGCCTCCCGTTCGTCTTCGCCGTGTGGGCCGTGCGGGAACAGGTGTGGCAGGAGCGGGCGGAGGAGGTCCGGGCCCTGCACCGGGCCCTCACGGCCTCCAGGACCTACGGGCTGGCCCGGGCGGAGGCGATCAGCCGGGCGGTCCACGCCCGCGTGGGGATGACGGAGGAGGCCTGCCTGGCCTACTTCCGGAAGCACCTCTCCTTCGATCTCAGCCTCCGCCACCTGGAGGGCCTCCGGGCCTTCTTCACGCTGCCGGAGGTCCGGGCACACGTGGGCTGGGGCGTCCCGCTCCGCTTCATTGACTAGCCACCTGGCGCGCCGGGAAGAGACCATGATCAGCAAGCGGGCGGAAGAGATCCAGCCCTTCCTGGCCATGGAGGTGCTGGAGCGCGCCACCGCGTTGGAGCGGGCGGGTGCCCACATCATCCATCTGGAGGTGGGGGAGCCCGACTTCCCCACGCCGGCCTGCATCCAGGAGGCGGCGGCCCGGGCCCTGCGGGATGGCCGGACGAAGTACACCCACAGCCTGGGCCTGCCCGCCCTGCGGGAGGCCATCGCGGAGCACTACCGGGACCGCTACGGGGTCACGGTCTCCCCCGAGCAGGTCCTGGTCACCGCCGGGACCTCGCCGGCCATGTGGCTCCTCTTCTCGGCCCTGCTGGAGAGGGGGGACGAGGTCATCCTCACCAATCCGCACTATGCCTGCTACCCGAACATCGTCCGGTTCGCCGGGGGGGAGCCGGTCCTGGTGCCGACCCCCGAGGCGGACGGCTTCCAGTTCCGTCCCGAGGCGGTGGCGCCGCGCCTCACCCCCCGGACGCGCGCCATCCTGCTGAACTCCCCCGCCAACCCCACGGGCGCCCTCCTCCCCGCGGAGCGGATGCGCGCCCTCGCCCGCCTCGGCCCTCTCGTGGTGTCCGACGAGATCTACCACGGCCTGACCTACGAGGGCCGGGAGCACTCCATCCTGGAGTTCACCGACAGGGCCGTGGTCCTGAACGGGTTCTCGAAGGCCTACGCCATGACCGGCTGGCGGCTGGGCTACTGCATCCTGCCCCAAGCCCTCGTCCGGCCCCTCCAGAAGATGCATCAGAACTTTTTCATCTCGGCCAGCGATTTCGTCCAGTGGGCGGCGGTGGCGGCGCTCCGGGAGGCCGGCCCGGACGTGGGGCGGATGCGCAAGACCTACGACGAGCGGCGCCGGTTCCTGCTGGCGGGGCTCCGGGCCCTGGGCTTCGGCGTCCGCCACGAGCCCACGGGCGCCTTCTATATCCTGGCCGATGCCCGCCGCTTCGGGACCGACTCCCTGCGCCTGGCCTTTGACATCCTGGAGCGGGCCCACGTGGGGCTGGCCCCCGGGATCGACTTCGGCTCCGGGGCAGAGGGCTACCTCCGCTTCTCCTACGCGAACTCCCTGGCGAATCTGGAGGAGGCCCTGGAGCGGCTGCGGCGATACCTGGAGGCCGCGGGCCGGTGAGGGGTCAGGGACCGATGCGGCGGCTCGTGGACCTGCTCATCTTCGACCTGGACGGGACGCTGGTGGACTCCCGGCTGGATCTGGCCGCCTCGGTGAATCATGCCCTGCGCCGCCTGGGGCTGTCCCCCCTCTCTGTCGAGACCGTGGCCGGCTTCATCGGGGATGGGGTCCAGGCCCTCCTCACGCGGGCCCTGACGGCGGCGCGGGGCGTGGCCGACGAGGCGGAGGTGGAGGCAGGGCTCCAGGTCTTCCGGGAGCACTACGCGACCCATCTCCTCGATGCGACCCGCGCCTACCCGGGCGTGCCGGAGGCCCTCCAGGCCCTCGGCCACAAGGCCATGGCCATCGCCACGAACAAGCCCCGGACCTACGCCCTCGCCATCCTGGAGGGGCTCGGGCTCCACCACCACTTCCGCCTCGTGGTGGGGGGCGACAGCACCCCCCACCGCAAGCCCCACCCGGCCCCGGCGGAGGCCATCCTGGCCGCCCTCAGCCTGTCCCCCCCCGCTGCCCTCGTGGTGGGGGACAGCCCGCAGGATGTGGCCATGGCCCGAGCCGTCGGCTGCGGCGCCTGCGCCGTGACCTACGGGCTGCGGTCCCGCGAGGAGCTGGCCGCCGCCGCCCCCGACTTCCTCCTCGATGACCTCCGGGACCTGCCCCCTCGGATCCGCTGAGGGGCCGAAAAACGGCGACGCCCCTGGGCGGGGGCGTCGGTCGGCATGCGGCGATGTCGTGTGGGAGTCAGCGTCCCACTTCCAGTTCGTGGACGTAGATGGTCCCCGCGACGACCAACCGGGCCTTGATCTCCTTCGCGTAGATGGTCCCCGCCGCGACGATCGGCGCCTCCACCTTTCCGTGGCCGTAGCCGCCCTTGAGCTTCCCGCTCCGGATCACGGTGCCCCGCACCACCCCCGCCTTGATCTCGTCCGCGTAGATGACCTGCGCGTGGACCTCCCCTGCGCGGATCTCTTTCACCGAGAGCACGTCGGGCCCAGGCCCCGGCACCGGCCCGACCACGAGGCACCCGGCCA
This sequence comes from Methylomirabilales bacterium (SeqCode), assembly GCA_050732195.1. Lineage (GTDB taxonomy): Bacteria > Methylomirabilota > Methylomirabilia > Methylomirabilales > JACPAU01 > JACPAU01. The sequence continues at coordinate 7,394 of JBOHQK010000003.1, forward strand.
AAAGCGCCAGGCCCACCAGCCCCCCGACTCGACCGTAATGCATGTTGGCCTCCTGCCCAGCTAGTCGCCGGCGTGGCTCACGGTAAAGATAAGCGTACTCTTCCCGAGGGTGATCTCGTCCAGGTGCGTGACCTCTGCCTCGGCCACCTTGGCCCCGTTCAGGTACGTCCCGTTCGTGCTCTGCAGGTCTCGGAGGAAATAGGTATTCCCCACGACCTCCAGGGAGGCGTGGGAGCCGGAGACCTCGGGGTCGTTGAGAATGAGATCGGCCGTCTTCCGGCCAATGATGACCCGGTCCTTCGCGATCGGGTAGGTCTTCCCCCCGTCCGGCCCCGACTGGATCACCAGGGAGAGCCGGACGGCGGAGGCCGCGCTCAGGGGCGCGCCGGAGGGGGTCGGGAGGCGCCCGACGATGGTGGACTCGGCCCCTCCCCGGCCTCGCGTGTCGCTGGCGGGGAGAAGCGGCAGCACTGCCTGGCACCTCTTGCAGGTGAGCCCAGCCCGGGGGAGGCGCTCCTCGTTCACCTTGTACTTTGCCCCGCAGTGCCCGCACTGGATGATCACGGCCGCCTCCCTCAGCGTGTGGTGAGCTTTGTCAGCGCCTGGTCCAGGGCGCCGAACATGCAGAAGTTTTCGGTCAGGGGCTTCTCCTTCGCCCGCAGGAGCGCCGGGACCGCCCGCCGGTCCTTGGCCTCCCCCAGGCGCAGGGCGGCGTGGCGACGGCTGAAGCAATCCTCCCGCTCCAGGTCGAGGAGGTAGAGAGCAACCAGGTCCACCGGCTCCCCGAGCCGCTCCAGGGCCTTAGCCGCGTTCCAGCGGAGCCGGTACCGCTCGCTCCCCAGGACCCCCCGCAGCGGCCGGACGGCAGGCCGCCCGATGGAGACGAGGAGGTCGGCCGCCTCCCCCTCCGTCTCCCGGTGCCCCAGCAGTTCCACGAGGCCGGCCAGCAGATCCCGGTCCTCCTGGTAGCGAGTGTCGAGCTCCAGTGCCCGGCGGATGGCGCCCAGCGCGGCCCTCCGCTCGCCGGCGGCCAGGAAGGCCCGGCCCAGGAGGGCGCGGGTCTGTGCGCTGGCCCCCCGTTTTGCCTCCAAGTCGGCTAGGAGTGCGATGGCCTCCTGCGGCCGCCCCTGCTGGATCCGGCGTGCCGCCTCCTGGGCGGGGTCCGCCAGAAAAAACAGGAGGCCGACCAGGATCGCGGTCCCGCTGATGCCGAATAGGACGAGGGCCGTCTTCCCCCGCCTCGACAGGTGGCTGGCCCAGGTCCATCGGGAGCGGGCCAGGCGCCCGGTCGCCCGCAGGGCCCACCGGGCCGCCTCCTGCGGCGCTGGCAGCCGGGCCGCGACGGCGCGCACCGCGGCGGTCCAGTCACCTGCAGGGGAGCGGCCCTCATGCGCCGGGCTCGAACGGCCCGGACCGGTGGCCGAGATGAGGGTACGGTCGCTGGCCGGCGGAGACGCGGCGTCCCGGGGGGATGCCGCCAGGGCCCGAAGCTCCCGCGGGAGCTCCGGGGCCCCGGCCGGCCGGTCGGCCGGGTCCTTGGCCAGGCAACGCGTTACGAGCGTTGCCAGCGCCTCGGGGAGATCCCGGCGGAGGGTCCCGAGCGGTAGCGGATCCTCGTGGACGATCCGATAGGCGACGGTGGCCAGGTCGGGGCCGCCGAAGGGTTTCTCCCCGGTCAGCATCTCATAGCAGACCACGCCCAGGGCAAAGAGGTCCGTGCGGGCATTCGCAGGGCGCCCGAGGATCTGCTCCGGCGCCATGTAGGACGGGGTGCCGATGGCCGCCGCCTCCTGCGTCAGGTGGGAGGTGGCCAGGCGGGCCACCCCGAAGTCCATCACCTTGGCCCGCCCGTCCGGCGTCAGCATGATGTTGGCCGGCTTGATGTCCCGGTGCACGATTCCGTGGGCGTGGGCGTAGGCCAGCGCATCCGCCACGTCCGCTGCCACCTCCACGGCCTCGCGCCAGGGAAGGGGCCCGCCGCTTTTGAGCCGGGCCTCCAGCGTTTCCCCCTCCACGAACTCCATGGCGATGAAGGGCTCGTTCCCCTCCTCGCCGGCGTCGTACACGGTGACGATGTGGGGGTGGCTAAGGCGCCCCGCCGCCTGGGCCTCCCGGGTGAAACGGGCGAGGAACTCCCCCCCCGCTGCGGCGGCGCCGGCCACCGTCTTGATGGCGACCAGCCGGCCGATCCGGGGGTCCTGCGCCTTGTAGACGACACCCATGGCCCCACGCCCCACCTCCGCGAGGACCTGGTAGCGTCCGAATTGCCGCGTCTCCCCTTTCATCCGGCCTCCTGGTGGAATCCCGGACAGAAAGCCCGTTCGGGGCGGAGAGCCTCTGCGTGGACTAGCAGGGGGCGTGCCAAGTATGCGCCAGTGCGGGAAATAGGCGTTGACGCTCCTCCGGGGCGCCTCTAGAATTCCTTCGGAATGCAGCGGGCCATGCGGCGGGGGAGCGGGCGCCCCGGTCCCCGACGTCAGGGGGGACGGGGCGGGGCGGAGGGGCCGGGAAGGCGGCGCCCCCGCATCCGGGCAGACGCCAGGGCCGCGGCCCGCCGGATCCTCACGCGCCTCAGCCGGCGCTACCCGGATGCCCGGGTCGAGCTCGAGCACGCCACGCCCCTGCAACTGTTGGTGGCGACGATCCTCTCGGCCCAGTGCACTGACCAGCGGGTGAACCAGGTGACCCGGACGCTCTTTCAGAAGTACCGGACTGCGGCTGACTTTGCCTGGGCGGACCCGGCGGCCCTCATGGAGGAGATCCGGCCGACCGGATTCTACCGGAACAAGGCCCGGGCCGTCATGGGCTGCTGCCAGCGGCTGCTGTCCGAGCATGGCGG
>JBOHQK010000004.1:0-7199 GCA_050732195.1 Methylomirabilales bacterium (SeqCode)
AGACTTCGGCCGGGCTAGAGGTGAACCGCTCCGGCGCCTGTCCGGCGACCGTCCGGGTCAGGAGCAGACTCTCCCCATCCCGCTCGGCCAGCAGCGTGACGGCGGGCGCGCCGGGGACCTCAAGCGAGCCGGTCAGCCGATCGCTCCCGTCGACCTGGCGCAGGGTCAGGCGATCAACCAGGGCGCCGTCCCGGAAGCGCTCGACCGTCACCTCGGTGGCCCCGTCCCGGTGGCGCAGCGTCTGGACGAAGCGGTCCGCCCCGACCTGGGCCGTCCTGATCACCGGGTCGCTCTCCCCCACCGCGGGGTTCTTCCCCTGCCAGAACTCGATGACGTTCAGCACCAGGAAGTCCACCAGCCCAGCAAGGCCGTACACCGGGACGACCACAAACAGCCAGGTGACGGCGCTACGGACGTACTTGTCTTTCACGCTGCTGTTCGCCTCGTACACATTCCGGACCAACTGGAACCTCCCGTAGCAGGAGGTCGCGAGCGGCAGGAGCGCGACCAGAAGCGCCACGGTCACCCACCGGATGATCGGTCTGCGGTGCATTTTCTCCCTCCTGTGTGGAAGTGAAGACCAGCACGCCGGGGGCAGACCGGGCGAATCCCCCACGCTCCAGGCCCGGCGGCCCTGTGACCAGCGGATGCAGGCGGGGCCATGCGAGGGGCGTGCCACAAGGCCTGCGCCCCCGAACCCACGCCTCTGGGGCAGCCCTCCCGCGCGTCGAGCAGGCCGAGCGCGCACGGGGTCGGGTAGGTGCAGTTGCCCTCTGGCGCTCTACCTGGGTGCAGCCCATCCCGCGGCCCGCGTGACGGCCCGCCGCCACCCCGCGTAGAGCGCCTCCCGCTCCTCCGCCACCATCTTCGGCTCGAACCGCCGCTCCACTCCCCAGTTTTTCCCGATCTCTTCGAGGCCGGTCCAGTACCCCACGGCCAGGCCAGCCAGGTAGGCCGCGCCCAGGGCTGTCGTCTCGGTCACCTTCGGGCGGATGACCGGCCGGTCCAGGATATCGGCCTGGAACTGCATCAGGAAGTCGTTCCGGGCCGCCCCCCCGTCCACCTTCAGCGCGGCTATCCGGATCCCGGCATCCTCCTCCGCGGCCTCCACCACCTCCCGGCTCTGGTAGGCGATGGCCTCCAGAGCCGCCCGGATGATGTGGGCGCGCGTCGTCCCCCGGGTGAGGCCCAGGATGGCCCCCCGGGCGTACGGGTCCCAGTGGGGCGCCCCCAGCCCCACGAAGGCGGGGACGAAATAGACGCCACCCGTATCGGGCACTCCGGCGGCGTGGCGCTCCGAGTCGGCCGAGTCCTCGATGAGCCTCAGGCCATCCCGCAGCCACTGGATCGCGGCTCCGGTGATGAAGATGCTCCCCTCCAGGGCGTAGGCGGGGGAATCCCCCACCGTGGCCGCCATCGTGGTCAGGAGTCCCCGGCTCGAGGGCGCCGGCTTCTCTCCCGTGTGGACCAGGAGGAAGGACCCGGTCCCGTAGGTGTTCTTGGCGAGGCCGGGTCCGAAGCAGGCCTGGCCGAAGAGGGCCGCCTGCTGGTCCCCGGCCGCCCCGGCGACCGGAATCTCCGCCCCCAGCAGCTCGCGCGGGGTCTTCCCGTACTCCTCGCTGGAGGGCCGGATTTCCGCGAGGACCTGGCGCGGGACCCCCAGGAGGGCCAGCAGGTCGTCGTCCCACCGCCGGCTGTGGAGGTTAAAGAGCATGGTCCGGGAGGCGTTGGTGGGGTCGGTCACGTGCGCCTTCCCCCCGGTCAGCCGGAAGATAAGCCAGGAGTCGATGGTCCCGGCGCAGACCTCGCCCCGCCGCGCCTTCTCCCGCAGGCCGGCGGTGTGCTCGAGGAACCAGGCCACCTTGGTCCCGGAGAAGTAGGCATCCAGGACCAGGCCGGTCTTGCCGCGGATGGTGGCCTCGTGGCCCGCCGCCTTCAGACGCTCGCACATCTCGGCGGTCCGCCGGCACTGCCAGACGATGGCCCGGGTGAGCGGCTGGCCGGTCCTCCGGTCCCAGAAGAGGACCGTCTCACGCTGGTTGGTGATGCCGATGGCGGCCACGGATTCCGCCGGGATCGCCCGCCGCTCCAGCGCCTCCCGCGCCACGGAAAGCTGCGTCTCCCAGATCTCCTGGGCGTCGTGCTCCACCCAGCCGGGCCGCGGGTAGTGCTGCGCGAACTCCCGCTGGGCGGCGCTCACCACGCGGCCCTGCCGGTCGAAGCAGATGGCGCGGCAGGAGGTGGTCCCCTGGTCCAGCGCGAGGATGACCGGCTCGCCCACCCCGCCCCTCCCCGTGCCCGACGCGGTCGGCCGCCTACTTCTCGGCCTCGATCAGCCCCTTCACGAACCAGCGCTGCATGACCAGGATGACCGCCACCGGCGGCAGCAGGGTGATGAAGACCGCCCAGAAGACGACCTGCTTCAGGCGGAAGTTGAAGTAGACGATGGCGAGGTTGCCCCTCTCCTGGGGCCCCGCACCCCGGGCTAGAGGGGAAGCTCCCGGCCGACCTGATCCCGCACGGCCTTCCGGTAGACGACTGCGGCGACCGCCATGTCCTCGAGGGCAAGCCCCTGCGACTCGAAGAGGGTGATGTCCCCCGGCCGCTCCCGACCGGCGATCTTCCCGGCCACCACCTCCCCCAGCTCGTGGACCTGGTCCCAGGAGAGGAGGCCCCGGCTCATGGGGGCGATCAGGTCGCCGCACTCGATCTGGGCCTGCTCCTTGCTGTCCACCACGATGAGCCGCGCCGCCGTCACCGCCGCCTCGTCGATCTCCTGCTTCTGCGGAAAGTTGGACCCGGCGGCGTTCAGGTGGGTCCCCGGCTCAAGCCACCTCCCGTCGAAGACGGGGGCCTTCGCCGTGGTAATGGTGGTGATGATGTCCGCCCCCTCCACCACGGCTCGGGGCTCCGGGGCGGGCCGGACGGGCACCTGGAGCGCCGCCTCCATCTCCCGGCAGAAGGCGGCCCGCCGCGCGGCGTCGTGGCCGTACGCCCGGATCTCCCGCACCGTCCGCACGGCGCAGACGGCCTGGAGTTGGGAGCGGGCCTGCCAGCCGGTCCCGAAGATCCCCACCACCGAGGCGTCCGGCCGGGCCAGATACCTGGTGGCGACCCCGCTCGCCGCCCCGGTCCGGACCTGGCCGAGTCTGTCGGCTTCCATGAGGGCGAGGAGGCGTCCGTTCTCGGTACTGTAGAGGTGGACGTGGAAACGGACGCTCCCGCCGAAGGCGGTGTAGGCCTTGAAGCCCAGGACCCCTTCCGACGGGAGCCCCGCGGCCATGACGTGCAGGATCCCCTGGGGGACCCGGACCCGGGCGCGGGGACGGTTGACGGCGCTGCCCTGCCCGTGCTGGCGGAAGGCCTCCTCCACCGCCTCCAGCGCCTCCGCCATCGTCAGGAGCCGGGCCACGTCGTCCTCGGTCAGGAAGAGCGGCACGGCGAAGCCTCCGGCTCACAACCCCCACGCCGTTGCCGATGCAGGCCAGCGTGGCGTACTCTCCCACCGCGGGAAGGGCCCGGAGCCGGTCATAGGCGAAGGTGAGCGGGCTTCGGACCAGCCCCCGATCCTGAGCCGCCAGGGGCCGGCGCTGGGGGGCACCACCATTTTCCCCATCGGGGACCGCTTGTCAAGGAAGGGCGATGGCCTGGACGTGGCAGAGTAGCCTCTGGGAGCGGCCGCACAGCGCCGGGGAGTGGGGAGGGCCGGGTGGGGCTCGCGCTGGCCCAGGCCGCCGCCTTCCTCCGGCCCGGGCCCCAAAAAAAATCCCCCGGCCCGATCCCGAGCCGGGGGATCCGATCCGCCGCGCGCGCTACGGGTTCTTGCGCTGCGCCACCGGGGCGTCCGGGTGCTGGACGAAGTAGTCGTAGTTCTTTTTGATGAAGGCGCTCCACTGCTCGGGAACGGCGCTCTCCTCGAAGATGGCCGTCACGGGGCACTCCGGCTCGCAGGCGGCGCAGTCAATGCACTCCTCTGGCTTGATGTAAAGTTGATCCTCTCCGTCGTAGATGCACTCGACGGGGCAGACATCCACGCAGGCGCGGTCCTTGACCCCGATGCATGGCTCGGCAATGATATAGGTCATCCCGCCGTACCCCTTTTAGCCCCGATCACCCCGATTGTCCATGCGGGGCCATCCCGCTCGAGGCACCCGGGCCCGCACGCTCAGGGCCCCGCTTCGCGTCCTGGCGCTGCCGCGTCTACCTCCCGGCCCGCTTTGGCGCCAGCAGCAGGACCAGACGATCCGGGTGGGACGGGCTCTTCGCCTCCCGAATTTCGAAGCCGGCTTCGCACCGCTGGCACCAGACCTCCGTACGGCCGGGGCGGAGGGTCAGGAGCTCAGAGCAGTTCGGGCAGCCGACCTGGGCCTTTTCCCAGGAGAACTCTGCGTCCACCAACGGATCCCTCCGGGGCCTTCGACACCGCACCCGGCTTCTACCACAGGCCGGGGGGCAAGTCAAGGTGTCGGAGCGCGCCCGGGCAATCGCCTAGGAGCTCGGGGCGTGGCGCATCCCCTGGCGGGCGTACAGGTTCTGCACCTCCTCGGCCAGCTCCAGCGTCCGGTTCACCGCGGCCCGGGGCTTCGCCTGCTGCTGCGGGGTGGTGGCGTAGCGGGCCAGAAGCTTCTTCCCCAGCTCGTGATGGAATTCCTCGTCCACCTGGATCACCTCCCGGTAGAGGTGGACGGTCGTCGCGTCCACCTGGCGCTCGCAGAAGGCGATGAACTGCCGGTTCCAGACGGTAGCAATGGCCTCGCGGGCGAACTGGGCGGCGGCGATGCGTTCCACCATGTCGCTCAGGGTCGTAAGGAGGTCCGAAAGATGTAGGGGCTGCAGCGCTCCCGGGTGAGCGCGTTGTCGCCGGCATTGGCGTTCAGCAGAATGACCCTGGCCTGGTGGATGGGATCCCGGATGGCGGCGGCCACGGCGCTCGAGACCGGCCCGACCACGAAGTCCACGTGATCGCTGGCCAGAAACTTCCGGAGCTTGCGCAACGCCACCGGCGGCGACTCCTCGTCCTCCCGGAGGAGCTCGACCGGACGCCCCGCCACCCGGTTCCCCTCCGCCTCGAAGACCACCCGCATCCCGTTGGTGATGCTCTCCCCCAGGACGGCGTAGACCTTCGAATACGGGAGGAGCAGCCCGATCTTCAGGGGCTTGACCTGGGCCCGCGGACGGCCGGGAAGGTGAGCCCAGCGGCCGCCGAGGCCCCCGCCGCCACCCCCGCCCACAGGACCTGCCGCCGACTCATCCCCGCCACGGCTCGCTCCCCCCCTCCTGCCCTCAGACCCTCGCCACCCGGTTCCGCAGCACCCCGATCCCCTCCACCTCCGCCTCCAGCAGATCGCCCGGCTTGAGATAGCGGCCGTCGGCCGCCCCGACCCCCTCGGGCGTCCCGGTGGCGATGATATCCCCGGGCCATAGCGTCATCCCCCGGGAGAGGACGCTCACCAGGGTGGGGATATCGAAGATCATTTTCCTGGTATTGGAAGCCTGTCGGACCTCGCCATTCACCCGCATCCGGATGTCCACCGCATGGGGGTCCGGGAAGGCCTCAGCCGTGACGATGGCCGGCCCCAGGGGGCAGAAGGTGTCCAGGGACTTGCCCTTGAACCACTGCTGGTGCGTCTTCTGGAGATCCCGGGCGGTCACATCGTTCAGGATCGTGTAGCCGAAGATATGGTTGAAGGCGTCCTCAGGACCGATGTTCTTCCCCTCGGCGCCGATCACGACGGCAAGCTCGGCCTCGAAGTCGAGTTGCTGGGTGAGGCTGTCAGCCAGGATCTCCGCCTCGGGACCGATGACGGCCGTCGGAGGCTTGGTGAAGAAGACGGGATGGCCCGGCGGCTCCGCCCCCCGCTCCCGTGCGTGGGCGACGTAGTTGCGCCCCAAGCAGACAATGTTCTTGGCCGGGCGGGGGATCGGGGCGAGGAGGCGCACTGCGGCCACCGGGAAGCCCTGCCCGGCCGCCGCCAGAGCCCTCTCCTCCCCCACCCCCAGGCGCCGCCGGCCAGACGCGACCGCGGCGCGCGCGGTGGCGAGCCCGGCGGTCCCGGCCCGAATGAGGCCCAGCATGTCGGCCGGGAGGCTGCCGTCCAGGGCGTGGAGATCAAAGACGGTCCCGCCCTCCAGGGCTCCCAGGCGGGGTTCCCCATCGCGCGCAAAGGTCACCAGATGCACGGGCCGCCTCCTGCGCCGCCTAGCTCCCCCAGGGGAAGTTGACTCGCAGGATCTCGTAGGCCTTCTTGCCGCCCGGGGCGTGGACGATCACCTCGTCCCCCGATCCCTTGCCGATGAGGGCCCGGGCCAGGGGGGAGGAGACCGAGATCTTCCCCTGCTTCACGTCGGACTCGTCCGAGCCCACGATCCGGTACCGGACCTCGCCCCCCCCATTGCTGTCCCGGAGGAGCACGGTGGACCCGAAGGTCACCCGGTCCCCCGTCAGGTTGCTGGTGTCGATGACCTGGGCCGCGGCCAGCTTGCCCTCCAGCTCGCCGATGCGCTTCTCAACGAAGGCCTGGTGCTCCTTGGCGGCATCGTATTCGGCGTTCTCCGAGATGTCGCCGTGGCCCCGGGCGTCCGCGATGGCCTGGCTGGCCTTCCGCCGCTCCTCGGTCCGCAACCGCTCCAGCTCCCGCTTCAGGTGTTCGTACCCCTCCCGGGTCATGGGCACCTTTCCACTCACGGACGCTGTCCCTCCTGCTCTCATGGCCAGAACAAAAGCGCCCTGACACCAACGTCAGGGCGCCCGCCGCGCGGTGCGGCGGCCCTCAGGGCTCAGGCCCCTCCGCCCCCTCCAGCGCGGCCAGCTCGCGCTGGCAGGCGGCAAGATCCGCCTCCAGGCGTCCCACCCGGATGCGGTACAGGTTGCCGAGCTTCCGCTCCACCTCCGGCAGGGCGAAGGCCCCCTGTCCCACCGGGTGCTGCCGGTAGAGCCGGGCCCGCTCCGCGAAGGTCCGCCGCTCCTCCTCGAGGTGCGCCGCCAACGCGTCCCGCCGGGCCCGCAGGGTCGCAACGTCCGCCGGCCTCGCCCGGGGACGTCCCCCCAGGATGGCCCGCACGCGGTGAAGCAGCGAGTGCCGCCCCCGGCCCGTCGTGCCGGTGTCTGTGGGTCGCTTGGACGCCATGGGAACTCTCCGCCCGGTGGGTCCGCGTAGTATAGCGGGGCCGAGAGCGAAAGACAAGGCCGGTGGGGAGCC
>JBOHQK010000005.1:0-8490 GCA_050732195.1 Methylomirabilales bacterium (SeqCode)
GCCGGCAGGGTCATCCGGGGCCACTGGGGGAAGTCCCCGCCGTCCATGACGACGACCCCGTCCTCGGGCAGGAGGGCCCGGACCTCCCGGCAGACGCGGAGCGGGTGCAGCGGCGCCTCCTCCGACGTCTCCCCGGCAGCCCAGGAGTCCCGCCAGGCCTTCTGCTGGCGGCGCAACTGCTCGAGCCACGGCCGCTCCCCCCAGCTGCCCCGGCGCGCCGCCTCCGCCGTGAGGGCCTCCAGCGCTGCGGCGGCGTCGGCCACCACGGGGACCTGGATGGGCCGGTTCCGACCGATCTCGGCCGGGTCAATGTCAATCTGGACGATCACGGCGTCCGGGTCGAAGACCTCCGACCCGCCGAACTTCAGCCGGAAGTCGAGGCGCTTGCCCACCAGGAGGATGAGGTCGGCCTCGCGCAGGGCCCGGGCCGTCTCATTCAAGATGGGATCCGCGTACCCGAAGCAGAGCGGATGGTCGTCCGGGATGAGGCCGCGGGCCAGGTCAATCGTGAAGCAGGGGGTGCGCGTCGTCTCGACGAAGCGGGTGAGGGCGTCGCTGGCCCTGGCCCAGAAGCCCCCGCTGCCGACGACGCAGGCGGGGCGCTCGGCAGCCGCCAGGCGCTCCACCACCTCCCGGATGGCGGCAGTGTCGGGCTGGGGAGGGACCGGGGGAGGGGTCTCGCCCGGAGGCGGAGGGGCTTCCACCTCGCGGCTCAGGACGCTGAGGGGGATGCTCAGGTGGACGGGGCCGGGCCGTCCGGCCAGTGCCTCCCCGTAGGCCGCCGCCACCATCTCCGGAAGCCGGGCCGTCTCGGTGACCAGGCGGGCCGACTTGGTCACGGGGCGCATCAGGGCCACCTGGTCCAGCTCCTGGAAGGCCAGGCGCCCCTTCTGCGCCACCTCATAGGAGCCGCTGATGGCGATGACGGGGCTGCCGGCCGCCGCCGCCGTCGCCACCCCGGTCAGGCTGTTGGTGTGGCCGGGGCCGCCGGTGACCACCGAGACCCCGGGACGCCCCGTGACCCGGGCCCAGCCGTCCGCCATGTGAACCGCCGCCGCCTCGTGGCGGACGTCCACGATCCCGATCCCGTGTTGGCGGGCCGCCACGAAGAGCGGGTTCACGTGGTCGCCACAGAGGCCGAAGAGGTGGCTCACCCCCTTCTGCTTCAAGGCGCCCAGCAGCAGATCGGCGCCGGTCATCCGGGGCACCGCGCCCTCCCCCTGGCGGAAGCCGTCCCCTTCTAGCACCCGCCCCCGGGGGTGTCAAGGACGGCCGGGCGCGCCTGCGATGACAACGCCTTTGCCCCCCGGGACCCGGATGGGCTCGTCTTGCGGTGGCCGACGCACCGACCTTCGCCCGGGCCTGTTCCGGTCCGGGGGTGCATGGCCCGTCTGAACGCGTCTGCCTAGTCAAGGGGAATCATTACCCCACCGAATTTATGATGCCATCGCGCAATTCCTCCTTCTTAAGCGAAGGAACGCGAGTTTCATCTTTTGGCGCAGCAATTGCACTCGGTTACGCGCCGCTGACCGGAAAATGAGCAAACACGCGGGCTATGGTCAGGCCACACAGGCGTAGTCTTGGTTCGCCACAGGAGGTTCCAGCCTTGCCGAGGTCCGCCAAGGTTGGCCAAGGTCCGGTTCCATCTACGATGATGACCCTTCAAGAAGTTGCCACGTACCTCCGTCTTCATCGCTCGACGGTCTATCGGTTGGCCAGGGAGGGCGTCATTCCCGGCTTCAAGGTCGGCAACCAGTGGAGATTCGCGAAAGAGCGGGTTGACCAGTGGATGGCGGGCCAAGAATCGGCCTGGGCAAGGCGTGCGGAGATGCCGTGAGCAGTCTGGCAGTGGATGGTGGTCCGGTCGGCCTCACCCCCCGTGGTCCCGGGCTCCGGCCGGCCGTCTTCGCGATCGAGGGCTGGCTCTCTGCCCTCCCCCTCGCCCCGGCGCGGGGGCTCCTGCCGATGGTCGCCGTGCCGCCGCTGCCGGGAGTCCCAGCTGCGGCCCTCTCCCCGATCAACTTGCCGGGCCGCGTGGTTCCAGTCCCCGACATCGAACAGCACTTGGGTCTTCCTCCCCGGGACTGTGAATTGCCCTCCGAAGGCCCGGGCGACCGGGATCCTCGGGGTCGCGGCCTGCCCGGAGGTGCTCCGCGCCCAGCTGGAGGCGGCAGATCGGGCCCGTCTCCCTTGGCCGTCCGATCTCCGGCCGGCGCAGCGGGAGTTGGAGGGCCTCGTGGTCCCTCCTGAAGCGTGACGCTGGCTGTGGAGGTGGGGTCGTGAGATCCATCGGCTTCGCCACGAAGTGCTCCCTGGCCATTGCCATCCTGGTGACGATTTCCCTCGCCACCGTGAGTCTCCTGGCGGTCACTGTGAGCCGGAGGAGCCTCCGGGAGCAGGTCCTGGCTGCCAACCTGAATGCCGCGACGCTGGCGAGCAGGGCTGTGCAGCAATACATCGCCGATGCGGCCAGCATCGTCCAAGAGGCGACCGGGCGGCCGAAGCTGAGGCAGGAGATCCTCGAGGGAAACTGGCCCGAGGCCGGGAAGGTCCTCGAGAATATTCTTCGGAATTTCGCCCAGTTCGACTACGTGTTCGTCCAGGATCCCCGGGGAATTATCAGGGTGAGGGTCCCACATGCGGAGACCGTTGGCCAGGACTTTTCCTTCCGGGATTTTTTCCGTGAGACGATGAGAACACGTCGTCTCACCGTTTCGGGAGTCTATGTTTCCAAGGCTGCTCAGCGGCCTGTGGTTTCGATCGCCGCCCCGGTCTTGGACGGCGCCGACAACATCAAGGGGGTTCTGGTCGGGGCCTTGTCGCTCAGAACCCTAAGCCAGTTCGTCTCCACGATCCGACAGGAAGACCGCAGCCTGGTGCAGGTCGTGGATGGCAAAGGGTTTCTGATTACCCATTCAGGCGGGGCAGGGGCCGAGCCGGCTCAGGACATGAAGGCCCGACCGATTGTCCAGGCGGTAATCGCGGGCCAGTCGGGGACGATGGAGTTCCGTGAACCTGGGGGAGACGAGACGTTCTTGGGTGCCTATGTCTCGATCGCTCCGTGGGGCTGGGGTGTCGTGGTGGCCCAGCCGGTTTCTGTCGCCTACGCTGCGGCAGACCGCCTTGGTCGATGGTTGCTCTGGATGGCCCTGGCCTGCACGGCGGTCGCGGTCCTCCTGGGATGGGGACTTGCCCGTACCCTGACCGGTCCGCTGCTGCGGGTTGCTGACGCGGCCGGAAAGCTGGCGGAAGGGAATTTTGCGGTACGGGTGACCGCCCAGAGCCAGGATGAGGTGGCCACCCTGGCTCGAGCCTTTAACAATATGGCTGAGCAGCTCCAGAAGTCTTATCGCGAACTGGAGCGGGAACTCGTCGAACGCAGGCGTGTGGAGGAAGAGATCCGCAGACTCAACGAACAGCTCGAGCAGCGGATCGCCGAGCGCACGGCACAGCTGGAGGTCGCCAATCGAGAGCTTGAAGCGTTCAGCTACTCTGTCTCCCATGACCTCCGCGCGCCGCTCCGGGGCATCGACGGCTTCAGCCAGGCGTTGCTGGAAGACTACTCCGACAAGCTGGACGCACAGGGCGTGGGCCATCTCCACCGCGTGCGGGCCGCCAGCCAGCGGATGGCGCAACTCATCGACGACCTGCTGAAGCTGTCGCGCATGACGCGCGGCGAGATGCAGCGCGAGCCGGTGGATCTGAGCGCCCTGGTGCGGGCGATTGCGGGGAACCTCCAGGAGGCGCAACCGGAACGGCAGGTGACATTCAGCATCGCGGACGGGCTGGTCGCGGACGGCGACCCGCGGCTCCTGCGGGTGGTGCTCGAGAACCTGCTCCGGAACGCGTGGAAGTTCACGGCAAAGCACCCGCGCGCGACCATCGAGTTCGGCGTCACCCAGCGCGACGGAACACCGGCCTATTTCATCCGGGACGACGGGGCCGGCTTCGATATGGCCTATGCCGGGAAGCTGTTCGGTGCCTTCCAGCGGCTGCACGCCATGACCGAGTTCGAGGGCACGGGCATCGGCCTGGCGACGGTCCAGCGCATCATCCATCGCCACGGCGGCCGGGTGTGGGCCGAAGGCGAACTAGAAAAGGGCGCGACGGTCTACTTCACGCTCTGACCGCACGCGGCGCTGAGGGGAGGGTCACCATGGAGAAGAAGGTCATCCTGCTAGTGGAAGACAATCCCGACGATGAGGCACTGACTCTGCGGGCCCTCAAGAAGAACAACATCAAAAATGAGGTGCTGGTAGTCCGCGACGGGGTCGAAGCGCTGGACTATCTGTTTACCACCGGCGCCTACGCCGGCCGCGACACCAGCCTCATGCCCCAGATCATCCTGCTGGATCTTAAGCTACCCAAGCTGGATGGCCTCGAAGTGCTGCGCCGCATCCGCGCGGATGCGCGGACGAAACTCCTGCCGGTGGTCATTCTCACCTCGTCCAACGAGGAGAAAGACTTAACCGATGGCTACAGCCTGGGCGCCAACAGCTACATTCGCAAACCGGTGGACTTTGCCCAATTCACCGACGCTGTGCGGCAACTGGGACTGTACTGGTTGGTCCTGAACGAGGCACCGCCGCAGAAGGGAAGAGTGTAAATGGGCACCCCGCTACGCGTCCTGATCGTCGAGGACTCGGAGGACGACGCCGCGCTCTTGGTGCGAGAGCTGCGGCGCGGCGGCTACGATCCGACCCTTCAGCGGGTCGACACCGCCGCCGCCATGAGCGCTGCGCTCGACCGGGAGACCTGGGATATCGTCATCTCCGATTACACCATGCCTCGCTTTAGCGCCCCGGCAGCGCTGGCGGTCTTGCAGGAGAGTGGGCTCGACCTGCCCTTCATTATCGTATCCGGCACCATCGGCGAGGACCCCGCCGTGGCCGCCATGAAGGCCGGCGCTCATGATTACCTCATGAAAGGGAAGCTGACGCGCCTGGTCCCCGCCGTTGAGCGGGAGTTGCGCGAGGCGGAGGGGCGGCGGGAGCGCAAGCGGTCAGAGGTGACCCTTGAGGCGCTGTACCGGGCGAGCCTGCAGATCCAGGAGCCGCTTGAGCTCCAGGAGCGGCTCGAGCGCCTCTTCCAGGCAGCCCAGACGGTTCTGGGCCTGGACCGGCTCAACGTCCTCCTCGCTGACCCAGGGGGGCGGTGGCTGGAGGGGGCGGCGAGCCTTGGGACCAAGGCCCCCTTGGGGGTGATCCGGGTCCCGATCGGGCCGGAGGGCGGGGGGTTGGCCCAGGCCTACCTGACCCAGAAGGCGATCATCTGGGACGGCCAGGGCCCGGTGCCGGAAGAGCTCCGGCTCAAGCCCCCCTACGACCGGATCGGGGCCCTCCGGTCCCGGGCCTTCGTCATCGTGCCCCTGGTCGTCCAGGGCCGGGCGATTGGGGTGCTGGGGGCGGATCGGAAGGACAGCCGTTTGCCCGGCGAGCCGGCCGCGCTCGACCTCCTCCAGCTCTTCGCCGCCCAGGCGGCCCTGGCCATCGAGCACGCCCGGCTCTACGAGGAGCAGCAGCAGGCGGCCCTCCAGTTGGAGGCGAAGGTCGAGGACCGGACCCGGGCGGTGCAGGCGGTCAACACCAAGCTGGAGGAGGCCTCCCGCCACAAGTCCGAGTTCCTGGCCAACATGTCCCACGAGCTGCGCACGCCCCTCAATTCGATCATCGGCTTCGCCGAGGTCCTGCGGGACCTGGGCGTGGGGCCCCTGAACGCGAAGCAGGCCCGGTACATCGGGCATATCCACCAATCGGGCAAGCATCTCCTCCAGCTCATCAACGACATCCTGGATCTCGCCAAGGTCGAGGCGGGGAAGTTCGTCCTCGATCCCGAGTCCCTGGGTGTCGCGGCGACACTGGAGGACATCCTGGTGATCGCCCGGGGCCTCGCCCACCAGAAGGCCCAGACGGTCGAGGCCCAGATCGCACCCGATCTCCCGCCGCTCCGGGCCGACTCCGTCCGCTTCAAGCAGATCCTCTTCAACCTGCTAAGCAACGCGATCAAGTTCACACCGGAGCAGGGCCGGATCACCCTCGCCGCCCGTCGGGCGTCGGCGGCCGGCGAACTCCTGGAGGTCCGTGTCACGGATACGGGGATCGGGATCAAGGCCGAAGACCTGCCCCGCCTCTTCCAGGAGTTCGTCCAGCTTGAGGCCGCCGCAACCAAGCGCCACGGGGGGACGGGACTCGGCCTCGCTCTGACCAAGCGGCTCGTCGAGCTGCACGCTGGCCGGATCTGGGCCGAGTCCGAGGGCGAGGGCCGCGGCACCACCTTCGCGTTGGTCCTGCCGTTTGAAGGGCCCGGGGAGCCTCCAGACACTTCGGCGGGGGCCTCGTGATCGTGAGACCCGTGGCACCTATCCGAACGGGCCCATAGGGCTACCGCGCCCCCCGGACTCCATCCGTACGATCCTGCCCACCCCACGGCCTGAGCGTTCCCCGGCGATCTACGCCCAGAGACGCCGATGAACCGGCATGATGCCTGGCGGGGAGTTGCACCTCCAGCGCCTTGTGGTAGAGTAGCGCCGCTCGCGAGGAGCCCCTCCCATGGCAGAGCCCCGCATCGGCATCATCGGCGGCAGCGGCCTGTACGAGATGGCCGGCCTGACCGACGCCCGGGAGGAGCGGGTCGAGACCCCCTTCGGCCCCCCGTCGGACGCCTACGTCCTGGGCCGCCTGGAGGGGCGCCCCGTCGCCTTCCTGGCCCGCCACGGCAGGGGGCACCGGCTGCTTCCCTCCGAGCTGAACTTCCGGGCCAATATTTACGGCTTCAAGGCCCTCGGCGCGGAGTGGATCCTCTCCGCCTCGGCCGTGGGGAGCATGCGGGAGGACGTGAAGCCCCGGGACATCCTGATCCCGGACCAGTTCTTCGACCGGACCAAGGCTCGCCCCAGCACCTTCTTCGGGGACGGCCTGGTGGTCCACGTGGCCTTCGCCGATCCGACCTGCCTGGCCCTGGGCGGTCTCCTGGAGCGCGCCGCGCGGGAGGAGGGGGCCACGGTGCACCGGGGCGGGACCTACCTCTGCATCGAGGGGCCCCAGTTCTCGACCCGGGCCGAGTCCCGCATCTACCGGGCCTGGGGGGTGGATGTCATCGGGATGACCAACCTGCAGGAGGCCAAGCTGGCCCGCGAGGCCGAGATCTGCTACGCCACCATGGCCCTGGTGACCGACTACGACGTGTGGCACGAGACGGAGGAGGACGTGACCGTGGAAGTGGTCGTCGCCATCCTGCTGGAGAACGCGGCGATGGCCAAGGCCATCCTCCGCCGGGCGGTCCGGGCGATCCCGGCCGCCCGGACCTGCCCCTGCCGTGACGCCCTCCGGGACGCCATCATCACCGCCCGGGACCGGATTCCTCCGGCCACGCGGGAGCGCCTCAGGCTCCTGGTGGGGAAGTACCTCTTGCCATGAGGATCCTGGTGGTCGGCTCGGTGGCCTACGACACCGTTCGGACCCCCTTCGGGGAGGTCACGGAGGTGCTGGGGGGCTCGGCCGCCTACTTCTCCGTGGCCGCAGCCTTCTTCGCCGACGTCCGGCTGGTGGCGGTGGTGGGGGAGGACTTCGCCGAAGAGCATCTCCAGCTCCTCCGGGAGCGGGGGGTTGACCTGGAGGGGCTGTCGCGCGTCCCGGGCCGGACCTTCCGGTGGCGGGGGGAGTACGGCTTCGACCTGAACGAGGCGAAGACGCTGGAGACCCATCTTAACGTCTTCGCCACCTTCCGGCCCCGCATCCCGCCCGCGTACCGGGAGAGCGAGGTCGTCTTCCTGGCGAACATTGACCCGGACCTGCAGCGGGAGGTCCTGGGGCAGGTGGCGGCCCCCCGGCTGGTGGCGGCCGACACCATGAACTTCTGGATCATGGGGAAGCCGGAGTCCCTCCGGGAGACGCTGAAGCAGGTCCATACCCTTCTCATCAACGACGCCGAGGCCCGGATGCTGGCCGGCGAGCCCAACCTGGTGAAGGCGGCGCGGAAGCTCCTCTCCTGGGGCCCCCAGTCGCTGGTCATCAAGCGGGGGGAGTACGGCGCCCTCATGTTCTCGGATGGCTGGTGGTTCTCGGCCCCGGCCCTTCCGCTGGAGCAGATCCTGGACCCGACCGGGGCCGGGGACTCCTTTGCCGGCGGTTTCCTCGGGTACCTGGCCAACACCGGCAATTTCAGTCTGGATAACATCCGGAAGGCGGTCATCATGGGATCGGTCATGGCCTCCTTTGCCGTCGAGGACTTCTCGCTCAACCGCCTGACCCGTCTCACCTATCCCGAGATCGAGGCCCGCTACCGCGAGTTCAAGGCCCTGGTCCACTTCGAAGATATCTAGCCCGGCTCCCGGGGCCGCGTTTCTCCCCTCCCCGTCGGATCCGACGCTGCACGGCAAGGTGGCCCTCATCACCGGCGCCAGCCGCGGGATCGGCCGCGCCGTGGCCGAGGCGTACGCGGCCGCGGGGGCGGCCGTCGCGCTGTGCGCGCGGAGTGCCGGGGAGCTGGAGG
>JBOHQK010000006.1:0-3722 GCA_050732195.1 Methylomirabilales bacterium (SeqCode)
TTAAGAGGGTGGCGCGCCCCGGGCCGGGGCCGGCGTCGCAGGCGCGCGGGTGCGCGCTCGAAGTGACCTATGAGGGAGGACTGATGACCGAGGAGACCATTACGCTGGAAGTGACCCGCTACCGTCCAGGCCACGACCGGGAGCCGCGCACCCAATCCTTCACCGTCCCCTACCGGAAGGACTGGGTGGTCCTCGACGCCCTGAATCACATCAAGGACAGGGTGGACGGGACGCTCTCGTATCGGTGGTCGTGCCGCATGGGCGTGTGCGGGAGCTGCGGCATGATGGTGAACGGCGTCCCCAAGCTCACCTGCGCCGCCTTCCTCCGGGACCACCGCCCGGGGCCGATCCGGGTGGAGCCCCTGGCCAACTTCCCGGTTGTCCGGGACTTGGTGATTGACCTCGACGACTTCATGGAGAAACTGCGCCGCGTCAAGCCCTGGATCATCCGCAAGGTGGAGAAACCCCTGGCGGAAGGCGAGTATCTGCAGACCCCCGCCCAGCTGGAGGCGTACAAGCAGTTCAGCATGTGCATCAACTGCATGCTCTGCTATGCGGCGTGCCCCGTCTCCGGCCTGTCGCCGGCGTTCCTCGGTCCCGCCGCGATCGCCCTGGCCTACCGCTACAACCTCGACTCCCGGGACGAGGGGTACCACCTGCGCCAGTCGATCATCACCGAAGCGGTGGGGGTATGGGAGTGTACCTTCGTCGGGGAGTGCACGGCGGTCTGTCCGAAGGGGGTTGACCCCGCGGCCGCCATCCAGCGCTCGAAGGTGGCAGGAGCCAAGGACTGGTTCCTGTCGGTGCTCCTACCGCGGGGGGGACGATGAGGAGAGGGGGACGATGATGACCGCGCCAGGCTCCGACCGGCCCGGGCTCTACTATCCGAAGATGCCCTCCACTTGGTGGCTCCGTCACCCCGCCTATTTCCGCTTCATGATGCGTGAGATCTCCAGCGTGTTCATCGCGAGCTTCCTGGTGGTCTTCCTGGCTCAGGTCTATCAGCTCTCGCGGGGGCCGGACGCGTACGCGGCGTTTTTGGAGATGCTCCGGTCACCAGGGTGGATTGCCTTCCACGTCGTGGCCCTGGCGTTTGCGCTCTATCACAGCGTGACCTGGTTCAACCTGACGGCCGTCGTGCAGGTCGTTCGCCTGGGGGAGCGCCAGGTGCCGCCCCGGCTGGTGGCCGCCGCGACCTTCGGTCTCTGGACCGTCCTCTCACTGAGTATCCTGTTCTGGTTCTGGTTTCTCCTGAGGAGCTGAACCATGTCCACGCGAAAGACCAGCGAGCCCTTCTGGTGGGGCCTCTTTTCGGTGGGGGGGGTGGTGGCCGCCTTCCTGGTGCCGGTCCATCTCTTTCTCCACGGCTTGGCCATCCCCCTGGGGTGGATCTCCGTCAGCCACGCGCGGATGCTGGCGCTCGTCGGGCAGCCATTGGTGAAGGCCTATCTCTTCCTGCTCATCGCGCTCCCCCTCTATCACTGGGCCCATCGCTTCCGTTTCATCCTGGAGGACGTCGGCTTTCACAGCCTGCGGGCGCCGATCGCCGTCGCCTCCTACGGCTCAGCCGTGGCGGGCACGGTGGCGACGCTCTGGGTCCTGTTCCGCATCTAGCTCCTCAACCCTCCCTCCCGGGACCGGGCAAAGGCCGACGATGAAGATCCACGAGTACCAGGCCAAGCGGATCCTGGCCGGCCACGGTGTCCCCGTCCCGAAGGGGGAGGTGACCGACACGCCCGCGGCGGCGCGGGCCATCGCCGAGCACCTCGGCGGGCCCGTCGTTGTGAAGGCACAGATCCACGCCGGCGGCCGGGGGAAGGGGGGCGGCGTCAAGCTGGCCCGGTCCCCGGCGGAGGCGGAGCGGGCCGCGTCGCAGATCCTGGGGATGATGCTGAAGACCCCTCAGACGGGCCCGGAGGGGCAACGCGTGAAGCGGGTCCTGGTGGAGGAGGCCATGGCCATCCGCCAGGAGCTCTACCTGGGCGTCGTTCTGGACCGGCGGGTGGGCCTGCCGGTCATCATGGCCAGCCCGGCGGGCGGGATGGAGATCGAGGAGGTAGCGGCCACGTCCCCGGAGAAGATCCTCCGGGCGGCGGTGGACCCGGCCGGGGGGCTCTCCCCCTACGTGGGGCGGAAGCTGGCCTATGGCCTCGGAGTCTCCGCCGAGCTGGTGAGGCCAACGGCTGACCTGATCCTGGCCCTCGCCCGAGCGTACCAGGAGAAGGACTGCTCCCTCGCGGAGATCAACCCGCTGGTGGTGACGGGGGACGGCCGGGTGCTGGCCCTGGACGCCAAGATGACCTTCGACGACAATGCCCTCTTCCGGCAGCCGGAGATCCGGGAGCTAAGGGACTTGGACGAGGAGGCCCCGCTCGAGGTGGAAGCCTCCCGGTTCGGTTTGAACTACATCAAGCTGGACGGGACCGTGGGATGCATGGTCAACGGCGCGGGGCTCGCCATGGCCACCATGGACATCATCCAGCAGGCGGGAGGTGCCCCCGCCAACTTCCTGGACGTGGGGGGTGGGGCCAGCGCCGAGCAGATCGAGAACGCCTTCCGGATCCTGATGGCGGACCCGCACGTCAGGGCGGTCCTGATCAACATCTTCGGCGGGATCCTGCGGTGTGACCGGCTGGCGGCGGGGGTAATCCAGGCCGCCCGGGCTCTCAAGGTGCGCGTGCCGATCGTCATCCGGATGGAGGGGACCAACGTGGCCCAGGGGAAGCAGATGCTGCGGGAGAGCGGCCTCAACTTCCTCACGGCCGACTCCATGGCCGAGGCGGCGCGGATGGTGGTGGCGGCGAGCCGGGGGCGGGCGTGAGCGTCCTGGTGGACCGGGCAACCCGCCTCCTGGTCCAGGGGATCACGGGGAAGGAGGGTTCCTTCCACGCCCGGGCCTGCCGGGAGTACGGCACCAAGGTGGTGGCCGGGATCACCCCCGGCAAGGGGGGGACGGAGCAGGACGGGGTTCCGGTCTTCCACACCGTGGCCGAAGCGGTGGCCGCGACGGGGGCCAACTGCTCCCTCATCTTCGTCCCCCCCGCGTTCGCCGCCGACGCCGTCCTGGAGGCGGTCGACGCGGGCGTGCCCCTCGTCGTCTGCATCACCGAGGGAATCCCGGCCCTGGACATGGTCCGGGTGAAGCGGGTCCTGGAGGGGGGAAAAACCCGCCTCGTCGGCCCCAATTGCCCCGGCCTGATCTCCCCCGGGAAGGCCAAGGTGGGGATCATGCCGGGCCACATCCACCGGCCGGGGCGGGTCGGGGTCGTCTCCCGCAGCGGCACCCTGACTTACGAGGCGGTCCACCAGCTCACGGCTTTGGGTCTGGGCCAATCCACCTGTGTCGGGATCGGCGGGGATCCCGTGATCGGGACCTCCTTCGTGGACTGCCTCCGGCTCTTCGAGGCGGACCCGGAGACGGACGTTGTCCTCTTGATCGGCGAGATTGGCGGCACCGCCGAGGAGGAGGCAGCGGCCTTCGTGAAGGCCCAGATGACGAAGCCGGTGGCGGGCTACGTGGCCGGGCGGACGGCCCCGCCCGGCCGCCGCATGGGACACGCCGGCGCCATCATTGCCGGGGGGGCGGGGACGGCGGCGGAAAAAATCGCCGCCCTTCGCCGCGCGGGAATCCGGGTCATCCAGAGCCCGGCGGAGATGGGGAAGGGCATCGCGGCGGCGCTGGCCCGGCGGGGCGTGGGGGCGCGGCCCGGGCGCCGGCCCCG
>JBOHQK010000007.1:0-8048 GCA_050732195.1 Methylomirabilales bacterium (SeqCode)
CAGAGGACCTCGCCCCCGACCTTCCCCTCCCGGGCCGCGCGGTCGGTCATGAGGCCCTTGGAGGTGGAGACGATGGCGACGCCCAGGCCGCTCCGGACCCGGGGGAGCTTCGTGGCCCCGGCGTAGACCCGGAGGCCGGGGCGGCTCACCCGCTGGATATCGGTGATGACCCGCACGTTGTCCGGACCGTACTTCAGGTAGAGGCGGAGGACCCCCTGCTTCCCGCCCTCGATGAGCCGGTAGTTCCGGATGAAGCCCTCCTCATTCAGGATCCGGGCGAGCTGGACTTTGACCCGCGACGCCGGGATGTCCACCCGGTCGTGCAGCGCCCGGTTCGCGTTCCGGATCCGGGTCAACATGTCGGCGATGGGGTCCGTCATGCTCATGCGCGCTCCGCGCCGGCGCAGCACCCGCCCACCCCGCCCGGGCCGGGGCGGGGTGGGGGCGCGCCGCGGTGACCTACCAGGAGGCCTTGATGACGCCCGGGATCTCCCCCCGGAGGGCCAGCATCCGGAAGCAGATGCGGCACATCTGGAAGCGCCGGAGGTAGCCCCGCGGGCGCCCGCAGATCCGGCAGCGGTGGTACTTCCGGACCTTGAACTTGGGCTCCCGCTGCGCTTTCAGGACCAGGGACTTCTTCGCCATGCCGCTCCCGTCCGCCCGGCTATTTCCGGAAGGGGAAGCCGAGCTGCTCCAGGAGCGCCCGGGCCTCCTCGTCCGTCCGGGCGCTCGTCGCGATGCAGATGTCCATGCCCCGGGTCGCCTCCACCTTCTCGTAGCGGATCTCGGGGAAGATGAGCTGCTCCCGGACCCCCAGGGCGTAGTTCCCGCGGCCATCGAAGGATTTGGGGGGCACCCCCTTGAAGTCCCGGATGCGGGGGAGGGCCGCGCTCAGCAGGCGGTCCAGAAACTCGTACATCCGGTCCCCCCGCAGCGTGACCTTGGCCCCGATCGCCATGCCCGCCCGCAGCTTGAAGCCGGCCTCCGCCTTCTTGGCCCGGGTGACGACGGGCCGCTGGCCCGTGATCGCGGCCAGCTCCTCCACGGCCGCGTCGATCACCTTGGTGTTCCCCACCCCCTCCCCCAGCCCCATGTTCAGGACCACCTTCTCCAGCCGGGGGACCTGGAGGCGGTTTGTGTACCGGAACTGCTTCATGAGGGCCGGGAGGATCTCCTGGCGGTACCGCTCGCGGAGGCGGGGCGGGACCGCAGGCGCCGCCGGGGCCGGGGGGGCCGCCGGCTTCCCCTTCGGCTCCTGCTTCCCCTTCGGCTCCTGCTTCCCTTTCGGCTCCTGCTTCCCTTTCTTCTCCGCCGGCTCCGCCATCAGTCGATGATCTCCCCGCAGGCCTTGCAGACCCGCACCTTCCGCCCGTCGGCCAGGAAGGAGCGGCCCGTCCGGACCGCCTTGTCGCACTTGACGCACACCACCAGGACGTTCGAGACGTCCAGCGGGTTCTCCCGCTCCAGGATCCCCCCCTGCTGGCTCACCCGGCCCGGCTTGGTGTGGCGCTTGACCAGGTTGATCTTCTCCACCAGGATGCGGTGGGTCTTCGGGATGACCCGGATCACCTTCCCCCGCTTCCCCTTGTCCTTCCCGGCGGTTACCTGGACCAGGTCGTTCTTCCGCACCGGCAGGACGTCGAACTTGGCCATGCTCTTCCCGCCCCTCCTAGTGCCGGTCCAACGAAATGCACCGAGGATTCCGGCCGAGCCGCGGGTGGCGCCGAGCGCGGCCTCCGAGCGGCCGGGTGAAGTGGGACCCCCTCGGCCTCCTGCCGCAATGCACCGCATTGCGGGAGGGGCGGAGCGGGTGACGGAGCCCGGCCGCGAGTGGGGCACGCCGGCGACAGGACCCGCGGCAGAACGGTCGGCCAGTATTGGGCCGGATGACTTGGCCCGGCACTAGATTACCTCGGGGGCCAGCGACACGATCTTCATAAACTTGTGCTCCCGAAGCTCGCGGGCCACCGGGCCGAAGATCCGGGTCCCCACCGGGTCGTTGTGCTCGTTGATGAGGACGGCGGCGTTCCGGTCGAACTTGATGTAGGAGCCGTCGATCCGCCGGTACTCCTTCACCGTCCGGACCACCACCGCCTTTACCACGTCCCCCTTCTTCACGGTCCCCTCGGGGACCGCCTCCTTCACGTTGGCCACGATGACGTCCCCCAGGCGCGCGTACCGCTTGGCCGACCCCCCCAGGACCTTGATGAGGGAGATGCGCTTCGCCCCGGAGTTGTCCGCCACATCCAGAATGGTCCGGAGGCCGATCATCGCCAGGAACCCTTCCGCGTGCCACGTACGCTGTCCGGCCCCCTCGGTTCACGGAGGGGGCAGGGGAGAGGCAGGAACGGCGCCGTCTCCTGTCTCCGGTATTCAGTCTGCTGTCTCCTACCCTAGACGGCCTTCTGGACGATCTCCACCACGCGCCACCGCTTGTCCCGGCTGAGGGGCCGGGTCTCCGCGAGGAGGACCCGGTCCCCCACCTTGCACGCATTTTCCTCGTCGTGGGCCTTCACCTTCGTCCGGCGTCGGACCAGCTTGTTGTAGTCGGGGTGCCGGTAGACCCGCTCGACGGCCACGACCACCGTCTTCTGCATCCGGTCGCTCACCACCATCCCCACCACCGTCTTGCGGCGCCCGCGCGGTGCCCCGTCCATGGCTAGGCCTTCTCCCCCTCTGTCGGAGCGGCCCCGCGGACGCGCTCCAGCAGCACGGTGGCGATCCGGGCCAGGTCGCGGCGCAGCACCCGGATCCGCATGGGGTTCTCGAGCTGGGTCACCGACGCCCGGAGCCGCAGCTTGAACAGCTCCTCCCGGAAGGCCCGGGCCTTCTCCGCCAGTTCCGCTTCGGTCAGTTCCCGCAGCTCCCGGGCCGTCATCCCGCTACTCCTCGTGGCGCCGCCGGGCCACGAAGCGGGTGGGGATGGGGAGCTTGTGCGCCGCGAGCCGCATGGCCGCGCGGGCCTCCGCTTCCGTCACCCCCTCCATCTCGTAGAGGATCCGGCCGGGCTTCACCACGGCCACCCAGCCCGCCGGGGCTCCCTTCCCCTTCCCCATCCGGGTCTCGGCCGGCTTGGCCGTGATCGGCTTGTCGGGGAAGATGCGGATCCAGACCCGGCCGCCCCGCTTCACGTAGCGGGTGATGGCCCGCCGGGCCGCCTCGATCTGCCGGTTGGTGATCCAGGCCGCCTCCAGCGCCTTGAGGCCGTACTCCCCGAAGGTCAGCGTGGAGCCCCGGGTGGCGATGCCCGACCGCTTCCCCCGCTGCTGTTTCCGGAACTTGACCCGCTTTGGCTGGAGCATCCGGAACCCGCCTAGTGTCGGGCCAACTACCTTTGCCTCACGTCGTTCTCGGTCGTCGGCAGTAGGTCCAATTCGTTGGACTCACACTAGGAGCGGCCGGCCCGTGCCGGCGCGCCGGGCGCCTGCCGGGGGCGGCGCCCTTCCCGGTCCTCCCGGCGCCGCTCCCGCGGCGGCGTGAGCAGCCCCAGCTCGGGCAGCCCCTCCCGCTTCCCCTCCGGGAGGATCTCCCCGTGGAAAATCCAGGCCTTCACGCCGATGACGCCGTAGGTCGTGTAGGCCTGGGCAAACCCAAAGTCAATGTCGGCCCGCAGGGTGTGGAGCGGGACCCGCCCCTCCCGGTACCACTCGCTCCGCGCGATCTCCCCCCCGGCCAGGCGGCCGGCGCAGGCGATCCGGACCCCCTGGGCCCCCAGCCGGAGGGAAGAGGTCACCGCCCTCTTCATGGCCCGGCGGAAGGCGATCCGCCGCTCCAGTTGGCCAGCCACCTGCTCCGCCACGAGCTGGGCGTCCAGCTCGGCCTTCCGCACCTCGGTGATGTCCAGATGGATGTCCTTGGCCCGGATCATCCGGGCCAGGTCCTGCCGCAGCTTCTCCACCTCGGCCCCCCGCTTCCCGATGATGATCCCGGGCCGGGCCGTATGAATAATGACGCGGACCTGGCTCGCCTTGCGCTCGATCTCGATGGAGGAGATCCCGGCATGGTACAGCCGGGACTTGATCCACCGCCGGATGGCCAGGTCCTCGTGCAGGGTGTCGGCGTAGGTCCGGGTGTAGAACCACCGGGACTTCCAGGTCTTGATCACCCCCAGCCGGAACCCTATCGGGTGGGTCTTCTGCCCCACGGCTCCCCCCTTACTTCCCCGGCGACGGCCGCTCGTCCAGGACGATGGTGATGTGGGACATCCGCTTATGGATGGGCGTGGCCCGCCCCATGGCCCGGGGGCGGCTGCGCTTCAGCACGGGCCCCTGGTCCACGAAGGCCGTCTTCACGTAGAGCCGGTCCGGGTCCCGGACGCCGTGGTTGTGCTGGGCGTTGGCCAGGGCCGACTTTAGGACCTTCTCGATGATCCGCGCCGCCTGCTTCGGGGTAAACCGGACCGCCGCCAGCGCGGCGGTCACCTCCCGCCCCCGGATGAGGTCAATGACCCACCGGGCCTTCCGGGGCGGGACCCGAACGAACCGGGCGACCGCACGCGCTTCCACGGGTGGCATGCTCCTACTTGAGCGCGGTGGACCGGGCCGTGTGGGCCCCGTGGCCCCGGAAGGTGCGGGTGGGGGAGAACTCCCCCAGCTTGTGGCCCACCATGTTCTCCGTGACGTAGACCGGGATGAACTTCTTCCCGTTGTGCACGGCCAGAGTGTGCCCCACGAACTCCGGGGTGATGGTCGAGCGGCGGGACCAGGTCTTCAGGACCTTCTTGTCCCGGCTCCGGTTCATCTCCTCGATCCGCTTCAGCAGCTTGGGCTCGACGTACGGCCCCTTCCTCACCGACCGTCCCATGCGCGGCTCCTACTTCCTGCGCTTGACGATGTCCTTCGAGGACTGCGCGCGCTTGCGGCGGGTCTTCCGCTCCACCTTTCCCCAGGGGCTGCAGGGGTGCCGCCCCCCCGAGGATTTCCCCTCCCCGCCTCCCAGGGGGTGGTCGTGGGGATTCATGGCCACGCCCCGAACCGAGGGGCGGATCCCCAGCCAGCGGGAGCGACCCGCCTTGCCCAGGGAGATGTTCTCGTGCTCCAGATTCCCCACCTGGCCGATGGTGGCCATGCAGTCCAGGGGCACCTTCCGGACCTCCCCCGAGGGGAGCCGCAGGAGGGCCCGGTCCCCCTCCTTGGCGATGAACTGGGCGAAGGCGCCGGCCGAGCGGACCATCTGGCCCCCCTTCCCCCGCCGCATCTCCACGTTGTGGACCGTGACCCCGACCGGGATGTCCCGGAGGGACAGGGCGTTGCCCACCCGGATGTCCGCCTCGGGCCCCGCCATCACCCTGTCCCCCACCTGGAGCCCCTCGGGGGCCAGGATGTACCGCTTCTCCCCGTCAGCGTAGTGGAGGAGGGCGATCCGGGCCGACCGGTTGGGGTCGTACTCGATGGCCGCCACCTTCGCCGGAACCCCCAGCTTGTCCCGCTTGAAGTCGAGCAGCCGGTACATCCGTTTGTGACCGCCGCCCCGGTGGCGGACGGTCATGCGGCCCCACATGTTCCGCCCGCCCGTCTTCCGCACAGGCTCCAGCAGCCCCTTCTCCGGGCGCCCCTTCGTCACCTCCTCGAAGGTCGGGGCGGTCATGGAGCGCCGCGACGGTGTTACGGGCCGGTAACTTTTAATGGGCATCGTCCGCCCCCGCCCCTAGTGCCGGGCCAACGAATTGGACCTCGGATTGCCGCCGAGCCGCGGGTGGCGCCGGGCGCGGCCCCCGAGCGGCCGGGCCGAGTGGGACCCCCTCGGCCTCCTGCCGCAATTCGCTGAATTGCGGAAGGGGTCGAGCGGGTGACGACGCCCAGCCGCGAGTGGGGCACGCCGGCGACAGGACCCGCGGCAGAACGGTCTCAGGTTTAGGCCGGATGACTTGGAGTGGCACTAGGTCCCCTCGAAGAACTCGATCGTCTGCCCTTCCTTCAGGGTGGCGATCGCCTTCTTCCAGTCGCTGGTCCGGCCCTGGAACCGTCCGACGCGCTTCGTCTTCCCGAACACGTTCAGCGCGTGGACCGCGGTCACCGTCACCCCGAAGAGGGCCTCGATGGCCCGCTTGATCTCGATCTTGTTGGCCTGCCGGTCCACCTCGAAGACGTACTTGTTCTGCTCCCGGAGCGCCGTCCCCTTCTCCGTGACCAGCGCCCGGCGGATGATCCGGTGCGGGTCCATCACTGCCAGGCCTCCCCCACCAGGGCTAACGCCTCGCGGGTGAGAAGGAGCGTGTCGGCCTCCAGAACGTCGTACACGTTCAGCCCGCGCGCCGGCAGGACCTTCACCGCCGGCAGGTTCCGGGCAGACTTCATCACCACCTCATCCTCCTGCGGGAGGATGACCAGCGCCCGCCCCCGCACCTGAAGCGTCTCCAGGAGGGCTCGGAACGCCTTGGTGCTGGGCTTCTCCAGGCTCAGGGCGTCCAGGACCCGGATCCCCCCCGCCTCCGCCTTCGCGCTCAGGGCCGCCCGCATCGCCTGCCGCCGCACCGCGCGGGGGAGGGCCAGGGCGTAGGAGCGGGGCTTGGGGCCGAAGACCGTCCCCCCGTGCCGCCAGAGGGGGGAGCGGATGGTGCCCGCCCGGGCCCGCCCCGTCCCCTTCTGGCGCCAGGGCTTCCGCCCCCCGCCGCTCACCTCCGAGCGGGTCCGGGTGGAGGCGGTCCCCTGCCGCCGGGCGTTGCGCTGGACCCGGACCATCTGGTGCACCAGGTGGGCCTGCGGGGGGGCGGCGAAGACGGCCTCCGGGAGGGCGACCTGGTCCACCTTCACGTTCTCCATGGTCAGGACATCCAGGACCCGGCCCATCGCCCGCCCCTACTTGGCCTTGCTCACCGCCACCAGGCTCCCGCGGGGGCCGGGAACCGCCCCGCCGACCAGCAGCAGGTGCTTCTCCGCCAGGACCTTCACCACCCGGAGCCCCTTCACCGTCACCCGATCCCCGCCCATCCGGCCGGGCATGTGGTGCCCCTTGAACACCCGAGAGGGGAAGGAAGACGCCCCGATGGAGCCGGGGGCCCGGTAGAACATGGACCCGTGGCTGGCGGGCCCGCCCCGGTAATGCCAGCGCTTCACCCCGCCCTGGAACCCCTTCCCCTTCGACACCCCGGTCACCTCCACCGTGTCCCCCTCACTGAAGAGCGTCACGGTGAGGGTCTGGCCCGGCTCGTAGGGGGCATCCGGGGGGATCCGGATCTCCCGCAGGTAGCGGGTGGGGGCGACCTGGTGCTTGGCGAAGTGGCCCTGGAGGGGCTTCGTCACCCGCTTCGCCTTGACCGGCCAATACCCGATCTGGATGGCATCGTAGCCGTCCCCTGCCGTCCGCTTGCGCTGCACGACGGGACAGGGCCCGGCACTGATGACGGTCACCGGCACCACCCGGCCGTCGGCGCCGTAGACCTGCGTCATCCCCACCTTCGTCCCGAGCAGCCCAATCGGCATCAGGGCCTCGCGGCCTCACGGGCTCTCGGCCCGGGCGCGCGGGAGAACAGGCGGCGCTCCGTCGCGCGGCGCCCCCTCCTCACAGCTTGATCTCCACATCCACGCCGGCCGGCAAGTCGAGGCGCATGAGGGCATCCACCGTCTGTGGGGTCGGCTGGAGGATATCCACCAGGCGGGCGTGGGTCCGGATCTCGAACTGCTCCCGGGACTTCTTGTCCACGTGGGGGGACCGGAGCACCGTATACCGGCTCATCCGGGTCGGGAGCGGGATGGGCCCCGACACCCGGGCGCCGGTCCGCTGGGCGGTGCTCACGATCTCCTTGATGGACTGGTCCAGGATCCGGTGGTCGTACGCCTTCAGGCGGATCCGGATTTTCTGGTTCTCCATGGGCCCCTCGCGCCGCCGGAACCCGACGGCGCCCCCTTCCCCCGTCCTCCTGACTTGCTCCGCGTCTGCCTTCACCGGGGCCACCGGGGCCGGGGGAAGACCCCCCTCCCGTCCCTACCCCAGGATCTCGCTGATGACCCCGGCCCCCACGGTCTTCCCCCCCTCCCGGATGGCGAACCGGATCTCCTTCTCCATGGCGATGGGGGTGATGAGCTCCACCGTCATGGTGACGTTGTCCC
>JBOHQK010000008.1:0-4273 GCA_050732195.1 Methylomirabilales bacterium (SeqCode)
TTTTGCCTAAACTGCCCCTCGGATGGCCGAAAAAGAGTTCGTCCTGGATCTCGACGTTGGGGTCCGAATGCGTTGCTGGCATAGGACAGAGCGTGGGCAGGTTACCGCCTTCACGGTGCAGATGGAGCTTCTGGTCGGAGACCACTGGGAGCCGGTGGTCAGGTTCGACACGGCCCATGGCTTCGCCCATAGGGATCTCTACAGGCGATCGGGCGGTGCCATCAAGACACCTCTGGGCATGGATTTCCGCGCAGCGAGGACGTTCGCGCAGGAGGATATCCTCGCGAACTGGAGAAGATACCGAGACGTTTTCCTTGAGGGATGAGCCATGACCGAATCGTTCGAGCAACGGCACGCGACCCTCATCCGGGAATTCAACGAGTACCTCTTCGACCACCCGGAGTTTACCGAGCAGATCCCCGCCGGAGCCATCGTCGTCATCCAGGTCGCTGATGACCCGGAGTACAATGCCTGGAGTCGGGCCCTGGCCGAGGCGAACCGGGAGGCTGGCCGGCCCCTCGTCTACGTTCATATCGAGGCCCTGGCCCCACGGCGCTCCCGATTGGTAAACCCGCAGCTCCGCATGACCAGCTAACCCTCTCCCACCTACCCAACTGCCAGCGCAGGCTGGGATCTCGACGGCAGGAGCGTGACGGGGCCCGGCCGAGGCGGAGGACCCGCATCCTGACCCTCTCCCTCCCAACGAGAGGGAAAAGAGGGAGGATAGGCGGGGGGCTAGGCGAGGCCGTAGCGGCGGATCTTGGCGCGGAGGGTGACGCGGGTGATGCCGAGGCAGTGGGAGGCCTGGGAGCGTGTTCCCTGCCAGGCCCTGAGGGCGATCTTGGCGAGCCGAGCCGCTGCTGCTATGGTGCTGCTACGAGAAGGAGGTAAAGCGGTATGGCTGCCAAACGAATTACAGTTCGCGTCTCGCCGGGACTCCACAAGCGCGTCGCGCAAGCCGCAGCAAAGCGCCGCGTTTCCCTCAACCAGTTCGTCGCGGAGGCCCTCGAAGCGTCGACCCGTCAACAGGAATCCGTAGCCGGAGCCCAGAGGCTTCGAGAATTGAGCGCCCTGCTGGCCCCGGCTGCCGAGGCCAGGGGTCTGACCGAAGAGGAGCTGCTGCGCCATGTGCGCGAGGTCCGCCGGAGCATTTGGAAGGAGCGCTACCAGGAGGCGACGCGACTCGTCAAACCCGACATCGGATGAGCCGGCCGCGAGTCTTCCCGGATACCGGAGTGCTCCTGGCCGTGATTGTCTTCCCCCATGACAAGGACGGGCATCCCACCCTGGCCGGCGAGGTCCTGGACCTCTATTCGGCCGGAGCATTCGAGCTGGTTCTGAGTCGGGTTGTCGTGGATGAACTGGACGAGATTATCGACCGAGATTTCCCGGAAGCACGCCCCGGGGTGATGGAGCTCTTGGCCCCGTTGGCAGACCAATGGACCCGCTGGCCAACACCGGAGGAGATCGCTGCGGCGCTCCCCTTCACGACCGATCCTGAAAATGCCCCGATCTTTGCAGCGGCTGCCGTGGCGCACCCTGACATCGTCCTCTCGAACGACTTCCGCGCCTTCCATTCCCCGTTGGCCAAGACTTTCTGGGAGCAGAACACCATGACCGTGGAGAGCCTTTACGGTTTGCTCTGTGTGTTGGGCCGAAGAGAACGGAAGTAGTGTTTCCAGCCCCACAAGCTGCCTGCACGACCGGTCCACAGGAGGCAGCCGCCATCATCGCGGTGGCCCTGCGCACGCGCGAGGCACCCCTGATGAGCCTTTCTACCAGGCAGCCCAGGTCCTCATCATTGTGCATGCGGACCGCGTCACCTTTCGGGAAACCGCTGATGAGTTCATCGTGATCACCGTTGTCCGCCAGCGCGCCGGTGGGAGGGGTTCAGCGTGAAGATCGAATACAGCAAGAACGTGGATGCCCTCTATATTCACCTCCGCGATGTGCCCGTCGCGGAAAGCCGGGATGTCGAAGAGGGGGTCACCCTTGACTTCGACGCCGATGGCCACATCGTCGGCGTGGAAGTGTTGGACGCCTCGGAACGCTTGGGTTTGAGCAATCTCGTCAATATCTCCATCGAGAACCTGCCTGTCGAGAACGTCCCCATGGGGGCCGCATGATCAGGGGGGACCTCGGCTGCCCGTCCACCAGTTTCTGATGGCCTTCGGTCACCTACAGAACGCCAGCCCTCCCGCCCTCGCCCACCACCTTGAAATGGCTCCGGGTCCCCGCCAATCATTCTCGTAGCCCTTCTTTTGTGCCAATCGGGTTGAGGCCGGCGTGCGCCACGGTCCGTGTCCCGGCTGTCGGCCTCGCCGCAAGGACCTGGCCCGCCACCGTCTCTTCCGCCGCTGCGCCTCGCCTACAGCGCGGGTAGCCTTGGCGCGCTTGTAGCCGTCGTGGGGCCCACGGGGGATGCGGAATTGGATGGGGGCAGGTGGAATCTCGATCTTGACGGGGTCCGACCCAGGCGGCAGGGCTGGCGAGGCGGCTACGCGAGGCCGTAGCGGCGGATCTTGGCGCGGAGGGTGACGCGGGTGATGCCGAGGCGGCGGGCGGCTTCGGAGCGGTTGCCTCTCGCGGCCCGGAGGGCCATGCGCAGGTAGTGCTTCTCGACCTCCTCCAGGGAGAGGCCGGGGGGGAGGAAGACCCCGCCCTCCCCGTTGAGGAGGGTGGCCGCCGGGGGGCGCAGTTGCTGGGGCAGGAGGGCCGGGCTGATGAGGTCGCCGTCGGCCAGGATGGCCGCCCGCTCGACAACGTTCTTTAACTCGCGGACGTTCCCCGGCCAGGCATAGCCGGTCAGGACCCCTTCGGCGGCCCGCTCGAACCCCTGGAGGCTCTTGCCGAACTCCCGGTTGTAGAAGGCCAGGAAGTGGTGGGCGAGGGCGCGGATGTCCTCGGGGCGGCTCCGGAGAGGAGGGATGAGAACCTCCATAACCCGCAGGCGGTAGTAGAGGTCCTCCCGGAACCGGCCCGCCTGGACCAGGGCCCCCAGGTCCCGGTTGGTGGCGGCGATGACTCGGACATCCACCCGGATGTCCTTCAGGCCCCCCACCCGGCGGAAGACCTGCTCGTCCAGGACCCGGAGGAGCTTCGGCTGGAGGGGGAGGGCCATGTCGGAGATCTCGTCCAGGAAGATCGCCCCCCCGTGGGCCAGCTCGAACAGCCCCTTCTTGGCCTCTTTCGCGTCGGTGAAGGCCCCCTTCTCGTAGCCGAAGAGGTCGGCCTCCAGGAGGGTCTCGGGGATGGCACTGCAGTTGACCTTGATGAGGGGGCCGGCGGCCCGGGCGGAGCCGGCGTGGATGGCGTTGGCCACCACCTCCTTACCGGTCCCGCTCTCTCCCACCACCAGTATGGAGGTCCGGGGGGTGGCGGCGAGGCGCCGGATGAGGAGCCGGAGGTCGTGGATGGCGCGGCTCTCCCCGAGGAGACCGGGGATGTGGGGGTCACCGAACTGGTGAGCCCGGAGGGTGGCGACCTCTCGGCGGAGGCGCTGGGTCTCGAGGGCCCGGGCGAGGATGGGGTGGAGTTCTTCGAGGTCGAACGGCTTGGGGAGGAAGTGGTAGGCCCCGTCCTGGATGGCCTTGACGGCCGTGGGGATATCGCCAAAGGCCGTCATGATGACGACCTGGACCTCGGGGCGGCGGGCCCGCACCTCGTGCAGGAGGGCGAGGCCGGTCAGGTCGGGGAGGCGCAGGTCGGTCAGGAGGAGGTCAATCGGGAGGCGCTCGAGGAAGGCCAGGGCGTGGGCGCCGGTCTCGGCGACGGCTACCTCGTGGCCGTGGGCGCCGAGGTCCTCGGCGAGGCTCCCCCGGAGCAGGGGATCGTCATCCACCAGGAGGATGGTCGCCATGGGTCCCAGCGCCAGAGGAAAAAGAGTAAAGATGAGGCCGAAACTTCGGTAAGGAAGCGCCCGCCAGCCAGCGGCCTCCCCAGGGATCAATGCGCTGTCGGGGACCCGGCGGGAGCTGAGGCGGCAGGGAGACGGACGGTGACGGTCGTCCCCTGCCCGGCGCGGCTCTCGATGGTCACCTGGCCCCGGTGCTCCCGGACGATCTGCTGGACGATGGCGAGGCCCAGGCCCGAGCCCTGCGGCGTGGTGGAGAAGAACGGCGTGAACGCCTGGGCCAGGTGCTCGGACGGGATGCCGGGGCCGGTGTCGTGCACCCGGACCTCCCACGCGAGGGCCTCCTCCAGCCAGCGGGCCTGGACGCGGATCTCCCCGCCGTTCTGCATGGCCTGGAGGCTGTTCAGGAACAGGTTCAGG
>JBOHQK010000009.1:0-6574 GCA_050732195.1 Methylomirabilales bacterium (SeqCode)
GGGACGAGCGGATCCAGAAGCTGGAAGGGCAGGTGGCGGCCTACCAGGAGCGGGAGGAGGCGCTCCGCAAGACCCTCTACTCCGCCCAGCGCCTCACCGAGCAGCTCAAGGAAACGGCCAAGAAGGAGGCGGAGCTGATCCGGAGGGAGGCGGAGTTGCAGGCCGAGAAACTCCTGGAGCAGGCCCACCGCCAGGTGGGGGAACTCCAGGCGCAGATCGCAGACCTCAAGCGGCAGAAGCAGCTCTTCGAGGCCAAGGTCCGGGCCGCCCTGAAGATCCACCTGGACCTGCTGGAGGGCCGGGGGGAGAAGCCAGTGAGCCCGTCCACTCCACCCCCCGCGAAGGGCGATGCCCCTCCTCAGGCAGGCCGGCCCTGACGTTCTCCTCACGGTCCACGTCCAGCCCCGTGCCTCCCGGGACGAGGTGGCGGGTCGTCGGGGGGAGGCTCTGCACCTCCGCCTCACTGCCCCACCCGTCGCGGGAGCGGCGAATACCGCCTGCCTGACCCTCCTCGCCCATCTCCTGACCCTCCCGAAGGCGCGCCTGCGCCTGGTGGCGGGCTCCCGCAGCCGCACCAAGGTCATCCGGATCGCGGAGGCCACGGTGGCGGCGGTGGCGACCCGCCTCACCCCGCACTTGTAGCCGTCCCACCTCCCTCCCCTACGGCTCCTCCACCACCAGGAACTGGAAGACGAGAAGCTGCGGGGCCGAGCCCCGGTAGAGGCTGGCCAGGTCAACCAGAACCGCGCGTGCCCCGGCCGCCAGCTCGGGGAACAGGAGGAGGCCCCGCCGTTCGCCGCCGGGGGGGACCACGACGGTGCTCGTCAGGACCGTCCGCTGGACGGCCCGGAGGCGCGCGGCTCCCCCCTCGAGCCCGGCCAGGAAGGCGTAGAGGGCGGGATAGTCGAGCGGCCCCTGGCGGCGCCCCTCCTGGTCCGCCAGGCGCGCCGCGGTGGGATCGAAGGAGAGAGGCTCGGGGGAATCGTTGCGCAGGTGCAGGAGGAAGGCCGTGGGCCGCGGGGCTCCTGCGGGGAGATCGGCGAAGGGATTGGCGAGATCCCGCTGGCCCCCATAGAAACGCTGGAGGGCTTCCCAGGAGAGGGCCCGGATGCTTACCGTAGCCCCCTCCAGTTGGGCGATGATCAGCTCGCCGGTGACGGTGTTGGCAGGCAGGCTCTGGGGGCCGGGGCGCAGGAGACGGGCCTTGGGGGGCGCGGGAGTGGTGGCGCAGGCCGTCAGGAGGAGGCAGAGGCCGAACAAAACAGCACCGGGGGAGGGCGACCGCGCCACCCTCCCCCGGGCACCCTTCTCTGGCCGGTCGGTCACACCCGCATCGCCCGCAGCCGCGCCACCCGCTCCTCGATGGGGGGGTGGGTAGAGAAGAGGCTAAGGAAGGAGCGGCCGCTGAGCGGGTTCACGATGAAGAGGTGCGCCGTGGCCGGGTTGGCCTGAAGCGGCAGGCGCTCGCTGGCGTGCTGCAGGCGCCCCAGCGCCGAGGCCAGCGCCCCCGGCTTCTTCGTGACCTGGGCGGCGGTGGCGTCGGCCAGGTACTCCCGGGCCCGCGAGATGGCCATCTGGATCAGCAGGGCGGCGAAGGGGGCCAGCACGGCCATGACCACGAGGCCGAGCACGCCGCCCCGATCCTCGTCGTCCCGGCCGCCGCCGAAGAAGGCAGCCCAGCGGGCCATGTTTGCGAGCATCATGATGACGCCGGCCAGCGTCGCCGCGATGGCGCTGATCAGGGTGTCCCGGTTCCGCACATGGGCCAGCTCGTGCGCCAGCACCCCCTCCAGCTCCTCCCGGTCCATGAGGCGGAGGATCCCCTCCGTCACCGCCACGGCCGCGTGCCGGGGGCTCCGGCCCGTGGCAAAGGCATTCGGGGACGGGTTGGGGATGACGTACACCCGGGGCATCGGCAAGCGGGCCCGCTGGGCGAGCCCCCGCACCATCGCCACCAGGTCGGGTGCCTCCGCCTCGCTCACCTCCCGGGCCCTGTACATGGCCAGGACAATCCTGTCGGAGAACCAGTACGCCCCAAAGTTCATCAGCAGGGCGAAGGCGAAGGCGATCACCATCCCCTGCTGTCCGCCGAAGAAGTTGCCAAAGACTACGAGGAGGCCCGTGAGGGCCCCGAGGAGCACCGCGGTCTTAAAGGTGTTGCCCATCGGATCTCGTCCTCCTTCCGGTTCTCTTGCCGGCCGATCCGGCCAGCGCACTGGATAAACTAGGGGAGTGGGGCCGCCCTGTCAAGCCTTCCGTGCCGGCTCCTCCTGGATGGGGATGCGCCGGCTCAGGCCGCGGCGCCCCACCGGCACCAGGCCCGGCCCCTGGCGGTGCCGTTGCCGGAGCTCCTCCTCCACCGTCCGGAGCATGGTCTCGAACGTTTCGGCCATCTCCCGCTGCATCCGCTCCATCCGCTCCCGCATGTTCAGGATGACCTCGACCCCAGCCAGGTTCACGCCCAGCTCCTTCGTGAGGCGCAGGATGAGCTCGATCCGGGCGACATCCTCGTCGGAGTACAGACGCGTGTTCCCCTGGCTCCGGCCCGGGCGGATCAGCCCCTCCCGCTCGTAGGTCCGCAGCGTCTGGGGGTGGACATCGAACATGTCCGCCACCACGCTGATCAGGTACCGCGGTCGCTTGTTCCTGGCCATCCCTCCCTCGCGGCGCGAGGCCCGGCGGTCACATCCACGCCTTCAGATCCCGCCGCGGGTCCTCCGGGACCAGCTGGGCCAGCTCCCGGAGCAACTCCTGGGCGCGGGCATTCAAGGGGCGCGGCACGACCACCTTCACCGTCACGTACTGGCCCCCCCGGCCGCCGCCCCGCAGGGGCGGAACCCCCTTTCCCCGGAGGCGGAACACCTGGCCGCTGCTGGTGCCGGGGGGGACCCGCATCTCGGCCGGACCGTCCACGGTGGGGACCTGGATCCGGGCTCCGAGGGCCGCCTCGGTCACCGTAACCGGGACGGTGCAGTGGATGTTATCCCCCTTCCGCTCAAAGAACGGGTGGGGGCGGACTCGGGTGACGATGTACAGGTCCCCCGGCGCGCTCCCCCCCGGCCCCGCTTCCCCCATCTCGGCCAGCCGGATCTTGGAGCCGGTGTCCACGCCGGGGGGGATCTTTACCTTCACCCGCTCGGTGCGGGGAAGGCGCCCCCGCCCGGCGCACGAGGGGCAGGCCTTCCCGGGAACCCGGCCACCCCCGCGACAGCGTCCGCACGCCCTCGTGACTCCCAGCAGGTCCGCTCCCACCGAGACCTGCCCGCTCCCCCCACACTCGGGGCACGGGATGATCCCCGCGCCGGGCCGGGCCCCGGAACCCCCGCAGGAGGCGCAGGGGGCGGAGCGCTGCAGGCTGATCTCGGTCGTGAACCCCCGGATCGCCTGCTCGAAGTCGATGTCGATCGTGTAGTGGAGGTCCTCGCCGCGCGGCGGGGCCTGTCCCCCGGCTCCCGCCCGGCCCCCGAAGACCCCCTCCAGCAGGTCCCCCAGGCCGCCAAAGCCCCCACGGGCGAACTCCCCGAGATCGAAGGGGGCCCCGCCGAAGGGGCCGCCGGGCCGCGGCCCAGGCCCGGCGGCCGTCCGATGACCGAACTCATCGTACTCGGCCCGCTTCTGCGGGTCACTCAGGACCTCGTACGCCTCCGTGATGTCCTTGAAGCGGGTCTCCGCTGCTTTGTCTCCCGGGTTGACATCCGGGTGGTACCGCCGAGCCAACCTGCGGTAGACGCGCTTGATGTCCCGGTCGGTCGCCGAACGGGGGAGTCCGAGGACCTCGTAGTAGTCCCGCTTCCCCATCAGGTCAGTGCCCCCCGGCCGGCGGTCCCGGGCCGCCGCCCCCTACTTCACGTCGATCTTGATCTGCTGCGGCCGCGCCTCCTCCGCCTTGGGCAGGGTCAACTCCAGCACCCCGTCCCGGAACACCGCCTTGATCTTGTCCTGCTGGATGGTGACAGGCAGGGTGAAGGAGCGCTGGAAAGAGCCGTACGCGCGCTCGATCCGGAGGTAATTCTCCTCCTTCACATCCTTCTCGAACTTGCGTTGACCCCGCAGACTGAGGGTGTTATCCCGGACGTTGATTTCGATGTCCTCCCGGGTGAGGCCGGGCAGCTCCGCCTTCATGACAACGTGGTCAGGCGTCTCATAGATATCCACGGCCGGCATCCAGGTGGAGGCGGCGATCCCCTCCTCCTCCCGCGTCCGGGCCAGCGTCTGCTCGAAGAGCCGGTTCATCCGGTCCTGGATGGAGATGAGATCCCGAAAGGGATCCCAGCGCACGATGGCCATCCTCTTCCTCCTTTCCCTCCGTGTTCCTGACCTACTTGTCCTTCTTCCCGAGGTCTTCGAACTCCGCGTCTACCACCTCGCCCTCCTGGGGGCCACCCGGGCCCCCCGCCTTCTCGCGGGTACCGCTGTCCTCCGCCCGCGCTTTGTCCTTGGTGGCCTGTTCGTACATGGCCGTGCCGATCCGCTGCGCGGCGATGCTCAGCGCCTCCACCGTCTGCTTGATCCGCCCGATGTCGCCCGACTCCAGGGCCTTCTTGGCGTCGGCGATGGCGTCCTCGATCGGTTTGATGTCGGCGATCGGGATCTTCTCCCGGTGCTCGGTCAGCATCTTCTCCGTCGTATAGACGAGGTGCTCGGCCTGATTCCGGAGCTCGATCTCCTGGCGCTTCTTCTTATCGTCCTCCGCGTGCCTCTCCGCCTCCTTCACCATCTTCTCCATCTCGTCCTTCCCGAGGCCGCTGGAGGCGGTGATGGTGATCTGCTGCTCCTTCCCGGTCGCCAGGTCCTTCGCCGAGACGTTCACGATCCCGTTGGCATCGATGTCGAAGGTCACCTCGATCTGCGGGACCCCCCGCGGGGCGGGCGGAATCCCCACCAGGTGGAACTTCCCCAGGGTGCGGTTGTCGCGGGCCAGTTCCCGCTCCCCCTGCAGGACGTGGATCTCCACGCTGGTCTGGTGGTCGGCCGCGGTGGTGAAGATCTCGCTCTTCCGGGTCGGGATGGTGGTGTTGCGCTCGATGAGGCGCGTCATCACCCCGCCCAGGGTCTCGATCCCCAGCGAGAGGGGCGTGACGTCCAGGAGGACGACGTCCTTCACGTCCCCCACCAGGACCCCCGCCTGGACGGCGGCCCCCACCGCCACCACCTCGTCGGGGTTCACCCCCTTGTGCGGTTCCTTGCCGAAGACCTCCCGGACCACCTCTTGCACCTTCGGCATGCGGGTCTGCCCGCCCACCAGCACCACCTCGTCGATCTGGCTGGGCTTCAGGCCGGCGTCCTCCAGGGCCTTCCGAGCCGGCCCCAGCGTCCGCTGGATCAGGTCGTCCACCAGTTGCTCCAGCCTGGAGCGGGTGAGCTTCAGGCTCAGATGCTTCGGCCCGGAGGCGTCGGCGGTGATGAAGGGGAGATTAATCTCCGTCTCCATCACCGTGGAGAGCTCGCACTTGGCCTTCTCCGCCGCCTCCTTCAGGCGCTGGAGGGCCATCCGGTCCTTGCCGAGGTCGATCCCCTGGTCCTTCTTGAACTCGGCGACGACCCAATCGATGACCCGCTGGTCGAAGTCATCCCCCCCCAGGTGCGTGTCACCGTTGGTGGCCTTGACCTCGAAGACCCCCTCCCCGATCTCCAAGATGGAGATGTCGAAGGTCCCGCCCCCGAGGTCGAAAACGGCAATCTTTTCGTCCTTCTTCTTGTCCAGCCCGTAGGCCAGGGAAGCGGCCGTGGGCTCGTTGACGATGCGCAGGACCTCCAGGCCGGCGATCTTCCCGGCGTCCTTGGTGGCCTGGCGCTGGCTGTCGTTGAAGTAGGCGGGGACGGTGATGACCGCCTGGGTCACCTTCTCCCCCAGGTACGCCTCCGCGGCCTCCTTCAGCTTCTGGAGGATCAGGGCGGAGATCTCGGGAGGGGAGTGCTGCTTGCCCCGGACCTCCACCCGGGCGTCACCGTTCGAGGCACGGATCACCTGGTAGGGGACCAGCTTGATCTCGTGCTGGACCTCCTCATGGCGCCGCCCCATGAACCGCTTGATGGAAAAGATGGTGTTCTCGGGATTGGTGATGGCCTGGCGCTTCGCCACCTGCCCGACCAGCCGCTCACCGTCCTTCGTGAAGGCCACCACCGACGGGGTCAGGCGTCCGCCCTCCTGGTTGGCGATGACGACAGGCTCGCCCCCCTCCATCACCGCCACCACGGAGTTCGTCGTGCCGAGATCGATGCCAATCACCTTGCTCACCGGAAGTGCCTCCTCTCGGGTACCTCTCGCCGCGCCCGCCCCGGCCCGCGCGGGCGAGGCGGACGGTGCCGGGACCCCGGGTCGCGGCCCGGCGCTGGGCCAGGTCGCGACCCCCAGGGAAGGGCCTGGGGCCCCGACCTCAGTTCACGTCAATGGCGATCGTCCTGGACTTGGCGGTCTCCTTCTTCGGAGCGCGGATCGTCACCCCGCCCTCCCGGGAGGTCGCCGTCATCCTCGTAGGGTCCACGGAGGCCGGCAGCAGGACGTGGCGGACGAAGGGACCGGCCACCCGCTCGCGGCGGAGGACAACCTCCCCCTCTCCAGCCGGGGCCACCT
>JBOHQK010000010.1:0-3701 GCA_050732195.1 Methylomirabilales bacterium (SeqCode)
GGGCTCCTCTCGGTGACCCGGGCGCTCGCTGTCGAGTGGGCGCCCCACGGGATCACGGTGAACGCCATCGGCCCCGGCTACTTCGTCACCGAGATGACCCAACCCCTCTTCGACGATCCGGAGCGGCGGGCCTGGATCGAGAGCCGGATCCCCCTCGGCCGGCCCGGCCAGCCGGCAGACCTCAGCGGGGCCGTCGTCTTCCTGGCCTCGGACGCCTCCGCCTACATCACCGGGCAGATTCTTTTCGTGGACGGCGGCTGGACGGCCGGGTAGCAGGCTTCTTCCAGGACCTGGGCCAGGGGTGAGTCCCGTGGGGAGGAGTATCGGCCGCATCTTCCCGGTTCCCCCGCGGCGCGAATTGGACTAGACTGCCCGGGACACGGCCCCCTTCGGGCAGGAGGTCTGCGTGCCCACCTACTCGCCGTCCCGGCTCAGCACCTACGAGCAGTGTCCCCGGCAGTTTCGGTACAAATACATTGACCGGATCCCCCGGGAGGATGAAACCATCGAGAGCTTCATGGGGCACTGCGTCCACGCCGCGCTGGAGCGCCTCTACGCCGACCTCCAGATGGTGAAGGAGGTCACCCTCCCGGAGATCCTGAAGCACTACCGCACCGCGTGGGAGGCCGGGTGGCACGAGGGCATCCGGATCGTCCGGCAGGAGTACACGGCAGGGCAGTACCGGCGGCTGGGGGAGCGCTGCCTCACGGCCTACTACCACCGCCACGCCCCGTTCGACGAGGGGACGACACTGGGCCTGGAGGCGAAGATGGCGGTGGCCCTCGACGAGGCCGGCGCCTACACGATCGAAGGGGTCATTGACCGGCTGGTCGAGGTGGGGGAGGGGCGCTACGAGATCCACGACTACAAGACCGGGGGGCGGCTCCCCTCCCAGGACCGGCTGGACGGGGACCGGCAACTGGCGCTCTATCAGCTTGCGGTGGAGGCGGCCTGGCCCGACGCCAAGGACGTCGAGCTGGTCTGGCATTACCTGGTGTTCGACCGGGTGCTGCGCTCGAGGCGGAATCGGGAGGAGCTGGAGGGACTGAAGCGGGAGACCATCGTTCTCATCGAGAAGATCGGGGCCGACACCACCTTCGCCCCGCGGGAGAGCCCCCTCTGCAACTGGTGCGCCTATCAGGACCTCTGCCCGGTGCGGCGGCACCTCGTCCGCCGGGAGGGGCAGGTCCAGCCCGACCTGAGCGCCTACGCCGCCGGGCAACTGGTCAACCGGTACGCGGAGGTGAGTGCCCGCAGGCGCGCCCTGGCCGCGGAACTGGCCGCGGAGCTGGAGGCCCTGGAGGGGGCGCTCCGCGCAGCCGCCCGGGAGCAGGAGGCGGAGGTCCTGTTTGGGGACACCCATAAGGTCCGGGTGGCGCCAACTGACGGGCGGATCACCCTTCTCCCCCGCGAGGACCGGTGAGGGGAGCGAAAGCCCGGACCAGCCCTTGCCCGCCCGCGATGCCGCTCGGGGTCTGATCTCACCGCAGCCCCTGGACAAGGCACCGAGCGCGCTGGTACAGTACGGCCTCCTGGGGATCCTGGACACACCCCGCGGGGCATGAGGCGTTATCGTGCAGTTGTCCAGTAAGCACCGGATGCTGGTGGGGCTGACCCTCCTGGCGCTGGCTGCCGGGCTGGCCGGCGCGGCGGAGCCGGTCGCTCACGACCTGCGGGCGGCGGCGGCGGCCGTCAATCAGGAGGCCCGCGAGCGGGAGGGGAGGCCATACGTCTTGAAAGCCCTGGCGGCCCTCTTCGACGTCAGCCCGGAGGCTATCGAGAGGCAGCGGGCGGCCACGGGCCTCGGCTTCGGCGAGATCACCATCGCCCATGCCATTGCGGAGGCGACGG
Source organism: Methylomirabilales bacterium (SeqCode) (assembly GCA_050732195.1). GTDB lineage: Bacteria > Methylomirabilota > Methylomirabilia > Methylomirabilales > JACPAU01 > JACPAU01. The sequence continues at coordinate 1,852 of JBOHQK010000010.1, forward strand.
GGGGCGCCAGGACCTTCCAGCAAATCGTCGCCATAAAGCGCTCCGGCCTGGGCTGGGGGCAGGTGGTGCATGCCCTCCGCAACGAGGGGCTCATCCCCGAGGCGAACCTGGGCCAGATCGTGAGCCAGGTCCGGCGCGTCGCAGCGGTCGCCGGCGCCCTCCGCGAGGCGGCCGCCGGTGCCGGAGGTCTTTCGGCACCTCTCGGGCTCGCGGAGGGCCGCGGGGCCGGGAGAGGAGGAGGCTAGGCCTGCGACGCCCAGAGAGCGGGCGGTGGTTGCTGGTGGTCCTCGCTGTCGGCATGGCCCTTATCGCCGCGCCAGCCGCCGTCGGTGCGCCGCCCGTCTCCTTCACCCTGCTGGAGGAGGACCGCACCTACCAGGTTCAGCCCGGGGAGAGTCTCGCGGACATTGCCTTCCGGCTGGCCATCCCCTGGCGCCGGATCGGCGAACTGAACGGCCTCACCGACCCCACCCGGATCGCCGCCGGCCAGGTCCTCCGCCTCCCGGCCCAGCGCATCCTCCCGGTCGCCCTCCAGGACGGCCTGGTCATCAACCTCCCCGACCGGACCCTCTACCACTTTGTCAAAGGGGTCTTGATCGCCTCCTATCCCGTGGGCGTCGGCCAGCCGGACTGGCCCACCCCGCTGGGGGAGTTCCGGATTAGCGCCAAGGTCAAGAGCCCCACCTGGTTCGTCCCGAAGTCCATCCAGGAGGAGATGGAGGCCGAGCAGCGCATCGTGAAGACCCAGGTCGAGCCCGGCCCCGACAACCCCCTCGGCGAGTACTGGCTCCAGCTCTCCCTCCCGGGCTACGGCATCCATGGGACCATCGCCCCAGAGACCGTGGGCTGGTTCAGCACCCACGGCTGCGTGCGTCTCAGGGCTGAGGACATTGAATCCCTCTATACCGCTGTCCCCGAGCGGGCCCGCGTGCTGATCATCTACGAGCCCGTCAAGATGGCCGCCGCCCCCGACGGCCGCGTCTTTCTCGAGGTCCATCCCGACCCCTACGGCATCACCGGGGATCCCTTCGCCCGCCTCGGCGAGCTCCTGGCCGCGCGTCCCACCCCTCTCCGCCTCGACTACGCGAAGGTCCAGGCCGCCCTCTGGACCGCCGACGGCTTCCCGCGGCTGGTCGGGGGCCTCGGGCAAGCCGGCGACTCCAAGTAAACGCACTTGCGAACCCAGGCCACCTGGGGCATTCTACAGGTGAGCCCCGCGTGGGCGAGGGAGGCGGACAATTCCACGGAGAACGGCCGTGGTTCGTCGGCCGTGCCCCGGCGCTGGAGAGCGAGCAGTCGTAGCGACCATGAGGCTTCGCTGAATCGGAGGGATCCCCATGGCACAGTGCACGGTAAAGTGCGTCAAGCTCCAGCGTGAGCTGCCCGGGATTGACCCGGACACTCCGCAGGGGAAGGTGGCCCTCATCATGGCCAAGGCCGTCGGCGGGCCAGAACTCAGCAAGCGGATCCAGGAGAATGTCTCCATCGAGGCCTGGAAGATGTGGGCGGGGCACCTGACGATGGTGATCAACGAATACCGTCTCGACCCGTCCTCCAAGGAGTCGGACGAGATCATCCGCCAGCAGATGGAGGACTTCTTCTTCGGGGAAGGTGCCGCGCTTCCTCCGGGGTATGTGCCGCCGCAGGCCAAGGGCTAGTGCCGGGCCAACTGACGTCGCCTCACGTCGTTCTCGGTCGTCGGCGGTCCGGAGCGTACCAGGAGCGTACGCCTCCGGCCGCCTCCTCCCTCGGGCCTCGTGATGCTCGTCATTTGGCCCGGCACCGTGGGCGTCGCAACGGTTGGCCGGCGCGCGGGACGCGCCCGGGTCGCCGCGAGGGAGACGTGTCAG
>JBOHQK010000011.1:0-4016 GCA_050732195.1 Methylomirabilales bacterium (SeqCode)
GGCACGGCCAAGGCTGGGATTCCTGACGCGACGGGGAGATAGGCGGCCCAGGAGGGTGAAGGAGCCGCAGGCGAAAGCGTTGTGGCTGGGGATGGCGAGGACTGTGAGCGGCCCCCCAGGCCGCTTACCCGCCCCTTACCGGATGATGATGACGCCGGCGTACCCCACGACCCGGGAGTAGTCGTGGTTCACGTCGCCGGAGGTCATGTGCCGGACGAGGCGGGCCGAGCCGGCACCCAGGGCCCTGGCCGCCACGAGGACCGCGGTGGTCGGGTGAAACCCGCACATGCTGATCCGGTGCTGTCGGACGGCCCGGTGCAGGCCGGCCGGGTCCAGGGCGAGCATCTGCTCAATGGCCAGGCGGTCCTTCCGCTCCGCCACCTCCTGCGATTCGTAGTGATTGAGGTCGGTGCTGGCCACAACGGTCACCCGTTTCGGGTAGGCCGCCACCGCCTCGCCCACGGCGTGCCCCACATCCTGGCAGGCGGCATACTCGTGGGAGAGGAGGCAGATGGGCACGAAGGTTGGGACGGGGTCCTGGAGCTGCAGGAACGGGAGCTGAACCTCGATGGCGTGCTCTTTGAGATGGGCCAGGTCATCCTCCTCGAGGACGTCGGACGCCTGCAGGATGGCCCGGGCAAGGCCGGTCTCGATGGCCAGTTCGCCCAGCGGCGTGGCCCACGCCCCCTCGGTGACGATCGCCGCTCCGGCCCCGAGGCCCGTGTGGTTCGGCCCCAGGATCACGTAGACCTCGGCCGGCTCGAGGGCCCCGTACACCTCCCCCGCGACGCGCCCCGAGTACATGTACCCGGCGTGGGGGGCCACGACGGCCACCGCCCACTCCCGGGGCCCACGGGGGAGGAGATCCTCTACCTGGCCCCGGAGCGCGCGGGCCGTCCCCGGGTAGAAGGTCCCGGCCACCGCGGGCCGGCGAATCACCGGGACCACGCTAACACCTCCCGAAGTGGGCCCGGAGGCAGGTCCCGAGAGCCTGGACCAGGCTCGGACGCGTGTTGGTGAGGAAGACCGACCCTTCCAGGACGAAGGTCTCGTCCAGGACGCGGGTCACGACAGGCGGACGGCGGGGCCGGCGGCGGCCCGCGTCCCGGCGTCGCGCCAGCGCCTCCTCGAAGAGGACCACCAACTTATCCTGCATCCGGAGCTCGGTGTCCACGAGGAAGATGGCGAGGTTGGGCATCAGCGCGTCAAGCCGGGCGAGGAAGGCGGCCACCTCCTCTCCCTCGATGTGCTTTGGGGGGGAGGACTTCACCTCCACGTAGAGGAGGGCCCCCTCCACCAGGCTCAGCACATCGTAGTCCCCGCCGCCCCCGAGGTCCAGCAGGCGACAGCCCCAGAGGGCGGGGGCGCCGAACTCCCGCGTCAGGACCCGGGCCACCAGCCACTCCAAGGTGGGCCCGAAGCTGAACACCTGCTCCTGGTGGAGCCGGATGGCCCCGCGCCGGATGATACCGCACCCCTCCAGGAAGCGGAAGTAGCGGGCCGCCGCCTCGGGGGAGCAGAACCGGGTCAGCGTCTCGGGCCGGAGGCTCTCCTGGTGGGTAATGAGGTCCCGGAGGAAGAGGCGGAAGGAGTAGCGCTTGAGTTGCTCGTAGAGACGGTGTTGCCGCGCCGCGGAGAGGGTGGGAGGAAAGAGGAGCCCCTCGGGCGCACCGGCCCTGCCCAGGAGAATCCCGCGTCGGCGGAGGGCCTCCGGGAGGGAGCCCCGGGGCTCGGCCAGGGCCGCCCGGAGTGCCCGCACCTCCCGGCGTAACGCCGCCAGCTCCTCCCGGAGGGCGGGGAGCCACCGCATCCTGCCCTCCCGCCCTCCTAGGGAGAACCCCGGGTTCCGACCGGGCCGCGGGCCGCCTCGGCCAACACCCACGCCGCCGCCGCCTCCAGGTCAGCGGCGATGAAGTCGGGGGTCGCCCCCGGCGTCCCAGCGGCCTTCGCCGCCTCCTCCCGGCCGTGCCCCGTCAAGAGGAGAACGGTACGCGGCCCGAGGCCCCGCCCCAGGAGGACATCACTCAGGTGATCCCCTATGACGAAGGACCGCGTGAGGTCCAGCCCGTGCTCCTCGGCAGCCCGCCGGATCAGCCCCCCGCCGGGCTTGCGGCAGTCGCACGGCCGGCGGTAGGGGGGATGGCCCTCCGTGGGGTGGTGCGGGCAGTAGTAGAGCCCGGCCACCCGCACCCCCTCCGCCGCCAGCAAGGCCAACAGGTGCCCGTTGACCCGCTGGAGGGCTGTCTCGTCGAAATACCCCCGGGCGACCCCCGCCTGGTTGGTCACGATGACGAGGCAGAAGCCCGCCGCCTGCAGGCGGCGGAGGGCCGCCGCGGCCCCGGGGATGAGGCGGAGCTGCTCCGGGGAGCCGATGTAGCCCACTTCTTCATTGATGGTCCCGTCCCGGTCCAGGATGACGGCCGCGCGGCTCACCGGACCTTCCGGTCCCGGCGCCTTGGATCGGAGGAGCGTCGCCACGGCGCCGTGGACCTCCTCGACACTCACGCCCCGCATGCACCGGTGATCAATGGGGCACTCCCGGAGGAGGCATGGGCTGCAGAAGACGGGGTGCCGGAGCAGGGTGGCGCGCCGGCTCACCGGGGCCGTGGTGGCCGGGTCCGTGGGGCCGAAGATCGCCACCAGGGGAGTCCCCACCGCCGCCGCCACGTGCATTGCCCCGGTGTCATTGGTGACGAAGGCATCGCAGCGGCGGAGGATGCCGGCCAGGACCTTGAGGTCCGTCCGCCCGGTCAGGTCCGCCAGGGCCTCGGGACGCCCCGACGCCGCCCGGACCTCAGCGGCGGCCCGCGCGTCCGAGGGGGCCCCGACCAGCAGGGGGCGGCACCCCTCGGCCGTGAGGCGGTCGGCCAGAGCGGCGTAGCGCTCGGCAGGCCACCGCTTGGCTGACCCGTAGACCGCCCCGGGGTTCAGGGCGACGATCGGGGCCGCCCCGTCACACCCCGCCTCCCGGAGGAGGGCGTCCGCCCGCTCCTGCTCCTCCGCGCTCACCACCAGAACCGGCTCGGCCGGCCCCTCGGAGAAGCCCAGGGCGCGGACGAGCCCCAGGTAGTACTCCATCTGGTGGCGCGTCCGCAGCTCCGGGGAGAGGGGCACCGCGCGGGTGAGCAGCGGGCCGCGCCCCTGCGTCGCGAAGCCGACCCGCTCCGGGATCCGGGCGAGCCAGGCGAGCAGCGCCGCATCGAAGGCATTCTGGAAAAGAACGGCCAGGTCGAACCGCCGCCGCCGGAGCTCGCGGGCGAGGCGGAGCTTCCCCCTGAGCCCCCGGTGGGCGCCGCCGCTCTCGTAAAGCAAGATCTCGTCCACGGCCGGGTTTCCCCGGAACAGGTCGGCCACCCAGGGGCGGACCAGGAGGCTCAGGTGCGCCTTCGGGAACGTCCGCCGGACCGCGGCCAGGGCCGGGGTCATTAAGAGCGCGTCCCCGACCCAGTTGGTGCCCCGGACCAGGATCCGGGCCACATCGCCCATCATCCCTCTCCCTCCGGCCGGGTCTTCCAGCGGCGGTGCACCCAGAACCACTGCTCGGGGTGCTCCCGGATGAAGGCTTCCAGGACGGCGGTCGCCTTGGCGGTCGTTGCCAGGATGTCCCGCCGATGGTCTCCCGTGACCGCCACCGGGATCTCCTTCCCGATCCGGACCGTAAAGCGCCCCGGGGCGCGCCGCGGACAGACCACGGGCAGGAGGGCCGCCCCCGTCCGGCGGGCGGCCAGCGTGGCCGCTGTGGTCGTGCAGGCGGGGGTGCCGAAGAAGTCCACGAAGACCCCTTGCTCCCGCGCCACGTTCTGGTCGATCAGCATCGCTACCGTTCCGCCGCGCCGCAACGTCTCCACCAGATGCCGGAACGCGTGCCGCTTTGGAATGACCCGGTTTCCCCCCGCCGTCCGGATCCCGCCGATCCAGGCCTCCAAGAGCGGGTTATCCAGGGGGCGGGCAACGATAGCGGCGGCCTCCCCCAGGAGGAGCCAGGCGCGCGCTAAAACCTCCCACGACCCGAAGTG
>JBOHQK010000012.1:0-9597 GCA_050732195.1 Methylomirabilales bacterium (SeqCode)
GCCCCAGTTCATGTTGGCGGGGTCATAGTAGTCATTGAAGGAAAAGTGCCAGTAGGTGGACAACCATCCCATGTCCGCGTGATGCCGATCTTTCGCCTTGATGACCGTGATCACTGGTCGCCTCCCATGCCGCCGGGGACGTCCCCTCGGGGGGGTTAGGCTCAGCAGAACTCGACGATGGCGGCGTCTGGGTGGCGCAGCACGAACCCGGTCCCGTCGTGGTCAATGACGGCGCCGTCCAGGCCCGCGGCGGACTGGCTGTCCAGCCAGATCCGCACCCCCCGGTTCTCCTGGACCGTGTGGTGATCCGCCGGGTCATCCGTGAAGGTGACCCGGAACCCCGCCCCACCGCAGCCGTAGGTGAAGGCGATCTGGACCCCGAGATTCGGCTTCGCCAGGCGCCTCTGCTCCCGCTGGAATCCTTGCAACCCCGCATCGGAGAACCGGATCATCGCGCCTCCCCCGATTCGCCGGCCGCCCCCGCGCCCTGCCGCGTGAGACGCGCCACCACTTCCAGGTGGTAGGTCTGGGGGAGGCAGTCCAGGGGCTGGACCATCTCCAGGGTGTAGCCCCGCTCCCGCAGACGCGCCACGTCCCGGGCGAAGGTGCTCACGTCGCAGGAAACGTAGAGGAGGCGGGGCGGCGCCAGCGCCGCCACTCCCTCCAGCACCTGCCGGGAGAGACCGGTGCGCGGTGGCTCGAGGAGAACGAGGTCCCAAGCCTGGCGGGCCTCCGCCGTCTCCAGGAACGCCTCCGGTGTCCCCTCCCAGATGCGAACCTGCCGGCACCCGTTCGCCCGGACGTTGTGGCGGGCATCCCCCACCGCCGTCCCCTCCACCTCCACGCCCAAGACCAAGGCGGCCCTCTGTCCCAGCGGCACCGTGCAGGTCCCCACGCCGCAGTACAGGTCCAGAACCCGCTCGGCGCCCGTCAGATCCGCCAAGGCCAGGACCTCTGCCGCGAGGGCGCTCGCCGCCGCCCCCGAGACCGGGAACGGCGCCCCCGCGCTCACCCGCAGGCGCGCCTCCCCCACCTGCTCCGTCACCGCCTCTTCGCCGAGGCGCCCCCTCCGGCGCCATCCCTCGGCCGTCTCCTCCTGGACGCTCAGCCCTGCCAGGCCAGGGGCGGCGGCGGCCAGCGCGTCGAAGAGCGAACGCAGCGGCGGCACCCGCCCGACCGGCGACAGGAGGAAGGTGCAGAGGAGACGACCCGTCGCCTCGCTCCCCTGCAGGTGCACCTCCCGCAGGCCCGGGAAGGCGCGGAGCAGCCCCGGCCCCAGCGCCCGGAGACCGGCCAGCATCTCATTCAGCGGAGGCGCCAGGAGGGGGCAGGCCTCCAGGTCCTCCACCTGCCGCGAGCCGGCCCGGTAATACCCCAGGTGAAAGCGGTCCGCGACCCGGGCCACGTTGAACCGCGCGCGCCAGCGGTAGCCAAGGGGAGGAGCGGGGACCCGTAACGGCCGGACCGGCGCGTCGGGGAGGCGGGCGCCCCGTTGCAGATGCTCCCTCAGGATCCGCTCCTTCCAGTGCTGCTGGGCGCTCTCCCGCAGGTACAGCCACTGGCACCCGCCGCAGACCGTGAAGTGGGGGCAGGGCGCCAGGCGCCGGTCGGAGGAAGGGGCGGCCACTTCGAGGAGCTCGGCCCGCCGGTAGTCCTGCCGCTCCTCCACAATCCGGACCCGGACCGCCTCGCCCGGCGCGGCGAACGGGACGAAGACGGTCCGGCCATCCTCCCCCTTCCCCAGGGCATCCCCGCGGAAGATGAGGCGGTCCACCGTCAGGACCACTGCGGCGGGGGCGGGGGGCGGGGCAGGCCTGGCCTTGAGCGGGCGCATGGGATCTCCCGGGGCGGCAGCGCGAGGGAAGCCCGCCCCGCCGCCTGTCCCATCATACCCGAGGTGCCGTGCCTGAGATAGCGGGGAAGCGCGCGGCACCGTCAGGAGCGCGCGCTTGGCTGGTAGGCCATGCCCTCCAGGCGGGCGATGCGGGCCGCGATGGGGGGATGGGTGGCGAACAGGTCTGCCCAGAACCCTTCCCGGAGAGCCGCCTTCAAGCCCAGGGGGTCCACGATGCAGAGGGGGGCGACCCCCCGGTTGATGCTCCGGGTGGGAGCGAAGGCCTCCTCTAGTTTCCGGAGCGCGCCGGCCAACGCCAGGGGGTTGCGGGTGAGCTCGGCCGCGGTCGCGTCCGCCTGGAACTCCCGGGTCCGGGAGAACGTCATGGCGAGGAGGCGGCCGATGAGGGGAGCCACGAGGACGAGGAGGAGCCAGAGGAGGAAGGGGGCGCCCCACTTCCCCCGCCCCCGGCCTCCCACACGAACGACGCCGGTGCGGGACAGGCGGCCGGCCCAGTCGTGCAGGAGGAGGATGGCGCCCAACAGGGCGGCCATCACGGTCATGGTCCGGATGTCGTAGTTGCGGATGTGGGCCATCTCGTGGGCCACCACGCCCTGCAGCTCCTCCCGGTTCAGGAGATCCAGGAGCCCGGCCGTGACGGCGATGCTGGCGTGCTCAGGGTCGCGGCCGGTGGCGAAGGCATTCGGGTCCGGATCCGGCACCACGTAGATGCGGGGGGCCGGCAGTCCGGCGGCGATGGCGATCTCCTCCACCACGTTCTGGAGCTGCCGCCCCCTGGGGTCCCCTGCTCCGAGGGCTTCGAGCGGGACCGCGCGGGTCGAGAGGAGGACGGCCCGATCGCCCTGCCGGAGGCTCCACCACGCGGAGGTGGAGGACAGGGCGAGGGCGGCCAGGCTCCCCACCGGCACGAGGAGGACCGTGCCGGCCGCGGGGAGGGGGAGGAGGCTGCCGGTGGCCAGGTCGAAGCCCACGCCGAGGAGAAGCACGAAGAGAACGAAGGTGCCCATGATCAGCGCGGTCTTCCGGCGGTTGCGCGCCTGCTGCTGGAAGAGGTCGGCGGCCTCGGGCCGGGGGAGGGAGGCAGGGTCACGCGCGGACGGGGGTCCCGGCAACCCGGGAGAGGCCAGGAGGGGCACCTGCGCGGGCAGGACCGCCCGGGGGGCGCCGCAGGCCTTGCAGGTCGGCGCGTCGTGCTGGACGAGGCCGCACCGGACGCAGCGCATGGCCAGGCTCGGCTACCGGAGGGTGAGGTCCACGGCCGGGACGGCCCGGGCGGCAGCCTCGATCTGGAAATAGTCGGAGGGCCGGAAGCCCATCCGGGCGACCAGGAGGCTCGCGGGGAAGACCTCCTGCCGCGTGTTGAACTGGGCGACGAGGTCGTTGTAGAGCTGGCGGGCGAAGCCGACCCGGTTCTCGGTGCTGGTCAGTTCCTCCTGGAGCTGGAGGACATTCTGGTTGCTCTTCAGGTCGGGGTAGTTCTCCATGAGGGCGAAGAGGCGCCCGATGGCCTGGGTTAACTCCCCTTCCGCCGGTCCGGCCTCCCGGGGGCTGCGGGCGCCGACGGCCCGGTTGCGGGCGGCGATAACCCGCTCCAGAGTGTCGCGCTCGAACTGCATCGCCCCCCGGACGGCGTTCACCAGGTTCGGGATGAGGTCGTGGCGCCGCTTGAGCTGGACGTCAATCTGCTGCCAGGCGTTCTGGACCCGGTTCTTCAGTCGGACGAGGCCGTTGTACATCAGGATGATCCAGAGGACCAGGACCGCCAGGACCCCGCCCACGATCCACTCCGCCATTCCTGCCTCCTTTCCCGTGGGAGAACCCGTCGCCCAAGCCCGGGGCACGGGCCTGCAGGGCCCGTGCCAGATAGGCCCACGCCGCGCGCTAGGGTATCATAGACGCCTCGCGGATGCGCAGAGGGGCAGGAGGAGCGGCCGGGAGGGCCGGGGAGGGACGATGGACCTGCGGGAGCGGCTGGTCAAGCGGCGGGTGGTCTACGCGGGCCACTACCTGAGCACCGAGGAGCACACCGTGCGCCTCCCGGACGGCCGGCGGACCGTCCGGGAGATCATCCGCCCCCCCAATGCCGTGGCGGTCGTCCCCCTGGACGACAAGGGCACTCTCTACCTGGTCCGGCAGTACCGGCCGGCCCTCGGCAGGGTCCTGTACGAGATCCCGGCCGGGATCATTGACCGGGGGGAGCGGCCGACCTCCACCGCCCGCCGGGAGTGCGTGGAGGAGGTCGGGATGCGCCCGGAGCGCCTCACGCGCCTCTGCACCTACTACCACGCCGTCGGCTTCTCCACGGGCCAGGTCACCCTCTACCTGGCCCGGGGGCTCCGGCCGGCCTCCGGGCGGCACCGGGAGGCCGGGGAGTTCCTCGAGGTGGTGGCCCTCCCCTTCAGCGAGGCCTACCGGATGGCCCTGGCCAACCGGTTCCTGGACGCGAAGAGCCTCCTGGGCATCCTCTGGTCCGCCCGGCTCCTCGGTGTCGGGGACAGCCCCTGAGCCCGCCGGTCACCCCTGTTCGCGCTCGATCCGCATGGCGCTCGCTAGTGCCGGGCCAAATGACGAGCATTCGGAGCTGCCGCCCTCTTCCCGGGGCGAGCCGCTCCTCCGCCCGATACCCAGACAGGGCTGCGTCGCGGCTCACCCCGGGCGGGCGGCAGCCGGAGGCCAGCTGGAGGCGTACGCTCGGGTACGCTCCGGACCGCCGACGACCGAGAACGACGTGAGGCGACGTCAGTTGGCCCGGCACTAGGTGGGGCGGGCGAGGGAAAGGGCCAGGTGGAGGGTGCTCAGGAGTTGCTCCGGCTTGCTGGCCTTCACCAGCGTGAAGGCCGCCCCGGCCTTGAAGGCCTTCTGGGTCAGGTGGGGGTCCTCGGAAGCGGTGAGGATGATCACGGGGATGCTCGTGGTCGCGGCATCCTTCTTGAGCGCCTGGCAGACCTCGAAGCCGTCCATGCCGGGCATGAGGATATCGAGGATGATGACGTTGGGCTTCTCCTTCCGGGCGGCGGCCAGCCCCGAGGGCCCGTCCTCGGCGGTGACGACCGTGTACTCCTTCCCTCGGAGCAGGTCGGTCAGCATCGTCCGGGCGAGTTTCTCGTCGTCAATGATCAGGATCTTGGCCTTGGCCATCCACCGCTCCTTTGCGCCTTCACGCTCCGCCTCGCCTCACCCCAGGTGCTCCGGGTTCAGGGGCACGAGGTCCGGGACCACGAAGACCCCGTCCTTCCGGATGACCTCCCCGTCGAAGGCCACCTCCCCCCCGCCCCACTCCGGGCGCTGGACCAGGACCAGGTCCCAGTGGACCGCCGACCGGTTCCCGTTGTCCGCCTCCCCGTAGGCGTTGCCCAGGGCCAGGTGGAGGGAGCCGGCGATCTTCTCGTCGAACAGGACATCCCGCATCGGCTGCAGGATGTACGGGTTGAAGGCCAGGGAGAACTCCCCCAGGAAGCGGGCGCCGGGATCGGTGTCGAGCAACGCGTTCAGGCGCTCCGGCTTGTCGGCCGCGGCCGCTACGACGTGCCCCTTCTCGAACGTGAGCCGCACCCCCGTGAGCGGGACCCCTTGGTAGATGGTGGGGGCGTTGAAGGCGATGACCCCCTCCACCGACTCCCGGATCGGCGCCGTGAAGCACTCCCCATCCGGGAGGTTCCGGCGGCCGCTGCAGGGGACGGCCGGGATGCCCCGGATGGAGAAGGTGAGGTCCGTCCCCGGTCCCGTGAGGTGCACCCGGTCGGTCCGCTCCATCCGGGCCCGCAGGGCCTCGGTCGCCGCCAGCATCCGCCCGTAGTCCAGGGTGCAGACCCGGAAGAAGAAGTCGGTGAAGGCCTCGGTGCTCATCTCCGCCTGCTGCGCCATGGCCGGGCTCGGGTAGCGGAGGACCACCCAGCGGGTGCGGGGGACGCGCCAGTCCAGGTGGACCGGCTTCCACCAGTGCCGCTGGTAGGTTTCGAGGCGGTCGGCCGGGACGTCGGAGAGTTCCGTGATGTTGTGGCTCCCCCGGACCGCCACGTAGGCCTGCACCTGCTCCATCCGGAACCGCTCCACCTCCCCCGCGAGCGCGATGGCCTCGGCCGGGGCGGCCCGGTAGAGTTCCCGGAGGACGGCGTTCTGCTTCACGCTGATGAGCGGTCGGGCGCCGGCCGCCGCGGCCGCGCGGATGAGGGCCCCCGGGACCGCCTCCGGGACATCAAAGACCTCGATGAGGACGGTCTCGCCGGAGGTGAGGCGGAGGGAGTGGTGGACAATGACTTCGGCCAGGCGGTCCAGGCGTGCGTCACCCATCAGGATCCCGCGTGCTCCTCGCGGCGCCAGCCGCGCACCGCGCCTTCCCCCTCAGGGGTCCCGCTGCCCCGCCATCCCCTCCCTGGAGAAACGCCAGGGCCAGGCCCGCTCGTCGCCAGATGATAGGCAAGGCCCCGGCGAAAGTAAACAGGCTTCCGCCGCCGGGGCTCCCCCCGGCGGTGGACCCTAGCCGGCGAACCAGTCGTTGAGCCTGCCCCACGAGGGCTGGGGGACCTGCTCCCCCCGCGCGAGGAGCGCCACGAAGAGGTCGGCCGGGACGCTGCAGAGGGCGGTGATGGCCTTCCGCCCCGCCAGGACGTTCCGGTTGCTCAGGGAATCGAAGAGCCATCCCTGCGTTCCGCCGTCGTAGAGGCTCCCCTGATGCGCGCAGAGGACGGCGACCGGCTCCTCCCGCTCGCCCAGGACGGTCCCGGAGACGGTCTCGTAGACGCGCCGTTCTTCCCCGGCGTCGTAGAGGCGCCCCCCGGCGCTGGCCAGGGCCAGCACCGCCTCCTCCCGCCGGTCCACGAGGGTCGAACTGAGGGTCTCGTAGATCTCGCCCCCGGCCCCGGCGTCGTAGAGGCGCCCCTCGTGGGAGCAGAGGGCGAGGATCCAGTCCTCCCGGACTGCCACGGGCTCTCCTGCCAGGGTGTCGTAGACGCGGCAGTAGTCCCCGGCGTCGTAGAGGCGCCCCTCGTGGGAGCAGAGGGTCTGGATGGCGTCCTCCCGCTTTCCCACCTCGGCCTGGCTGAAGGTGTCGAAGATCCGGTTCGTGGAGCCGGCGTCGTACAGGCGCCCCTCGTGGACGCAGAGGGCGAGGATCCAGTGGTCCCGCTCCGCCACCGTCTCCCCGCTGAGGGTGTCCACCACCTGCATGGTGCGCCCGGCGTCGTAGAGGCGCCCCTCGTGGACGCAGAGGGCGTGGACCAGGTTGCGGCGCTCGCCGAGTAGCACGATGCTGCCCTCGTGCAGGGCGTAGATCCTCCCGCCCAGGGCGATCACCAGACCGGTCACGCTCTCGTTCTCGGCCATGTCCGGACTCCAGAGCCATCATAGGGGACGGGCCGGGGGCTGTAAAGGCGCCCCTTGCGCCGCCTCCGGGCGCCGGGTATCCTCGGGGGCGTTTGGCCGACGCGGGCGAGCGGGGAGCAACCGATGCGGACGGAACCGGTCACGGCCATCGGGGGGCGCGCCATCCTGGGGGAGGGGGTGGTGCGGGTCAGCCTCGTGCCCGGGGAGACCCTTCCCACCGACCGGATCGGCGACACCGGCCTCTTCCACCGCTGCGACCCGCAGGTCCTCAGCCCCATTGACCTGACCCGGGAGGGGGAGTTCGGCGTCTGCCGGTTCTGCCGGACGCGGTTCGGGCTCGGCGAGCCGACCCCGGCCCCCCCGGGCGACAGGCGAGCCGGGTCCTGACCGTCATGCCCTTCCAGTTCCTCGGCACGGCCGGCGCCGCCCCGTCCGCCGAGCGGGACAACACGAGCCTCCTCTTCTACACGGCGGCCGAGGCCCTGCTCGTGGACTGCGCCGGGAGCCCGCTGCACAAGATCCTCCGGGCCGGCGTGGACGCCACGCGCCTCCGCTGGGTCATCATCACCCACGCCCACGTGGACCACATCTACGGGCTCCCGTCCCTCATCCACAGCCTGTGGCTGATCGGGCGCCGGGCCCCCCTGACCCTCTACGCCCTCCCGGCGCCGGCCGCCATCATCCGCCGCTACACGGACCTGTTCCCGATCCAGGGCAGCAGGCCCTTCCCCCTGGACCTGGTCGAGATCGAGCCCCGCCCAGAGACGCCGGTCCTCGAGGGGCGGACGCTGCGGGTGGAGGCCTCCCCGGTCGAGCACAGCATCCCGAACGCCGCGCTGCGGGTGACCTTCGCCGCCAGGGATGAACGGGGGACGGTCGTCTACAGCAGTGACACGCGGCCCTGCGATTCCGTCGTGCGCCTGGCGCGGGGGGCTGACCTCCTCGTCCACGAGGCCACGTTCGGCGGGCAGATCCCCGAGGCGACGCGCTTCGGCCACAGCACGGCAGCTGAGGCCGGGCGGGTAGCCAGGGAGGCGGGGGTGCGCCGCCTGCTGCTCGCCCACCTCGACCCCTGGGGGCCGCATACCCCGGAGGCGCTTCGGTCGGAGGCGGCGCGGGCCTTCGGCGGGCCGGTGGAGGTGGCGCGGGAGTTCGTCCCCTACTCGCCCGCCCCCGGAGCGGCGTAGACCTGCACCTTGCCGGCGGGGAGGTGGATGGTGACCGGCCCCGGGTCCACCGGCTCTGCGGCGTCCACCATGACCGTCTCCCCCTCCACCCGCATGTAGTGGCGGTAGACGGCGCCCAGGAAGAGGCGCTCCTCCAGGGTCCCCCGGAGGGCGGCCTCCCCGGGATCGCTGGGGAGGGGGCCAGCCGCATGGCTGGCCCCGCACGGGCGAGCCTACTGGCGGGCGAAGGTCAGATCGGTCTCAAGCTGGATATCATTCGCAACTTTGAGGAAGAGCAGTTGCGGGATCTGCATTCCGTGGTTGGTGAAGGTGGTCGCAAACTTTGCCCTGACCTTGAGGTTGTCGCTGGTAAACCCCCACATCTTCTGTTGCCCGTTCTCGAGCTGCTCCGGCGTCAGCTTGACGTAGGTGAGCCGAGCGTCGGCCACGGTCTCGACCGGCTTGCCCTTGATCGTCAGGATGCCCTTCACCCTGGCCGGCATCTCCTTCCCGGGCTCGAGCGGGCCGGCAACGTCCACGCTCTTGATCTCGAACACCGCCCAGCGGTTGGCCTCGCTTGCTTCGGTGTCGAGGAAGTCCTTCCCCCGCATGTCGGCGTCGCGCTTGTCCACTCCGGTCCGAACGGTGTTGAGGTCCACCCTGACGGTGCCGGCGGCTCCCTGGGGTCTGGCCGGGTCCACGGTAAGCGTCCCGGCCACTCCGGGGCCCGCAGTGTTCCCCACGAAGGTCTCAAGCGGTGCGTCGCTCTTGAACGTGGCCCGGGAATAGGTCGGCAGCAGCTTGAAGGTGATCGTTTCCGCCCTGGCCAGGAGGGGCGCTACGGCTGTCATGAGCATGACCAGCAAACCGACTGCGAGCCGTCGTGTCATCGGGTCCTCCTTCTGCAACATCGCGTGGTGGGATATGTGGCACGCGGTACCAGGACAGGCAAGCAACGCCCGCCCAGGCCGCAGCAAGTCGTCATAGGAGTAAACGCCGGGCCGAACCACCCGGTTCCACCGCCGATTGCGTGCCTCCGTTAGACAACGAAAATGTGGTGGGTGCCGTCGGCCGCGGGCGGCGCTTCGGGCGCCTGCGGGGTCCCCTGGCCCTGGCCCTCGGGGCCACGGCCGCCCCCCCCGCGACGCTTCCGGCGGCGACGCTTGCGCGGAGCACCCTCGCCGCCCGGGCGAGAACCGGCGGCCGGAACGCCCGCGGATGCTGGAGGTGCGGCCCCCGCGGCCGCTCCCGCAG
>JBOHQK010000013.1:0-4652 GCA_050732195.1 Methylomirabilales bacterium (SeqCode)
AAGCGGGCCAGCGCCGACGACTACTCCCACCAGCATATGTTTGTAGAGATGATGAAGGGGAAGGTGAAGGGGTTCATCGTCATGGGGCAGAACCCGGCGGTGGACAGCCCCAACGCCAAGGTGGCCCGGGAGGGGCTCCGGAACCTGGACTGGATGCTGGTCCACGACCTCTTCGAGACCGAGACCGCGGCCGTCTGGAAGGCACCGGAGGTCAAGGACCCGAAGGCGGTCAAGGTGGAGGTCTTCTACCTGCCGGGAGCCCCGGCGGCGGAGAAGGACGGCTCCCTCACCAACACCATGCGGTGCCTCCAGTGGCACGTGAAGGCGGTCGAGCCGCCCGGGGAGGCCCGGTCGGACGCCGCCTTCATCGTGGATTTGGGGCTCCGCATGAAGCAGCTCTACGCCGGCTCCAAGGCGAAGAAAGACCGGCCCATCCTGGACCTGGTCTGGGACTACAAGCCCCAGGGCCCCAAGGTCGAGCCGAACATGGAGCTGGTCCTGAAGGAGATCAACGGGTACGCCACTCAGGACATCGAGAAGGACGGCAAGATCCTGTTCAAGAAGGGGCAGCCGATCAAGGGCTTTGGCGACTGCCGGGATGACGGGAGCACCGCCTGCGGGAACTGGATCTACAGCGGGGTCTACCCGGAGGAGGGGAAGAACCTGTCAGCCCGGCGCGAGAAGGCGGCGCCCGGCGACTACCTGGCGCACAACTGGGGCTTCGTCTGGCCGGCCAACCGCCGGATCCTCTACAACCGGGCCTCGGCCGACGCCCAGGGGCGCCCCTGGAGCGAGAAGACCAAGGTCATCTGGTGGGATGCGGCCCAGAAGAAGTGGGTCGGCAACGACGTGCCCGACTTCAAGGCGGACCTCCCGCCCGATGCCCCGAAGTTCGCCGACGGTCCCTTCAAGGGGCTGAGCGGCCAGGACGCCTTCATCATGCGGGCCGACGGCAAGGGGGCGCTCTTCGGGCCCATCGCCGACGGCCCGTTCCCGGAGCACTATGAGCCCTTCGAGTCCCCGACCAAGAACCTCCTCTCCCGGGTCAACACCAACCCGGTGGCGAAGGTGTGGGACCTCGGGGACAAGAACCGGCTCGGCAAGCCCGAGGAATTCCCGATCGTGCTCACTACCTACCGGCTGACCGAGCACCACGCGGCCGGCATGTCCCGCCACGTCCCCTGGCTCTCGGAGCTGTTCACCGGCCACTTCATCGAGATGAGCCCCGACCTGGCCGGAGAGAAGGGGATCAAGAACGGCGAGATGGTGACCATCGTGAGTGCCCGCGGCAAGATCCGCGCCCGCGCTATGGTCACGGATCGGTTCCGGCCGTTCATCATTAACGGGAAGAAGGTCCACCAGGTCGGCATCCCCTGGCACTGGGGCTACCAGGGGGCCATCCCGAGCGCCAAGGGGGACATCACCAACGACCTCGTCGCCAGCCTGGGGGATCCGACCACCTTCATCCAGGAGAGTAAGGCGCTGCTCTGCGACGTCCGGAAGGGGGAGGCCTAGCGATGGCTAAAGCCCTGGCGATGTTCACCGACACCTCGGTCTGTATCGGCTGCCGGGCCTGCCAGGTCGCCTGCAAGCAGTGGAACCAACTCTCCTGGGAGGAGCCGGTCTGGACCGGGAGCTACCAGAACCAGCCCCACTTCACCGACAAGACCTGGCGGCTGGTCCGGTTCATCGAGAAGAAGGACGCCAAGGGAGACCCGAAATGGCTCCTGATGAGCGACGTCTGCAAGCACTGCGTCCAGGCGGGATGCCTGGAGGCCTGCCCGACCGGGGCCATCTACCGGACAGAGTTCGGGACCGTCAACGTCAACCAGGACATCTGTAACGGCTGCCGGTACTGCGTCTCCGCCTGCCCCTTCGGCGTCATCAGCTTCAACACCGGCACGGGGCGGGTCAACAAGTGCACCTTCTGCAACGACCGGATCCACGAGGGGATGCCCACCGCGTGCGCCAAGACCTGCCCGACCGAGTCCATCCAGTTCGGGTTCCGCGACGAGCTGGTGACCAAGGCGCGCAAGCGGCTCGAGGTGCTGCGGCAGCAGGGGGAGAAGGACGCCCAGCTCTACGGGGTGGATGACGACGTGGTGGGCGGCCTGAACGCCTTCTTTCTCCTCCTGGACAAGCCGGAGGTCTACGGCCTGCCGCCCAAGCCGGTTCCGCTCCCGCAGCGGAAGGTCCCCCTGGATTCCGGGTGGAGCATCCTCTCGGCCGTGGGCGTGGCCATCGGGGCCGTCGTGGCCTTTCGCGAGCGCGGGCAGTCCAGTTAACGGCCAGTTGGCCGGGGGCGGGGGGCTGGCCCCCGCCCCGACAGGGGAGGAGACCCGATGACCCAGGCACCTGGGTGGCCCTGGCTGATTGAGCTCTACTTTTTCCTGGGTGGGATCGCGGGGGCTTCCTATGCCCTGGCCGCCATCGCCGACAACTTCGGGTCGCCCGAAGATCGGGGGGTGGCCCGAACGGGGTATATCCTGGCACTGGCCCTCGCCCCCATCCTGGCCCTTTTGTTGATCGTTGACCTGGGGATGCCTGGACGGTTCTTGCACATGCTGTGGGTCCCCAAGCCCTCGACGGCCATCGGGGAGGGGGCCATTAACGTCCTGGGGTTCCACTTCAAGCCCTATTCCCCCATGAGCGTGGGCGCCTGGGGCCTGGGGATCTTCGGAGCCTTCGCGGCCGCCGGCGCCTACCTGAGCGCGACCGAGCGGCCGGACCGCCTCGCCCTCCGGCGGACGCTGGGCCTCTTCGGCGGCCTCTTTGCCTTCTTCCTGCCGGCCTATACCGGCCAGTTGCTCTCCGCGACGGCCCAGCCCCTCTGGATGGATAGCCGGCTCGGCGGGGCCCTCTTCCTGCTGGTGGCCGCCACCGGGGCGGGGGCGTTACTCGCCCTGATCCTGAAGCTCCAGGAGGGAGGGTCGGCCCGGACGCTCGCCAAGCTCCGCCGGACCTACACCTGGTGCCTGATCCTGCAGGCGGCGGTGCTCGCCGCCTACCTCTGGAACGTTTCGGGGGGGACCCCGAAGACCGTGCGGGCGCTCCAGCTCCTGCTCAGCGGCCCCTACGCCCTCCCGTTCTGGGGCGGGGCCGTAATCCTCGGGGTGGCGGTCCCCCTGATCCTGGAGTTCCGCGATGGATTCCCCCGGGGATACCGGCAACCGGCGGGGGCGACCCTGACGGCGGCCGCGATCCTGATCCTGCTGGGGGGCTTCCTGATGAAGTTCCTGATCTTCGCCGCAGGGCAGGCCCTGGGGCTGACGGCGTGAGGGAGCGGCGGGCCCGGGCATGCTGAGGGAGCACCCCTGGGAGGACGTCGCCCGGGCCCTGGAGTTGCTGAAGCGGCGGCGACCGCCTCTGGTTGACCTGCTGGCTTTCCACGGGCAGATCCTGGAGGCGCAGCATCAGATAATCGCCGAGATTGACGTCGGGGACCTGGCGGGGCCGGAGGCGCTGGGCCGGCTTCGCGAGGGCCTTCCCCTGGCGCCGCCGGTAGCCCTCCCGGTGGACTGGGCGGCCACGGAGGCGCTCTTCTGGCGCCTCGCGCCCCTCATGCAGGCCAGAGCGGGCGCCCAGGTTGGAGCCCTGGCAGGGTCCCTGAAAAGCGGCGAACGCTCCCTTGTGGAGCTGGTGAAAGACTGGTTGGTCGGGGGGGAGGCGGTGGCGCGGGTCAGCACCGCCTACGGGCTGCCGGAAGCGCTCCTGCCTTTCTGGCTCCAGGCGAGCCTCCGGCCGAGCCTGGAGGCCGTGGCAGCGCGGCTGGAGCCCCTGGTGGAGGAAGCCGAGTGGTCCCGGGGGTTCTGCCCGGTGTGCGGCGCGCCGCCGGCGACCTCGGAGCACCGGGGCCAGGAGACCACAGCCCACCGGTACCTCCACTGCGGGCTGTGCGGCTGCCGGTGGCGGTTTAGCCGCGGGGAGTGCCCGTTCTGCGGGAACCGGGACCACCAGCGGCTCAGCCTGCTGTACGACGAGGCGGATAAGCGGTGCATGCTGGAGGTGTGTCACGCCTGCCAGCGGGCCCTGAAGCTGATTGACAACAAGGATTTCTTCGGATTGATTCCCTGGCTGGAAGACCTGGGGAGCCCCCACCTGGAATTGATCGCGGCCGAGCGCGGATTCAGCATGGCCCCCGCTCGGCCGGGGGAGCCTGAGCCAGCTCCGGCGGTCACTCCGGGTCCTTCCGGGGGCAGAGAAAGGGGTGAGGGATGATGGGCCTCCGTACGGTGCACGGCATGGTGACGGTCGTGGACCCCAAGGAGCGGGAGCTGCGCCTGAAGCAGACCGAGGAGCAGTTCTGCCGCGTCTGCTGCACCGAGACGACGCGGATCCTGGGGGAGAATGGAGAGGGGCTTCCCCTGGAGGCGCTCCAGGCCGGGGACGTCGTCAAGGCGGAGGTCGTGGATGAGGCCGGCCGGCTCCACATCCAGCGGCTGGTCCTCCTGCGCCCCGCCTGGCGGCTGCTGGAGAGCTTCGAGGGGTAACCGTCCCGGATCAACCTGGAGGCGGCTCCGGCCGTCTGGAGCTCGCGTGGTCCCCCGGGGGAATTACACTGTCCCCCGGGGGTTTTCTTTCCCCCGCCCCTCGCCTCGCGCGGCCTTCTGCTAGAGGAGCCACCTCTTCGGTATATTCTCCGGACGCCTCCC
>JBOHQK010000014.1:0-4075 GCA_050732195.1 Methylomirabilales bacterium (SeqCode)
CCGTGAGGGCCCGCGCGCGGATCTCCTCCCCGCTGCTCAGGACCACGGTGAGCTCCAGCACGTGGTCAATGGTCTTCCCGTACAGGATCGAGTGGGCCCCGGCCGAGTTGTTGCCGATCATCCCCCCAACGTTGGCCCGGTTGCTGGTGGCCACGTCCGGCGGGAACATGAGGCCGAAGGGGCGAAGGTGGGCGTTCAGTTCGTCCAGGACCACTCCCGGCTGGATCCGGGCCCAGCGCTCCTCGGCGTTCACCTCCCGGATGCCGTTCAGGTACTTGGACATGTCCACGTGGATGGCCCGGCCGCACGCCTGGCCAGCCAGGCTGGTCCCGGCCCCGCGGGGCAGGACCGGCAGGCCGTGGCGGCCGGCGATCTGGATGGTGGCGACGACGTCGTCCTTGTGGCGGGGGATCACCACCCCGAGCGGCTCGATCTCGTAGATGCTGGCGTCGGTGCTGTAGAGCACCTTCGTCATCTCGTCGAACCGCACCTCCCCGGCGACGTGCTCCTGGAGCTCGCGGATTAACGCCTCGAGAGCCATCCGACTCCGTCCTCAGCCTGCTTGGGAGATGCAGCGAACGCGGGGGGGGTCCCGTCGGCGCCGGTGGGGCGGTCTCAGGAGTCCGCTGCCCCCGTCCCGCCGGGGATTCTAGCACGGGGGGACCGTTTCTCAAGGGGTGGGCGCCGGTCCCTTCCCAGCCGAGGCAATCCAGGATCGGAGGCTGGACCGGGACGTCGGCGTGGTGTAGCATCGCGCCGTCCCGGGAGGGATGCAGAGGGGAGCAGGCGTGCGGGGCGTGATTTTCCATCCCCACTACCCGAAGTGGCTCCTGGGCCTCTTCACCGCCTGGTGGCTCGCCTGGGCCATCAACCCCCTCTTGTTCCATGACTTCCTCCTGGAGAACATCCTCACCGTCGTCGCCGCCGTCCTAGTCATCGGCACCTACCGGCGCTTCCGCCTGAGCAATATCTCCTACACCCTCATTTTCGTCTATATGTGCCTGCACACGATCGGGGCCCACTACACGTACGCCCTGGTCCCCTACGACCAGTGGGCCCGGAGTCTCCTCGGGATCTCCATCACCGAGCTGTTCAGCTTCCGCCGCAACCACTACGACCGCCTGGTCCACTTTTCGTTCGGGCTGCTCCTCGCCTACCCGATCCGGGAGGTCTTCCTGCGGATCGCCAATGTGCGGGGCGCCTGGGGGTACTACCTCCCCCTGGACGTCACGATGTCCTTCAGCATGCTGTACGAGCTGATCGAGTGGGCCGTGGCCGCCGTGTTCGGGGGGGAGCTGGGGACCGCGTATCTGGGGACGCAGGGGGACGAGTGGGACGCCCACAAGGACATGGCCCTGGCCACGTTCGGGGCGGTCCTCTCGATGAGCACGACCGCCTTCATCAACTGGAAATACTCGAAGCGGTTCGGCGAGGAGTGGCGGGAGAGCCTGACGATCAAGGAGCGGCGGCCGCTCGGGGAGGTGAGGCTCAAGGAGATGCTGGAGGAGTCCGGGGGCGGCCCGCCGGCCGAGGAGAAGGGGGAGAAAGAGTGAAGCACGCTGGCCCGAGAGGGGGTCTGATGCGTATCGCTGCCGTCCTAGTGCTCGCGCTTATGCTCGCTGGGTGCGCCGCCTCGACGCCCGTCCTCTACCCGAATGCCCATCTCGCCCGGGTGGGCCAGCCGCAGGCGCAGCGGGACACCGCGGAGTGCGGGCAGTTGGCCGACCAGTACGTCGCGTCAGGGGGAGCGGGCACCGTGGCCGGCAGCACCGCCGTCGGGGGAGGGGCCGGAGCGGCCATCGGGGCCGCGGGCGGGGCCGTCCGGGGCAGCCCGGGGACCGGGGCAGCGGTGGGGGCGGCGACCGGGGCAACCGCAGGCTTCCTCCGCGGCCTCTTCAAGGCCAGCGAGCCGAGCCCGGTCTATAAGAACTTCGTCAACCACTGCCTCCGCGAGCGCGGGTATGAGCCGGTAGGCTGGCAGTAGCGGCAAGAGCGCCCGGGCAGCGAACCCCGTCCGGATCGGCTGGTGCCGGGGGCGGGAGTTGAACCCGCACGGACGCGAGGCCCGGGGGATTTTGAGTCTGAGGACGGCCTCCCCCGCAAGGTCTCGCCGCCGCTGAGGAAACGGCCCCACCATAGCAGAATCCGCCCCTTGCGTCACTGCGAGGTCTGCGAGGGAGGGGAGGCTGGAGCGGCCTCGGGGGCCTCAAGAGGCAAAGTTTTGGCAAAGGGATCGCCCCCCAGCTTGGCCGCCGCCTCCTTGAGGTCCTGCTCGTCCACGATCCGGTACCGGCGGTAGATCGCGTCCGTCTTCCAGCCCGCCAGCGCCATCGCCACGGTCCTCGGGATGCCAAGACGGTCCATGCGCCTCGCGGCGGAGCGCCGGAGGTCATGGGGTGTCAACTCCGGCCGCCCGATCGCCGCGCACGCCTTCTTCCAGCTCTTGCGGAAGTCCCCGACCCGCCGGCCCCCCCGGTGGAACACCCAGGGCACGGCCTCCCGGACCTGCGCCGGGGTCGCGTCGGGAATGCGCTTCCTGACCAGGGCGCGGGTCGCCTCCCACTGCGCCCGGAAGCGCGCCAAGAGTTCAGCGGTCAGGAATACGAGCGTCGGCTCGCCGTTCTTCGAGTACCTGGCGTCGAGCTCCACGGTGCCCTCGCGCAGGTCCAGCTTCTCCCAGCTCAACGAGAACACGGCCTCCAGGCGCCAGCCGTACGTGAACTTGAAGGCGATGGGCAGCGCAAGGTACTCCGGCAGCTTCGCCTCCAGCGCCAGGAAGTCCACGTCTCCGATGAAGCCGCTCCGGGGTGGGGCCTCGCGCAGCATCTCGAGGTCGGGGACCACCAGGACCTTGCCCGCCTTCCTGCCGAGGCGGAGGATCCGCCGGAGGACGGCGAGGTCGCGGTTCACGGTACCGTTCGCGTACGGCTTCCGGTTCTCGTCGTCCTTCCCCCGGGCGTAGCCCTCCGTCTGGCGCCGCGCGACGTACGTGGCGATGGCATCCGGCGTGATCCGATTCGCGCGCCAGCCGGCGAAGTGCGCCTTCAACCTGCTCACGCAGAGGCTCGGAAACTTGAGGTCGCGGAGCCCCTTCGCGCGGCAGTGGGCGAGGTACGCATCGGCCAGCTCGTCGAACGTGACCTTGGCGATGTTGGGGATGACGGGGCGGAGTGGATCGAGGCGCGCGTTCAGGAAGTCCTCCGCCTCGCGCCGGGACGCCGTCTCTGTGGACTCCCGCATGACCTTCCCGCCGCGGCTGTACCGCGCCCACCACACGGCGGACTGCCGGCGGATGGCACGGCACCGGACGCAGCGCCAGGTGACCGGGCGCTTCGCCTCACCCACCGGCGCCCACGTGTGCCGCGTCTGCCCGTCCTGGCCTTGGCAGGCGGCCGCGTGCGGCCCGGGTTCAATCCACGTGGGGCGGTACAAGCCTCCGCGCATCTCAACCTCCCTTCTTCTTCGCCACAGCGGTCTTCAGGGCTTCCAGGATGAAGTCCTGCATGCTCAGGCCCTGCAACGCGGCTGCGGCCTTCACCTGGTTGCGAAGCTCCTCGGGCATTTTCCGGACGATCGTGCTGACCGTGCGCACCTTCCCCTCCTTTCGTCTGCGCCGCGGGGGCATGCCCCCAAACTATATCAAGGCTATCGTGATTGGAAGGCCCGGGAGGGGAGGGCGGGCCGGGCCGTGCGGCCCCGCTCGAGAAACGCGTGGAGCTCGGCGGTCGGGACGAGGAGGCGGCGCCCGACCGCGATGGCCAGAAGCTGGCCCGTGTGGACCGCTTGGCGCAACGTCCAGGTGGAAAGGCGGGAGCGGGTGGCGGCTTCAGCAAGGGTCAGGAGAACCGGGAGCCGCTCCCAGGGCAGCGAGACGACCTGGTCGTCGGTGAGCTTGTACGGGCGCCGGCCCCGGGATACGGAATCCCGGGCGCCCCCGGAACCCCCCGAGGAGACGGGCATCTGCGGAGTCCCTTTGCTCTCCCTTTGCTCGTGATCCTGGGGATCCAGTTGGTCTCTGCTCACGGCCTCACGCTCCACGACGTCGTGCGGCGGGATCAGGCGGGGTCCCGGGGGG
>JBOHQK010000015.1:0-5644 GCA_050732195.1 Methylomirabilales bacterium (SeqCode)
GATGGCGACCCCGGGGACGCCGGGCAGGGTCACGCCCGCAACCCGGTAGGGACCGCCCCGGAGGCAGACCGGCAGCCAGATGCCGGGGAGGCCGAGGGGCAGGTGCGGGTCGGCGGCCAGGATCGGCTTCCCGCTGGCTGTCCGCTTGCCTGCCACGGCCCAGGCGTTGCTCCCCACCCAGCCGCCTCCCCATCCGAAGCCGTCAAGGGCCGTGCCGGGCACCGGGAGGCGGGCCGGCGGCGGCCCCGTGAGGGTCGGGCCCCACGCCGGGGACGAGGGCAAGAGCGGGGGTCCCTTCCGCAAGAGCGCAATCTCCCCCAAGGTCAGCTCGGCGCGCAAAGCGATACTTAGGCGCCAGGCTACGAGGCGGCCCACGGCGAGCGAGTCCGCCGGGCGCCACGCCTCTGGGGCATAGCCCAGCAGGGCACACTCGAGAGGCCAGGCGCGGCGAGCCTCCGCCTCCGCGAGCCATGCGTTCACGCCGGAGGCGTAGGCGGCCAGGGCGTCCCGCGTCTCGGCCGAGGCCTCCGTCGCCTCCGCGAGGGCAGCCGCCCCGAGGCCGAGGGCCCGGTGGAGCAAATCCAACTGGAGGAAGACCTCCCCGGGCAGCGGGAGACTCCGGACCTCGGGCGCCCCTTTCCCCGGACCCAGGATCTCGGCCAGCCGGCCGCAGGCCACGCGCCGGTACAGGTCCATCTGGAAGAGCCGCTCGGAGGCGACCACATACCCCAGAGCCTGGAACAGGTCCCAAGGCTCCCGGGCCTCGACGGTGGGGACGCCGCGGGCATCCCGGAAGAGCCGGACGGCAGCACGCTGACCCGGCAGGGAAAGCGGGCCCGGGGGAACCGGAAGACGCGGCGGTGGCAGGAGGCCGCACCGACGCCCGAGCGCTTTCAGGAGGACCTTCAGGCGCAGGGAGAGAGGAAACGAGAGAGACACTATTGTGACCCCAACGAATTGGAGATAGTGCTCACGCCGCGGCTGGGGTGCCGGGCCAAATGACGAGCATCACGAGGCCCGAGGGAGGAGGCGGACAGACCGCTCTGCCGCGGGTCCTGGCGCCGGCGTGCCCCGCTCGCGGCCGGGCTCCGTCACCCGCTCAGCCCCTCCCGCACTTCGCTGAAGTGCGGCAGGAGGCCGAGGGGGTCCCACTCCGCCCGGCCGCTCGGGGGCCGCGCCCGGCGCCACCCGCGGCTCAACTGCAATCCGCGGTGAAATTCGTTGGAGCAGCGCTAGGAGCCGCCCGGAGCCCGGGCCAGGCCTCCCAAATACTCGAAGGAGGCAACGATGTTCAGCCGGTCGAGGCCCATGGCCTCCGGGAGTGGGGAGTAGGGGGCGGCCTTTCGGATGGCCTCCAGGGCGGCATCGTCCAGGATGGAGACGCCGGAGGAATCGGCCAGACGGAGGCGGGCGAGGCGTCCGTCCTGCCGGATGGCGAACTCGATGACCAGTTTCCCGGTGAAGCCCCGCTCCTGGGCCAGGAGGGGATAGCGCCACTCCCGCTCGACCCGCCGCTTGACCCCCTCCAGGTAGGCGGCGTACTCGTGCGCCCGGGACTCCAGTGTCACGGTCGCCTCCCGGCCGCTCCCCTCGCCCACCTGCCCGGCATCGTAGGGGCCGGGCACGCGTGACGTGAGCGCCCGGTTCCCGATGCGGGCGAGTTGCTCCCGGAGGGAGAGGCGGGGAGGCGACGGGCTCGGGATCGAGGTCGGCGCTGGTGCCTGGGGAGGGTTCGCGATCAAGGGTGGAGCCGTTGCCTGCGGACGGCTCGGGACCGAGCGTGGCGCGGCCGCCTCCGGAGCGGGTCGAGCCTCCAGGACGCGCGGCGCCGGCCCTGCCGGATCCCTTGGGAGACCGGGCTCCGGCCCACGCGGGAGGGGGCTCGTGGGCACGCGGGGACTCCCGCGGCTCTCGGCCGAGCCGATGGGGCCTGTCCCCGGACCGGGGGCCTTCGCCCGGCTGCTCCACCGGCCGATCGCTTTGGCCCTCGGAGGGGCCGGCTCCGGGTGCCGCGGCGGCGGCTGGTCCACGAGGGGGCCGACCGGCGGCTCGACGAAGCGGATGCGCAGGGGAGGAAGGTTCGGTAGCGGATCGGCGGGCGGGGTGAACTGGAGGAGGCCCAGGAACCCAGCATGCAGGAGGGAGGAGGCGGCCAGGAACCGGAGGAGCGACTGGTCCCTCAGGGTCATCCCCGCCCTCCCCGACGCCCGGTCTTCCGGAGGCGGGCGGCCCGCTCCAGAATCGCCGCGGCGTGCCGGCGGGGAAGGTCCGAGTCCCCCGCGGCCCCGAGCATCCGGGCCAGCTCGGCCACCCGGTCCTCGCCCTCGAGGCTGTGCAGCGAGGTCTCGGTCCGGCCGCCGCGGGTCCGCTTCTCCACCCGGTAGTGAGCGTCGGCCATGGCGGCGATCTGGGCCAGGTGCGTGACGCACAGGACCTGGCGCCCGGCGCCGACGGCCGCCAGTTTGCGCCCCACCACCTCGGCCATCCCGCCCCCGATCCCGCTGTCCACCTCGTCGAAGATGAGGGTCGGGGTCTCATCAGCCTCGGCGAGCATTCCCTTCAGGGCCAGCATGATCCGGGACAGTTCGCCACCCGAGGCCACCTTGGCCAGCGGGCGGACCTCCTCTCCCGGGTTCACACTCAGGAAAAACTCCGCCTCCTCCAGGCCCGTCACCCGGATCGGGACGGGCCTCCCCTCCTCGGCCGGCTCCCGGTGGAAGCGGACCTGGAAGGCCGCCCGGGGCATCCCCAGTTCGCGCAGTTCGGCCAGGACCCCCTCGCGGAGTTTCGCCGCCGCCGCCTCGCGCCTGCGGGAGAGCCGCCGGCCGCGCTCCAGGAGATCCGCGGCGAGCCGCGTCTCCTCCGCGGCCAGGGCCTTCAGGCGCTCGGGGGCTTCCTCGATCTGCGCCAGGTCGGCAGCCGCGGCCGCTCGGGCCTCAAGGACCGCGGCGACGCTCCCGCCGTACTTGCGCTTCAGCCGCTCGATGGCGTGCAGCCGGGCCTCGATCGCCTCCAGGCGGCCCGGGTCGAAGTCCACCTTGGAGCGATACCGGCGCACCTCGGCGGCGGCATCTTTGAGAAGCGTCTCCGCTTCGACGCAGGACTCCTGGAGCGGTTTCAGATTCGGGTCGAAGCGGGCCGCCTCGGCCAGGCGGGCCGCGGCCCCCTTGAGGCGGGCCAGGAGCGCCCCCTCCTCCCCCTCCAGGATGCCGTAGGCTTCCTCCACCAGCGCGAAGAGCCGCTCGGCGTTGGCGAGGATGAGGCGCTCGGCCTGCAGCCGCTCCTCCTCCCCGACCTCCAGGCGGGCGGCGTCAATCTCCTTCACCTGGAAGGCGAGGAAGTCCCGCCGGGCCGCCTGCTCGCGGGCGGCGGCCTGCAGGGTCGCCTGCTCGCGCCGCACCCCCTCCCACGCCAGGAACTGCTCCCGGAAGGCGCCCGCCTCCTCCGCCGTCCCGCCGAAGGCGTCCAGCAGTTCGAGGTGTCGCCGCGCGCTCAGCAGGAGCCGCCCCTGATTCTGGCCGTGGATGTCCACGAGGCACTCCCCCAGGCTCCGGAGCGTCCCGGCCGGGACCATCTGGTTGTTCACGTACGCTCGGCCCTTCCCGTCGCGCGGCAGGAGCCGGCGCAAAATGAGCAGGCCGTCCTCGGGAGCCGTGAGCCCGGCCTCGACGAGGGCGGCCGAGACGGCGGGGATGCCCGACACATCGAAGGCGGCCTCCACGACCGCCTCCGCCGTGTCGGTCCGGATGAGGTCCGGGTCGCTCCGGGCCCCCAGGGCCAGCGTCAGGGCGTCAATGACGATGGACTTCCCCGCCCCCGTCTCCCCCGTGAGGGCCGTGAGACCGGGCCCGAACTCCGCCCGGACCTCTTCCACCAGAGCGATGTTCCGGATGGCGAGTTCGCGGAGCATCCCGTTACCGCTCGCCCCACTTTAACTTGGTGCGCAGGACCTGGTAGTAGGACTTCTTCGGGGAGGCGACGAGGGCAATCCGCTGCTCGGCCCGGCGGACCTCCACCACGTCCCGGTAGCGGAGGGGGAAGCCGGCCTGGCCGTCCAGGGTGAGGAAGACGTCTTCCCCCTCCGACCCCTGAACCACCTCGACCTTCGCCCCCCCGGGGAGGACGGCGGGCCGGTTGGTGAGGGTGTGCGGGCAGATCGGGATCAGGACCAGCGCCTCCAGGGCCGGGTGGACGATGGGGCCACCGGCGGAGAGGCAGTAGGCGGTGGAGCCGGTGGGCGTGGAGAGGATGAGGCCGTCCGCCCGGTAGGTGGTGACGTACTCACCATCCATGTAGGTTTCTAACTCCACGATCCGGGACATGGCCCCCTTGTTGATGACCGCGTCGTTCAGCACCGTGTACTCCGCCACCCGCGCCCCCTGCCGATGGACGTGCACCTGGAGCATCATCCGGCGACTAAGCCGAAGCTCCCCGCCCAGGATGTCCCCGAGGAGGGGGAAGAGTTCTTCCAGGGTGATCTCGGTCAGGAAGCCCAGGGCCCCCAGGTTCACCCCCAGGATCGGGACCTCCCGCCCCCCCACAAGGCGGGCCACCGACAGGAGGGTCCCGTCTCCGCCCAGGACGATGAGGAAGTCCGCCCGGCCCGGGAGGTCGGCCTTGGGCACGCCGGCCTCGGGCATCCCGGCCAGCGCCGCGGTGTCCTGGTCCATGAGGATGGTCCGGTCCCG
This sequence comes from Methylomirabilales bacterium (SeqCode), assembly GCA_050732195.1. Lineage (GTDB taxonomy): Bacteria > Methylomirabilota > Methylomirabilia > Methylomirabilales > JACPAU01 > JACPAU01. The sequence goes on from JBOHQK010000015.1 coordinate 4,689, forward strand.
CTCCCTCAGCCACGGGATGAGCTGCCGCAGAACCTCGCGAGCCTCCGCCTTGTGGGGCTTGGCTACGATCCCGATGGTCCGGATCTCACGCTGGCTCATCCGTACTCAGTTTCTCCACGAATCAGTCGAAATCCTTAAGTCGCCTTGCTCCGTGATGAACCGTGAGAATCTCCACCTCATCTGAGAGGAGCCGATAGATGACCCGGTAGCTCTGCACGAGGATCTCGCGAATATCCTCTCGGCCGATCTCCGGGACAACACGACCTGACCGGGGAAACCGTGCTAAACGGTCTGTCACCCTGAAAACACGATCCGCGAATACCTCCGCGTATCGAGGAGCATCCCGAGCAATGAAGAGACAAATCGCCTCCACGTCATCCAGCGCCTGGCTCGTCCAGCTTACTTGAGCCATTGCGCCATTCGACGACGAGCCTCCTCCCGCGACACTTTCTGCCCGGTATCCGCTTGCACTATCCCCCGTTCGACCTTATAGAGGAGATACAGACGTTCTATCGCATCTTCCACCGTCGCATCTGCAGGAAGATCCTGAATAGCCTTGATCATCTGCTTTTTCGTAGGCACGGTTACCACCTCCCGGTGCAGCTTCCTACCACGCAGCGCTTCCTCAGCCGCCGAGCCATTTGGACATCCGACGTTCCACCTCCTCCTGATCAAGCACACGACCCTCCCCAATGCCTTCTAGTCCTCGCTCGATCTTCTGGCGGACGTAAATGTGGTACTGGATCTCCTCAAAGGATGCGCCGTCCGGCAGTGTGTCGAGTATCTTCCGGACCTCTTCCTTCGCGGTAGCCATGTCGCTCTCCTGGCGAACGCGTTAAAGCGTCGCGTTCCTTCGAAACTCATCCACGGTGCGGCTCTTCTCTGCAAACTCCGACAGCACCTTGCCACAATTATCCGCTATTCCGGATGATTGACCTACTTCCAGATCCCCGACA
>JBOHQK010000016.1:0-3039 GCA_050732195.1 Methylomirabilales bacterium (SeqCode)
GGACCTGCTGACGGCGGCGGCCCTGAGCGAGGAGGACCGGGTTCTGCTGAAGGAGGTCGCGCGGGAGGTGGAGGCTGAGAGCGGGAGCCCGGCCCGGCTCAGGCTCCCGCGCGAATCGCCCCGCTAGCGTGGGTCCAACGAATTGCCCCTCGGATTGCAGCCGGGCCGCGGGTGGGACACGCCGGCGACAGGACCCGCGGCAGAGCGGTCTCTCAGGAATGGGCCGTATTACTTGGAGCCGCACTAGGCGGTCCATCAAGCGCGGCCCGGCACCGGTTCAAGGAGGGTTCTGCCCATGGATCTGGACAAGCTGCTGGCGGAGGTGGAGCGTCCGGCCCTCCGCCAGGATCTCCCGGAGTTCAGGCCCGGGGACACGGTCCGGGTCCACGTGAAGGTCCGCGAGGGGGACAAGGAGCGGCTGCAGGTGTTCGAGGGGATCGTGCTCCGGCGCCGCGAGGGGGGCCTCCGAGCCACCTTCACCGTCCGGAAGGTGACCTACGGGGTCGGCGTGGAGCGGACCTTCCCGCTCCACTCCCCCATGCTGGACAAGATCGAGATGATCCGGCAGGGGCACGTCCGACGCGCGAAGCTGTACTACCTGCGGGAACTGAAGGGGAAGGCGGCGCGGATCCGGGAGCGGAAGCGGTAGGGCCGCAGCGCGGCGGGGACGGCGCGTGGAGAGGATCCGGGCGAGCTTCAAGGGCATCTTCATCACCGGCCTCCTGGTCTCCATCCCGGTCGTCCTCACGGTCTTCGCCCTCTGGTGGTTCTTCCTCCTGGTGGACGGGCTGCTCGGCCCGCTCTTCGCCAACCTGCTGGGGCACCCGGTCCCGGGGCTCGGCTTCCTATCGAGTTTTCTCATCATCTTTCTCGTGGGGGCGGTGGCCAGAAACGTGGTGGGCCGCCGCCTCTTCTCCTGGGCCGAACTTCTCCTCCTCCGCATCCCCATCGCCAAGACCGTCTACGCCGCCCTGAAGTCCCTGATGGATGCCCTGAACCCCGAGAAGGGGGGCTCCTTCCGGCGCTTCGTCATCGTGGAGTACCCCCGGCCGGGCACCTACGCCTTCGGTTTCCTCACCGAACAGAGCACCCTGGAGACCGGGCCGGGTGAGGAGGCGCACCTGGTGGCGGTGTACGTCCCCACCAACCACCTCTACCTGGGGGAGACGGTCCTCCTGCCCCGCCGGGACGTGATCTTCCCCGACCTGACGGTGGCGGAGGGGGTGCGGATCGTCCTCTCGGGAGGGAGCGTCCTGCCCCCCCGGATCCGGCTCAAGGACTATGTCCGGACGCCCGCGGCCCGCTGAGACGCCTCCGGCCTGGGCGCGGCTGCGGGCAGCCCTGCGGCGTTCCGGGGTGCGCACCATCGCCGGCGTGGACGAGGCCGGTCGCGGCGCGCTCGCCGGCCCCGTGGTCGCCGCCGCCGTCCTGATCTCGGTGGACCAGGTCCTCGCGGCCGCCGCCGACTCCAAGGCGCTGAGCGGGGAGGCGCGTCTCAGCGCCCTCCCCCTCATCGAGGCGGAGGCGGCCGGGATCGGGGTGGGGGTGGTGGAGGCGGAGGAGATCGACGCCCTCAATGTCCTCCGGGCCACCTTCCGGGCGATGGCGGCCGCGGTGGCATCGCTCCCCCGGCTCCCGGACCTGGTCCTGGTGGACGGCGCCCTCGCTCCCCCCCTCCCCCTCCCCTGCCGGCCCATCCCCCGCGGCGATGCCCTCATCCCGGTCATCGGTGCCGCCTCCATCGTGGCGAAGGTGCACCGGGACGGGATCATGGCGGCGCTCGAATCGGTCCATCCCCTGTACGGGTTCGCCCGGCACAAGGGCTACGGGACGGCAGCCCACCGGGCGGCGGTGGCCGCCTTTGGCGTCTGTCCCGTTCACCGCCGGACCTTCGCCGGAATCCGGGAGCACCTGCTGGGCGGCCAGCCGCCCCTCCCCCTGGGCGGGTAGGGGATGCCCGGACGGCAGGCGACGGGAGCGGCCGGGGAGGCGGCCGCCCGCGCCTTCCTGGAGGGGCGCGGGCTCACGGTGCTGGCCACCCGGTTCCGGGCGCTCCGGGGCGAGATTGACCTGGTGGCGCGGGAGGGGGCCACCCTGGTCTTCGTGGAGGTGAAGACCCGCCGGACGGCCACCTTCGGCCCGCCGGAGGCGGCGGTGCGGGCGGGTAAGCAGCGGCAGATCGCCCGGGTGGCCGAGGCGTTCCTCACCGCCTCCGGCCTCCGGGGGCTCCCCTGCCGCTTCGATGTGGTGGCAGTGGACCTCACGGCGGGGCCGGCGCGCATCACCTGGATCCGCGACGCGTTCCCCGCCGAGGGCGTGCCCCTCTCGTGAGGACGACCCGGAGGGGTCGGTGGCCACACCCCTGGACGGCCTCCCCCTCTTCCGCGAGCTGACGCCGGCCGAGCGGCGCCTCCTGGCCGAGATCGGTGAGCGCCGGCAGGTCCCGGCTGGCACCGTCCTGTTCCGGGAGGGGGCGCCCGGCGACGCCCTCTACATTATCCTGCGGGGGGCGGTGCGGATCACCAAGGTCATCCCGGGGACGGGGGAGGAGGTCCTGGCGGTCCTGCCCGCCGGAACCACCTGCGGCGAGATGGCGCTCATTGACGAGTACCCTCGCTCCGCCACCGCCGTGGCCGACCGTCGCGCCACCCTCCTCGTCATCGGGAAAGCCGCCTTCACCGGTCTCCTGGAGGGCCACCCCGAGTCGGCCGTCAAGGTTCTCTGGGCCCTCTGCCGATCCCTGAGCGGGCGGCTGCGTGAGACCAACGAGAAGATCAGCAGCCTGTTCAGGGTGACCCGGACCTTCTAGGCCACGCGGGAGTTGGCCCGGCCACGTGGGTGCCACCGACCCCCGGGAGGGACGGATGGAGGCGGAAAAGGTCATCGCCTACACCTGCCAGGGCTGTGGCAGCCGGGGCGTGAACCCCAGCAAGACGAAGAAGGGGAACTACCTCTGCCCGGAGTGCGGGAACCAGGTCGAGGCGAGCGAGAAGCGCGTCGTCCCGAAGAAGAAGGACAAGTGAAGACCGGGAGAGGGGG
>JBOHQK010000017.1:0-4445 GCA_050732195.1 Methylomirabilales bacterium (SeqCode)
AAAAAACCCCGGCGCCCCTCGCAGGGCGCCGGGGGACATGTCGGGGGAGGTGTCAGGCAAGCTTTGCCACGTTGGCGGCTTGCTTCCCCTTCGGCCCGTCCACCACCTCGAACTCCACCTCCTGCCCCTCGCTCAGCGACCGGAAGCCGGTCCCCACGATAGCGCTGTAGTGGACGAACACGTCGTCGCCGTCCGGTCGCTCGATGAACCCGTAGCCCTTCGCGTCGTTGAACCACTTGACCTTGCCCGTCAACTTCGCAGCCACGTCCCCTCCTCTGCGGTGGAACAGGGTGGTGCCATGTCTTGGTGGATCCCCGAACACTGCTCCCGCCGCGCCCTCCTCCTCCCCCCCACCGGTTCCCGGAAGACCTCTGAAAACACAAAACCGCGGGCGCCCGTCACGAGCTCCGCGGCCCACCTCACCTGCGCGACTGCAAGCGCGGCATAGATTCCTGCTGCACCCTGACCCGGCCCACCGCCCTCCCGGGAGCCGGAAACTGGCGCGCAATATAGCCAGGCCCATTTCGGCGTGTCAAGCCATTTTTTCCGCCCTGGCGTCCAGGGTTTTCCCTGGTGAAACTCCTGTCTACCGCATAGCGTTACTGAGCCGGCAGAGCCCGCGAGAGTTGACTTATCGGACTGGAATGGGCTACCCTACTATGGGAATCGAAGACGGGACTGCCAGTTCGCCGCCCCACCAATACCGCAAGGGAGGCAAATGCGCATCCGCAAAGCGGTCTTCCCGGCGGCCGGCCTGGGGACGCGCTTCCTGCCCGCCACCAAGGCCCAGCCCAAGGAAATGCTCCCCCTCGTGGACAAGCCGATCATCCAATACGTCGTGGAAGAGGCGGTGGCAGCCGGCATCCAGGACGTGATCATCGTGACCGGCCGGGGGAAGAACGCCATCGAGGACCACTTCGACCAGGCGGTCGAACTGGAGGCCTTCTTGCAAGGCAAGGGAAGGACCGACCTTCTGGCGGAGATTCGCCGGATCCCCAGGCTGGCCTCCGTCTGCTACGTCCGGCAGCGGGAGCCCCTCGGCCTCGGGCATGCGATCCTCGCCGCCCGAAACCTGGTGGGGGAGGAGCCCTTCGCCGTGCTCCTGGGGGACGACGTGGTGGATGCGCCGGTCCCCTGCATCGGCCAGATGCTGGAGGTCTTCGCCCGCACGGGGGCGCCTGTGGTAGGGATCATGGAAGTGCGCCCGGAGGAGGTTTCCTCTTACGGGATCGTGGCCGGGGAGCCGGCCGGCGACCGGATGGTGCGGCTCACAGGCCTGGTGGAAAAGCCGGCCCTGGCGGAGGCCCCCTCGCGGCTGGCCATCGTGGGACGCTATATCCTCACCCCCGATATCTTCCCCGCCCTCGAGGCGACCCCCCCGGATGCGGGGGGGGAGATCCAGCTCACGAATGGGCTCCGCCGGCTGCTCGAGACCCGGCCCATCTACGGCTACCGCTTCGAGGGCCGCCGGTACGACGCCGGGAGCCGGCTGGGATTCCTCCAGGCGACGGTGGAGCTGGCCCTGAAGCGGTCAGACGTGGGCAAGCCATTCCGGGAGTACCTCCGGGGCCTGGCCCTGGAGACGGACGGGCTCGCCGACCCGGGTCCGACTTCCGGCTGAGGCGAGCGACCGGAGTCGCAACCACGATGGAGAAGGAGCACCCCGCCCCCCCCGAGACGGGCCCCGAGCCCCCCCAGGAGCCGGCCGCGACGGAGGAGGACTCTCCGGAGGCCTACGAGGATCTGGAGCGGGCGGGCTTCGAGAAGATAAAGCGGAAGCGGAACCCTCCGCGGGAGGTTCGGGCCTCGGCCCGGCGCGACCGCGAGGGACCGCCCCCCCGCAAGCGCCGCTGACGAGAAAGGAGCCCTGCACCGTGAAGCTCGCGGATCAGGACGTGAAGGACTCCCAGGCGACGGAGGGCCCCCCGGGGGGAGGGGGGGGCGGGCCCGCTGCCCAGGAGAAGAAGCTGCCCGAGGTGACCCCGGTCCTCCCGGTCCGGGACGTGGTGGTCTATCCCTTCATGATCCTGCCTCTCTTCGTGGGGCGGGACAAGTCCATCCGGGCAGTGGATGAGGCGCTCACCCGGGACCGCCTGATCCTCCTCGTGGCCCAGAAGGACGCCGAGGCGGAGGACCCCGGGGCCGAGGAGATCTACCCCATCGGCACCATGGCCATGATCATGCGGATGCTGAAGATGCCTGACGGCCGGGTGAAGATCCTGGTGCAGGGGATGACCCGGGCGAAGGTGACCCGGTTCGTCCGCACGGAGCCTTTCTTCGAGGCCCGGATCCAGGAGATGCCGGACCAGGAAGTCCCCACCATGGGCCTGGAGCTGGAGGCCCTCATCCGCTCCGTGAAGGAGCAGGTGTCCAAGAGCGCCTCCCTCGGGAAATCGGTCTCGCCCGACATCCTCGTGATCGTCAATAACCTGGATCACCCGGGACGGCTGGCCGATTTGGTGGCCAGCAACCTGGACCTGAAGGTGGACCGGGCGGTGGAGGTCCTGGGGATCACCGACCCGGTGGCCCGCCTGCGGCGGATCAACGAGCTGCTCCAGAAGGAGCTGGAGGTGCTGGAGGTCCAGCACAAGATCCAGAGCACCGCCCGCGAGGAGATGGACAAGACCCACCGGGAGTACTACCTCCGGGAGCAGCTGAAGGCCATCCAGAAGGAGCTGGGGGAGGCGGACGAGCGGACGGCCGAGCTGGAGGAGCTGGCGGCCAAGATCGAGAAGGCCAAGATGCCCCCCGAGGTGGAGGGGGAGGCCAAGGCGCAGTTGAACCGCCTCTCCCGGATGCACCCGGACGCCGCCGAGGCCTCGGTGGTCCGGACCTACCTGGACTGGCTCACCGAGCTGCCCTGGAAGAAGCAGACCCGGGACCGGATCAGCATCAAGAATGCCCAGAAGATCCTCGAGGAAGACCACTACGACCTGGAGAAGGTGAAGGAGCGGATCCTGGAGTACCTGGCGGTCCGGAAGCTGAAGAAAAAGGGGATGAAGGGACCCATCCTCTGCTTCGTGGGTCCCCCCGGGGTCGGGAAGACCTCCCTGGGGAAGTCCATCGCGCGGGCGCTGGGGCGGAAGTTCGTCCGGATCTCCCTGGGGGGGGTGCGGGACGAGGCGGAGGTCCGGGGACACCGCCGGACCTACATCGGGGCGCTCCCGGGCAAGATCATCCAGGGGATCAAACAGGCCGGCACCAACAACCCCGTCTACATGATGGACGAGGTGGACAAGGTGGGGGCGGACTTCCGGGGCGACCCGTCCGCGGCGCTCCTAGAGGTTCTCGACCCGGAGCAGAACGTCTCCTTCACGGACCACTACCTGGGGGTGCCCTTCGACCTGAGCAACGTCATGTTCATCACCACGGCGAACCTGGCCGACCCCATCCTTCCCGCCCTGAAGGACCGGATGGAGATCATCGAGATCTCGGGCTACACCGAGGAGGAGAAGCTCCACATCACGCGCAAGTATCTCTTCCCCCGGCAGCTCTCGGAGAACGGCATCACCGCCAAGCACCTGGAGCTGACGGATGAGGCCATCCTGAAGATCATCAATGAGTACACCCGGGAGGCGGGCCTCCGGAACCTGGAACGGCAGGTGGCCGCCATCTGCCGGAAGGTGGCGAAGGAAGTGGCGGCGGGAAAGCGGGAGCAGGCGAAGGTTTCGCCGAAGACCCTGCACGGCTTCCTGGGGGCCCCCAAGTTCCTCTCGGAGCTGGAGCAGGAGGAGGACGAGGTGGGGGTGGGCACCGGCCTCGCCTGGACCCAGACGGGCGGGGACGTCATGTATGTGGAGGCCACCACCATGAAGGGGAAGGGGCAGCTCACCCTCACCGGCCACCTGGGGGATGTGATGAAGGAATCGGCCCAGGCGGCCCTCTCCTACGCCCGGGCCCGAGGGGGCGACCTGGGGATCCGGGAGGAGGTCTTCGGGAAGCTGGACCTGCACGTTCACGTCCCCGCCGGGGCGATTCCCAAGGATGGGCCCTCCGCGGGCATCACGATGGCCACCGCCCTCATCTCGGCCCTCACCCGCATTCCGGTCCGCCGGGACGTGGCGATGACAGGGGAGGTGACGCTGCGGGGGAAGGTTCTCCCGGTGGGCGGCATCAAGGAAAAGATCCTGGCTGCCCGGCGGGCCGGGCTCCGGGCCGTCATCGTCCCCCGGAAGAACGACAAGGACATCCAGGAACTGCCCAAGACCATCAGCCGGGGCATGACCTTCGTGTACGTGGACTCCATGGACCAGGTCCTGGAGAGGGCCCTGGCCCGCCGGGTTGGACGCCGCGGCCGACCGGTAGCGGAATCGGCCCGGCCGGGGCGCCGCCGCGAGCGGCCGGCCCCGCCCCCCCCGGCCTAGCGTGACCCCAACGAATTGCACCGAGGATTGCAGTCGAGCCGCGGGTGGCGCACGCCGGCGACAGGACCCGCGGCAGAACGG
>JBOHQK010000018.1:0-6546 GCA_050732195.1 Methylomirabilales bacterium (SeqCode)
AGGCGTGGAGCTTGGCCCGGAGGAACTCGAACTCCCGGGGGGCCTGCTCGAGGCGGCGGCGGAGGTGGTAGACCTCCTCCTCGAGGGCCTTCACCTGGGCCTGGAGGGCCTCGATCTCGGCTTCGTAGCGCTCCCGGTCCTTCATGGGCGCGGGGGACGGCGGGCCGGCCCTACCGGCCCGGGGTCGGTCCCTTGATGAAGACCACGTTGTCCGTGGGGGATTCCGTCAGGCTCGCCACGCTGATCCGCCCCGCTAACGCCCCGGCCACCTTCCGGTAGATCCCGGCCGAGGCGGACTCCGGCGCCGCCACCAGCAGGGGCTGGCCGCTGTCGCTCAGGCGGCAGATCTCGGGGTCGATGGGGATCTCCCCGAGGAAGGTAACGCCGACGCGCTCGGCCGCCCGCCGGCCGCCGCCCCGGAGGAAGATCTCGGTCTCGTGGCCGCACTGCGGGCAGACGAACCCGCTCATGTTCTCGATGATGCCCAGGATGGGGACCTTCAACTGGCGGAACATAGCCAGGGCCTTCCCGGCGATGTTCATGGCCACGTCCTGCGGGGTCATCACGATGACGGCCCCGGTGAGGGGGATGGTCTGCGAGAGGGTGAGCTGGGCGTCCCCCGTCCCGGGCGGCAGGTCTACCACCAGGTAGTCCAGTTCCCCCCAGTCCACGTCCCGGAGCATCTGCTGGATGGCGCCGGCCACCATTGGGCCGCGCCAGACCACCGGCGCCCCCTCCGGGAGGAAGAACCCCAGGGACATCACCTTCACCCCGAGGTGGCCCGTGAAGGCGATGATCTTCCCGCCGTTGCTCCGCGCCTCCCCCCGGATACCCATCATCTGGGGGATGCTCGGGCCGTAGATGTCCGCGTCCAGCAGGCCGACCTGCGCGCCCGCTTCGGCAAGCGCCACGGCCAGGTTCGTGCTCACGGTGGACTTCCCCACGCCCCCCTTCCCGGAGGCGATGGCCACGGCGTGCTTGACCCCCGGCAATGGGGCCCGCTCCGGGGTCGCCCGGCTGGTGGCAACGTTGCTGCTCAGTTTGAGCTCGACCCGGGCGACGCCCGGAACAGCCATCAGCGCCTCCCGGACATCCCCCTCGATCTTCTCCTTCAGCGGACAGGCAGGAGTGGTGAGCTCCACCGTGAGGCGGACGGTCCCCCCCTCCACCTTCAGGTCCTTGACCATGTTGAGGGTGATCAGATCCTTGTGGATCTCCGGGTCCTGGACCTTCCGCAGGGCCTCCAGGACGGCGGCCTCAGAGGCCCCCGCGGGCTCCGGCTGATTTCGCTGCTTCCCCCACACGTCGCACCCCCTCCGGCTGCTTCATCCCGTCGTGGAAACCTCGCCCTCCGGGGAGGCTCCGCTCCCCGTGCCAGCCCGTCCGGCTTTCCCCACCGCGAACACGCCGCAGGTCTCACAGTGCGGCACAGGCTTGAAGCAGAAACGCTGCGTCAGCTCCCAGCAGGGCCTGGCGTACTTCCGGGGGGCGGCGCAGCGCACCCGCACGTCGGGCGGGCAAGCGACGTGTTCCCAACACGGGGCGAACTCCAGGAGCCGCCTCACACCGGCGACGCTGACCTTCTCCGCGTGGATGAGGTGCCGGAGGCACATCAGCCACTGGACGTCTCCCTTCGAGTAGGTCCGCTCCCCGCCCACCCGGGCCGGCTTCACCAGCCCGTGCTTCTCGTAGAGGCGAAGGGTCTGGTCGCTCACCCCCAGCATCGCCGACACGATGCCGATGGGGAACTGCGGCCGATCCCCATCCAATCCCACCATTGTGAATTCGAGCGCCACCCTTCGCTCCATGATTCTCTCGCCGATCTCCGGACCCTACTAATTCTCGCTTTAGGATACCAAGACCTTCACTCTTGTCAAGGAGGATCTCCCGCCCGGGCTTCGCAACTCGTTGAACGGTCAATACTTAGTCTGTGGTCTGCTGGTCTGACCTACCCTTGCAGGCGCTACGGCTCACCGCGGGCTGGTTCGAGGATACTCGTCTCGGCTAACGCCCGCGCCGGCTGCGCCACGGCGTACAGGGCCGCGGCGGCCACATCGGCTGGCTGGAGCACTCGGCCCCGCTCCGCGGCCGTGAGCGGCTCCTCCCACATGGCCGGGCCACCTGCCCCCGCACGCTCATCGGGCAGGGCCGGCGATGTGTTGCAGGAATTCGTTGCGGGTCATGGGGCAATCGCGGAAGAGTCCCCGCATGCTGCTGGTCATCGCCCGGCTGTTCTGCTTCTCCACCCCCCGCATGAGCATGCAGAAGTGGTAGGCCTCGATGACCACCGCCACCCCGCGCGGCTCCAGCGTCTCCATCAGGGTGTCGGCGATCTGGCATGTCAAGCGCTCCTGGACCTGAAGGCGCCGGCTGAACATCTCCACCAAGCGGACAACCTTGCTGAGACCCAGGATCTTGTTCTTGGGGAGATAGGCCACGTGGGCCTTGCCGTAGAAGGGCAGGAGATGGTGCTCGCACACCGAGTAGATGTCAATGTCCTTCACCAGGACCATCTCGTCGTACTGTTCCACGAAGACGGCCCCGTTCAGGACCTCTGAGAGGTCCTTCCGGTACCCGCTGGTGAGGTGCTCCCATGCCTTCTCCACCCGTTCGGGGGTCTTCACCAGCCCTTCCCGGTACGGGTCCTCCCCCAGCTCCTTCAGCAGGTCACGGATGAGCGGCTGGATAGCCACCGGTTGACTCCTTCCTCGCCGGCCTGAAGTCCTCGGAGGGGCGCGACGCGGGCCGCGACCACCCGCGAGAGGGCTCCATCCTCGAGGGGCCTTCCCGGAGGGCCCGGTACCCCCCGGCGCACCCCTGGGCCGCGGCGACAGGCTCGGCGGTCCCGTCGGGAGAGCGGCGTCCCCCGCAGGGGTTCCGGGGGACGCCCGATCACCCAGACGCTAGTGTCGGGCCAACGAACCTCGCCTCGCTTTGTTCTCGGTCGTCGGCGGTCCTCAACGTACAAACCGGGTACGCCTCCGGCCGCCCTCCGGCTGCCGCCCGCCCGGGGCGAGCCACGACGCAGCCCTGTCTGGGTATCGGGCGGAGGAGCGGCTCGCCCCGGGAAGAGGGCGGCGGCTCCGAGGGCGCTAGAAGCTGGTCTCGACGAAGCGGATACTCCAGCCGCTGCTCCTGGGATCCACGGTGACCACCCGGTCAAAGGTCCCCACGGGCCGCTTCCCGAACTGGGTGCTGACGAAGGCCTTCGCGATGATCCGGTGCTGGCCGATGTCCAGATTCACGGGCCGGTTCTCCTGCGGGTTCAGGACGAAGGTCGGGCTCGCCAGCTTCCCGGGCTGCTGGTCCAGGTAGACCTCGACCTCCCAGCGGGTGCTGTTGCTGACCTCGCCCCGGGTCGGGTCGGGGGCGTAGGGTCCCTGCCCCGTCACGGGCGGGCCACCGGGCTGCGGCACCCCGGGCCGCGCCGCATCCTGGCGCCCCTGCTCGTAGGCCCGCTGCTGGCCCTGCTGGTAGATGTCCCCGGCGATCGCCCCACCCAGGCCGCCGATGATGGCCCCCAGGAGGGCCCCCGTGCCCGGGCTCCCCCGCGTCGCCGCGCCGACCACCGCTCCCGTCGCTGCGCCGGCGCCGGCGCCGATGATGGCGCCCTGCTGGGCGGGTGTGGGCGGGGTGGCACAGCCGGCGGCAACCAGGGGAAGGATAATTGCCAGGATGAACGCCTGCCGAACCGTCATGGGTTCCCTCCTTCCGGCGGCCCCGGCTGGTTTCCCCCAGGGCCGCGCTCTTTCAGACGAGTCCCGGCCCGGATCTCTTCTCGCCCACGCCCAGGCCCTCACGCCTCCTCATCGGTCTGCTCCACCTCGTAGCCGAGGCTCTCCAGCTCCATCACCAGGATGGGGATGTACTTGTAGGCTACCGGAGCCGTCCGGACAGCCGACTCCGGGCCCGCCTCCTGCCAGTGCGTCGGCGGCTTCACCGGGATGAGCTGGGGCGTGCTCAGGATCCGGTCCGCCTCGGCCCTCAGGTCCGGGTCCTCCGTGCGCACGGAGAGGGAGCGGGCGTCGGCCCGCCAGGTCCCCAGGACCGCTGCCGACCCCCGCTTCCGGATGACCCCCTGGGCCACGGGTCCCCTAGCTCTTCTTGAGGCCGGGCGGGAGCTTCTGCTTGAGCTGGCCTGGCGAGCCCTTCTGCAGACCCGGCGGCAGCTCCTTCGCGTCCAAGCCCCGCCAGGGACCCCGGTGGCTCGGGCCGCTGTACCAGAACCCCTCGTGGAAGAAGTAGTACACCCCGGCCACGACGAAGACATCGTAGTCAATCCCAATGGCGACGTAGATATTCGTGTCCGGGACCAGCACCAGCCGGGGCGCCGCCACCAGGACCGGCGGCCCCATCTTCTTGGCCTGGCCGGGGGGGATCCCCCCGTGGCCCGGCGGGACGCCGCCGCGGCCCGGCGGCCCCCCTGGGACGATCACGCACCCGGCCACCACACCCGCCAGAATCCCCGCGAGGAATACACGACGCATAAGGCCCTCCCTCTGAGAATGAAACAGCCGCAGCCCTGTCGGGCCGGCCCAGTATAGCACAGAGGCTCGCCGGTGTGTCCCCTCACCGGGCCTCTGCAAGAAAAACGGGTCACGGGAACCCGTGACCCGAAGCGGAGTCCTCTGGAGCGGGTAGCGGGAATCGAACCCGCATCTAAGGCTTGGGAAGCCTTCGCCCTGCCATTGGACGATACCCGCGCGCGCTTTGTTCTACCACAGGCCCGGCAGCCTCGCAAGGGGCTCACCCCTTCCGCTGCCTCAGACGCGCCGCCATCCGGGCCTCCGCGGCTGCTATCCGCCGCCGGTCCTCCTCGGTCTCGGGGATGAGGCGCGGCACCGGGGAGGGCTGCCCCTGCTCATCCAGGGCCACGTACACCAGGTAGGCGGAAGAGGTATGCCGGACCTCCCCGGTCAGGAGGTTCTCCGTCTCCACCCGGACTCCCACCTCCATCGAGGTGGTCCCCGCGTAGTTGACGGAGGCCTTGAAGGTGACCAGGGAGCCGATGGGGACGGGCGAGCGGAAGGTCATGCTGTCCATGGCCACCGTCACCGCGGGCCGGCGGGCGTGGCGGACCGCCGCCACCCCTCCGGCCTCGTCCACCAGCCGCAGGATGACCCCCCCGTGGACCGAGCCCAGCGGGTTGGCGTCGGCCGGGTTCATGACGTGCGACAACACCACGCGAGAAGCGCTCACTGGCTTCGCCTGGGGGTTCCGCGCGTCCGTCACAGGTCGGTCTCCCGATAGTTGGTCACGCTCCACGCCCCTCCCTGCTTCCCGGTGGCGACGAGGACCCGCTTGCGGAGGCTGAGCGGGCCGACCCGCACCGTGACCAAGAAGGTGAAGAACATACGGTCCTCCCCCTGGGCCTGCTCCCCTTCCAGCGTCGCGTCCACCTGGCGCTCCCGCGCCCGGGGATCCGCCACCGTCTCCGCCGCCAGCCGCTGCTCCTCCTCCAGTTTCTTCCGGGCCAGGCCTGAGGCGTAGGGCGCGGCGGCCCCGGGGTCGGCGGCCGCGTAGTAGCGGTCCACGAAGGCCCGGGCGACCCCCTCGGGACCGGCCGGCTCGGAGGCGCAGGCCGCGAGGCTCAGGAGAAGGAGGAGGAGGAAAAGAAAGAGGAGGGCGCGCCGCAGACGGACCGTCCACCGGCGGCGGGGGGCGGGGGGCGGGGGGGCCACGCGGGAGAGGTGATAGTCGGGGTCCACCAGGAACCGCTCGAAGCTGATCCCGGCGGCCGCGGCGACCCCCAGGGTCACGAAGAGATCGCCGTAGTACTCCAGGAGCTCGTCCGGGAGGGGGCGAGGCCGCCTCTCGCTAGCGCGGCCCCGCACCAGGGCTCCCGGATCCCCGCACCTCCCGGGGGAGGCTGCAGAGGGCGACCGTGAAGAGGGAGAGGAGCAGGAGGAGGAACCCCAGGACCATGTGCCGCAGCCCGGCCCGCCGGGTTCGCTCGTCCACCGCCCCTCCCACCCTCGCTCGCATCGGCCCGCCTGGCCGCCTTATACCACCCGGGCGCGGTAGGGGCAAGCCCTCGTGGAGGTCGAACGCATTGCGCCTCGGATTGCCGCCGAGCCGCGGGTGGCGCCGGGCGCGGCCCCCGAGCGGCCTGTCCGATTGGGCGGGATGCCTTCAAGCAGCACTAGGGGGCGTCCCGGGCTTCCCGGAGGACCGGCCACTCCGCGCGCAGGCGCGCCACGGCTTCCGCAGGGCTGTGGACCTCTCCCGCCGCCTGCCACTCCGCGACCGCGGTCAGACAGTCCCCCACCAGCGGGCCGGGAGCGATCCCCAGCGCGGCCATCACGTCCTCCCCTCGGAGGAGCGGGGCGGATGCCGCCGGCTGCACCCGGTCCCGCCGGAACGCGAAGGTCTCCCGGACGAAGGCCACCTGGCGCTGGAAGGCGGCGTCCTCCCCGGCTGTCGCCCGGACGTCGGCCAGGCTGTGCAGGAGAACCTCCTCAGCCACCTCCCCCAGGTCCCGCAGGAGGCGGTAGCGCGCCCGGAGCGTGACGACGGGCTCGGCCGCGAGCAGGATCGGACGCAGGT
>JBOHQK010000019.1:0-3714 GCA_050732195.1 Methylomirabilales bacterium (SeqCode)
CCGGGGAGCGATGGTGGCGCCCGCCTCATCCCTCTCCCTGCCGGTGCGCCGTCATCGGCTCCTCGAGGAGCGCGCCCCTCGCGAACCGCTCGATCGTGAGGGGGGCGATGTCAAGGGTCCGGGCCTGCCCCGTCAGGATCACCTCGGCCATGACCTTCCCCGCGGCCGGGCTGTGCATGATCCCGTGGCCGGAGAAGCCGGCGGCCACGTAGAACCCTTCGAGGCCCGGGACCGGGCCCAGGATGGCGTGGTTGTCCGGGGAGATGTCGTAGAGGCCGGCCCAGCCTCCCACCACCTCCGCCTCCGCGAGCGGCGGCACCCGGTGGGCCGCCGCAGCCACGGCCCAGCCCACGGAGCCCCAGTCGAGGACGGCCAGGCCCTCCGGGGCGGAGTCCTGCGGCCCATAGATCAAGAACCCCGCCCCCTCCCGCCGGAAGACCCAGCCCTTGCCCACCTCCACGACCTGGGGAACCACCCCCTGGATCGCCGGGCAGGGGCCCGTGACGAAGACCTGGCGCCGGACCGGCGTCACCGGGATCTTCACTCCCACCATGTCCCCAATCCGGGCCGACCAAGCCCCCGCGGCGCACAGAACCCGGCGGGTGGCCACCCGTTCCTTGCGGGTCCGGACGGCCACCACCCGCCCGCCCCGCACCTCGATTCCTACCACCTCCGCCCCCTCCCGGATCGTGACCCCCAGGCGGCGGGCCCCGGCGGCGTAGCCCTGGGTGAGCTCGCTTACCCCGACGGTCCCGTCCCGGGCGCAGAAGGTCCCGCCCGCCAGGTCCGCGGTGTGCAGGTAAGGCCAGCGGGCCCCGATCTCCCCCGGGGAAAGTACCTCCACCTCCACGCCGAAGCGGGCGAGGCGGGAGGCGTTCTCCCGGAACCGGGCGGCCAGCGCCTCGCTCGTGGTCAGCATGAGATAGCCGATCCGCCTGAGGTCCGGGTCCACGCCGAACTCGTCGGCGAACCCCTCGAGGGCCTTCAGGCTCTCCAGGGAGAAGCGGATGTTCGCCTCGGTGGAGAAGTCCACCCGGAAGCCCCCCAGGCTCTTCCCGCTGGAGCCGCTCCCGACCGTCTCCCGCTCCAGAACCAGAACGTCCCGCAGGCCAGCCCGGGCCAACTGGTAGGCGGTGCTGAGGCCCACGACCCCGGCCCCGACGATGACGATCGCCGCCCCCACGGCTCCCCTCCCCCAAGAGGCACGGCGGGAGTCTACCCCGCCACACCCGGGGCGGCAACGGCCAAGTGGGCGTGGATTTTTCCCTGGGCCTCTGCTATAGGGGCGGCAGGGGATGCGATGGACTGGAATGTCCTGCTCACGGCGGCGGACGGCTGCGGCCGGGATTTGTCCCGGGCGCTGCGCCCTTTCGGTCGCTTCCGCTTCACCGGCTACCGGAACGTGCTGGTGGGGCGGGTGGCGGAGCCGGTTGCGTTCCTCCAGACGATGCAGGAGCGCGCCGCCCAGGGGGAGGCCCCGGGCAGCCTCATCACCCGGGTCGTGCCGGTGGAGCGGACCTTCCCGGTCACGGCCGAGACCTTTCTCCAGGACGCCCAGGCGGCGCTGCGGGAGGCGGTGGCCCGCCACCCCGGCCCTCGCTTCTTCGTCCGCCTGGACCGGCGCGGCTTCAAGGGCCGGGTGAACACCCAGGAGATGGAGCGGGCGCTGGGCACCTTCGTGGCCGAGACCATCCGGGCATCCGGGGGAACGCCCGGGGTCTCCTTCGCCGACCCCGACGTCATCTTCCTCCTGGAGACGGTCGGAGAGACCGCCGGCCTCAGCGTCATCCCCCGGACCCTCCGCCTCTCCTCCCCACTCCTGAAGCTCCCGTGAGGGCGTGACGGCGGAGGCGCCGCCCCTCCTCCGAGATGGTGAGGACCGCGAGCCAGTGGGCCGCGGCCTCCGCCGCAGGGGACCCCGGTTCGGCTCCTTCCGCCGCCAGGACCTCCCCGGTCAACTCCACGACCGCCCGCTCCTCCGGCCAGTAGACCTCCACGTGCAGGACGGTCCCGGGCGGGAGCAGCTCCGGGAGGCTTAGCAGGAGGGCCTCCCCGGTCGCCTGCCGGCAGGCTCCAGGTCGCCAGGGGGAGTGGGTGGGCGGGGCGGAGAAGACAACCTGGTAACGGAGGGGCAGCGCGTCCCGGCCCGCCGCCTCCGCCATCCCGGCCTCCCTTCGTCAGGTGAGCTCGCGGTACAGGTGGGCGATGGTCACGATGCCCCGGTAGAAGTTGTCCAGGTCTAACCGCTCGTCTGGGGCGTGAGCGTTCTCATCCGGAAGGCCGAAGCCCAGGAGGAGGATGGGAACCCCGAGCCGCTCGGTAAGCGCGGTGACAATCGGGATGGATCCCCCCTCCCTGATGAAGACAGGCCGCCGCCCGAACCCTCGCTCGAGGGCCCTCCCGGCGGCCTGGACCGCCGGGTGATCCGTCGGCATGAGCCAGGGCCGGGACCCGTGCATCCGGGTGACGGTGAGGGTGACCGAGGGCGGGCAGAGACGCCTGAGGGTGGCCTCGAAGGCCTCGACGACCTTCTCCGGGTCCTGGTCCGGCACGAGGCGCATGCTCACCTTCGCCATGGCGCGGGCCGGCAGCACGGTCTTGGAGCCGGCCCCGGTGAAGCCGGCCTGGAGCCCGTTCACCTCAAAGGTGGGCCTGGCCCAGCGCCGCTCCAGGGCCGTGAAGCCGACCTCCCCCTCCAGGGCCGGGACCCCCAGCGCCTCCCGGTAGGCCGCCTCGTCGAAGGGCAGCGCGGCGAACGCCTCCCGCTCGACAGGCGTGAGAGGCCGGACATCGTCGTAGAAGCCGGGAATCGTGACCCGCCCACTCTCGTCCGTGAGGCGCGCCAGGAGGCGGCAGAGGACATTCGCCGGGTTGGCTACGCTCCCGCCGAAGACCCCGGAGTGCAGGTCGGTGGCCGGGCCCTGCAGGTCCACCTGGCAGTAGACGATCCCCCGCAGCCCGACGCACAGTCCCGGCACGCCCTTCGCCAGCATCGCGGTGTCGGAGATGACGATGGCGTCGGCCTTGAGGCGGCCCGCCTCGGCCGCGACGAAGGGCTCCAGGTTGGGGCTCCCCACCTCCTCCTCCCCCTCGATCAGGAACTTCAGGTTCACGGGGAGGCGACGTTCGGCGCGGAGCCACGCCTCGGCCGCCTTCAGGTGGATGAAGACCTGGCCCTTGTCGTCCGCCGCCCCCCGGGCGTAGATGGCCCCCTCCCGGACGGCCGGCTCGAAGGGGGGGCTCGTCCAGCGCTCCACCGGGTCCTCGGGCTGCACATCGTAGTGGCCGTACATGAGAAGCGTCGGACGCCCCGGCGCCCCCGTCCACTCGCCGTAGACGACGGGGTGGCCGGGGGTCTCCAGGACCTCGACCCGGCAGCCGAAGCCCCGCAGGAACTCCGCCACCCAGGCGGCGGCCCGCCGGACCTCCCCCCGGCGGGCCGGGTCCCCGCTCACGCTGGGGATCCGGAGGAAGGCCTTGAGTTCCTCGAGGGCAGCCTCGCGGTCCGCCGCGATCGCCCGGAGGACCGCCTCCATCAGGCCCGCTCCTCCCCCGGCCTGCTGTAGGACGCGGTCACCACCGTGTGGATGCCGCCCCGGACGTAGAAGTCCCCCACCACCGTCATCCGCCGGGGCTCGCAGGCCTTGACCAGGTCATCCAGGATCTGGTTCGTGACGGCCTCGTGGAAGACCCCCTCGTTCCGATAGGACCAGA
>JBOHQK010000020.1:0-16567 GCA_050732195.1 Methylomirabilales bacterium (SeqCode)
CCGTCGGCTCGAGGACCGGGTGGCGGCCCAGGCGGAGGCGGCCCGGGACTTGCCGGCCGAGGAGGACCATGCGCCGGTCTAGGCCGGCGGTCCTGGTGGCCCTGCTCCTCACGGGCTGCGGCGGCGGCCGCTTCGTGGACGGCGCCTACCTCGACGAGGCCAAGGGGTTTCGGGTGGCCCTCCCGCCGGGCTGGGAGCGGGTTCAGGTGGAGGGGACGGACCTGGCTCTTCGAGAGCCCGGGGGCGCCGTCACGCTGGCCGTGGCTGCCTCCTGCCCCCCCGCCGAGGTCGCGGAGCCGGCCATCCTGACCCGGCACCTCTTCTTCGGGTTGCGGCAGCGCGAACTCCTCCGCCAGGAGGCGGTCAGCGTGGATGGGGCCACCGGGCTTCAGACGCTCCTACGGGCCAAGGTCGCCGGGGGATCCATCCTGGTACAGTCGGTCGTGATCCGGCGGGGCAACTGCCTCTACGACCTGCTGGCGGTGGCGCGGCCGGAAGCGGCGGCAGGGGGGGAGGCGGCCTTCGGGGCCTTCCTCCGCGGATGGCAGTTCCTGGGGGGCGCGCCATGACGAGTGCGGCCGGTGCGCGGCAGGTGGTGGTGGCGCTGGGCGACCGGGCGAGCCGCCTGGTGGGCTACATGGGGGGGGTCTCGGTCCTGGCCGGCCAGACCTTCTACCAGAGCCTCTTTCCCCCCTACCCGCTGCGCCCCCTCCTCCAGCAGATGGACCACATCGGGGTCCGTTCCGCGGCCATCTGCGCCATCGCCGCCGTCTTCACCGGGCTGGTGCTGGCGCTCCAGACCAGTTACGGGCTGGCCCGGTTCGGGGCGAAGGCCTACGTCGGGATCGTGGTCTCCCTCTCCATGGTGCGGGAGCTGGGACCGGTCCTGACGGCCCTGCTGGTGGGGGGGCGGGTCGGCTCCGGGATCGCCGCAGAGCTGGGCTCCATGAAGGTGACGGAGCAGATAGACGCCATGCGGGCGCTGGGGGCCAATCCCATCAAGAAGCTGGTGGTCCCCCGGGTCCTGACAGCCATGATCGTGCTCCCCCTCCTCACGCTGGTGGCCGACGTCCTGGGGATCCTGGGGGGGATGGTCATCTCGCAGTGGGAGTTCAACGTGGACTACCACTTTTACCTGAACACGGTCCTCCAGAATTTAAAGCTGGCCGACCTTCTCTCGGGCCTGGGGAAGACGGTCTTCTTCGGGTTTATCATTGGGATCGTGGGCTGCTACGAGGGGCTGGAGACGACGGGGGGGACGGAGGGGCTGGGGCGGGCCACCACGGCCACCGTGGTGACCTCCGCCATCCTGATCCTCATCTCCGACTTTTTCCTCACGAAGTTTTTCTGGTGGCTGGAGGGGTGGTAGGGGTGGGCGATACCGCCATTCGGCTCGCCGGGGTGCGGAAGAGCTTCGACAGCCTGGCGGTCCTCCAGGGGGTGGATCTGGAGGTGGCCGGCGGGGAGACCATCACCATCATCGGGGGGAGCGGGACCGGGAAGAGCGTCCTCCTGCGCCTCATCATCGGCCTCATCAAGCCCGAGGCCGGCCGGATCTGGATCGACGGGGAGGAGATCACCCCGCTCCCCGAGGAGAGGCTCCTCCCCGTCCGCCGGAAGGTGGGGATGCTGTTCCAGGGGTCTGCCCTCTTCGACTCCCTGACGGTGGCCGACAACATCGCCTTCCCGCTGCGGGAGCACACCCGGATGGGGGAGGGGGAGATCCGGGACCGGGTCCGGGAGGTCCTGGAGCTGGTGGGCCTGCCCGGGGTAGAGGAGAAGGAGCCGGCCGAGCTGTCGGGCGGGATGAAGAAGCGGGTGGGTCTGGCGCGGGCCATCGCGCTCCAGCCTCGCATCATCCTGTACGACGAGCCCACCACCGGCCTGGACCCGAGCAACATCGAGAAGATCACCGAGCTGATCATCAACCTGCGGGAGAAGCTGGGGGTGACCTCGGTGGTGGTCACCCACGACATGCAGAGTGCCTTCAAGGTCTCGGACCGCATCGCCCTGCTGCACCAGGGGCGGATCGCGGTGGCCGGGACCCCGGCGGAGATCGAACACTCGGACCTGAAGCTGGTACGGGACTTCATCTCGGGCCACCTGGAGAGGGACTGAGGCGGGGGGCCAGGAGGGGGGGGCGGGCGATGGCGAACCATCAGGACGTGGGGCTGCGGCTCCGGGTCGGCCTCTTCGTGGGAGGGGTGCTCATCCTCTTCATGGCCTTCGTCCTCGTGATCGGCAGCCAAAGCCGCCTCTTCGAGCGGCGGTATACCCTCCGGACCTCCTTCACCGACGTCCAGGGGCTCATCACCGGGGCCCCGGTCCGGCTCGCCGGGGTGGCGGTGGGGACCGTCACCCAGATCACCTTCAGCGGCGACCCCACCAACCCGCGCCTGCGCGTGGAGATGGCCGTTGACCAGCACTTCCAGGACCGGATCCGCGCCGACTCCATCGCCACCATCGGGACCATCGGGCTCGTGGGGGACAAGATCCTCGAGATCACCGTGGGAAGTGCGGCGGCGCGCGTCCTGGAGCCCGGGGAGGAGGTCCGGAGCGTGGATCCCCGGGACTACACCCACTTCGTGGACAAGGGGGCGCTCCTCCTGGACCAGGTGACGAAGACCGCCGAGTCCCTGAACCGGGTCCTGGTCGGCTTCGAGGGGGGGGACAGCCAGGAGGACCTGGCCGCCACCCTGCGCTCCCTCCGGCGAACGCTGGCGGCGGTGGAGAAGGGGCCCGGGCTCCTGCACACCCTCATCCACGGCAAGGAAGGGGCGCGCCTCGTGGCCGACCTCGGCCAGGCGGCGACCAGCCTGAGGGCAGTGGTGTCTCGGCTGGAGGCGGGGGAGGGGCTGCTGGGTGCCCTGACCCGGAAGGACTCTGCCCTCCTGACAACGCTCGAAGCGGACCTGCGGAAGCTGGACCAGATCCTGGACGCCGTCCAGCAAGGCAAGGGGACCCTGCACGCGCTCATCTACGGGACCGAAGGGGAGGCCCTCATGAAGAACCTGGGGGAGGCGGCCGCCTCCCTCCAGGGCCTGGCGGGCCGGCTGGACCGGGTGGCCTCTGCGCTGGAGCGAGGGGAGGGGGTGTTGGGAACCCTCCTGACCGATCCCCAGGGGAAGGCTCTCCTGACTGATCTAAAAGGGGCGGCGGCCAGCCTCCGGACCGTCACGGGCCGCCTGGAGCGAGGGGAGGGGACGCTCGGCGCCCTCCTGGACGATCCCACAGTCTACGAGGACCTGAGCCGGCTCCTCCGGGGGGCCGAACGGAGTGCCTTGTTGCGCTCCCTCATCCGCTCGACCATTGATGCCGGGGCGGCGGGCAACACCTCGCCGCCGACCCCGTGAGCAAAGGCGGGATGGCCGCTGACCGCCTCCGGCAGGTTGGGATGACGGCCAGGAACAGCGAGGTGGACGCCCTGATCCCGGAGGGGGGCGCGGGCTTCCTCCGCGACCTCGCGTTCCCGGCGTGAGCCCTGCCGTGGCCTCCGCCCTCAGCCGCTGGGCCTATCGCCTCGCCCTCACCGCCCTCGTCGCCATTGCACTGGCCGCGCTCCTGTGGCTGGCCGCTGCCCTGGCCCTGCAACTCCCCCCCGTTCAGGACCGGCTGCGCCAGGGGGTGGAGGCGGCCGCCTCCCGTCTCGGGCGGGCCGTCACGGTCGGGGCCTTCCGCCTGAGCCCCACCTTCGCCTTCCTCGAGCTGGAGGAGGTCCAGGTCGCCCGGGGTCCGACCTTCCAGGAGGGAAGGGTCGCGGCGATCACCCGCCTGCGGCTCTACGCCGACCTCCGGGCCCTCCTGCGGGGCATCCTCCTCATCCGGACGGTCACCGCGGAAGGCGTGGAGGTGACGGGCCCCATCGGGGAAACGGATGTCCCCATCGTGGCGGCCCTCCCCCCCTCCGTCTTCGGGCCGGTCCACCTCCGCCTCCTCCAGGTCCGCCGGGCAACCGTCACCCTGACGGGGCCCGGTCACGCCCTGCGTGCCAGCGGCCTCGACTTCGACCTGACCCTGGAGGGAGAGGGGCGCTCCGTCCTCGCCCTGCGCCTTCCCCGGCTGGAGACCGCCTGGAGGGATCGCCAACTCGTCCTGGAGGAGACGGCGGGGCGGTTCCGGACCGTGGGAGAGACCATGACGGTGGAGGAAGCCGGGACACGCCTCCTCGGCGGGCGTCTCGAGCTCAAGGGAGCGGTGACCCGCCTCGCGTCCGCGCCCACCCTGAACCTCAGGGCGGAGGGGACGGGCCGCCTGGAGGCCCTGGCAGCCCTCCTGGGGTGGCCGGGCCGGTGGGACGGGGCCCTCTCCTTCCGTGGCGGGGTGTCCGGGGCGCTGGGGAGCCCGGTCCTGGAGGGGACGGTCGAGTTCGCGGAAGGCCACCTGTTCGGATTCGCCGTCGGGAGCGGCCGGGGGGCCCTCCGGGCCGGGGAGGGTGGCGTGCGCCTCGAGGAGGTGGCACTCGCCGCCATGGACGGCCGGGCCCGGGGCAGCCTCCGCTTCCCCGCAGAGGCCGGGGGCGGGACAGCCATCCGGCTGGCGGCCGAGGCCCTGGCCATGCCCGGGGTTCTGGCGGGCTTTGGCTGGCGGATCCCGGCCACGGGTGCTGTCACCGGGGAAGCCGCTTTCACAGTGCGACGGGGCGGCAGCACGGGACGCTTCGACATCACGGTAGCCGACCTCGCGCCCACCGCGCGGCCCGGAGCGAGGGGAACCGCGGCCGCCGCGCTGCGCCTGGAGGGGAAGGAGGTGGTGCTGGAGCGGTTTGCCCTCACCCTCCCCCAGACGAGCCTGATCCTCGGCGGGCGGAGCGAAGGGGGGCGCTATAACCTCACCCTGGAGGGCCGCCTGACGGACGTGGGGGAGATGGCCCTCCTCTTTGGCTTTCCCCGCTACGGGGGCAGGGCCCTCCTGAGCGGGCGCGTCACCGGGCCCCTGGCCGGGCCACAGGTCACCGCTACCCTCGTCTGGGACCGCCCCCTCCTGTACGGGGTTCCGCTGGACCGCGTCGTCGCGACGGTGGAGGGGGAGGGAGCGACGCTGCGCAGCGTGCGCCTGCGCGCTGTCCGGGGGGAGACGGAGGGGGAGTTTGGTGGGCGCATGGCCGTGGTGGAGCGATCGGAGGGAGAGGGCCGCGATCTCACCGTGGATCTCACCGGCCGGATCCAGCGCGGGCGCCTCGAGGATCTCCTGGGCCTGGTCACGCCCCGCCCCCTGCCGCTCAGGGGTGTGCTCACCGCCGAGGTCCGCCTCACGGGCCCGGTGACAGATCTCCGGGGGGAGGGGCAGGTCCGGCTCACCCGCCCGTTCCTGATCCGGGAGCGGTGGGAGGGGGCCGAGCTCACCTTCGCCCTGGAGCCCCGGCGCCTCCGGGTGTCGCACCTCCGGGCGTGGCGGGGGAACGAGGAGGTGATGGGGGAGGGGGCCCTCAGCTTCGACGGGGGCTACGCCTTCGCCCTCACGGCCACCCCGGTCGCCCTCGAGCGCTTCTCCGCGTTTGTCGGCGTGCCGGTGGAGGGGACGGGGGCCCTGACCGCCCGGGGGGAGGGGCACCTGGAGCGCCCCGGGGTCCGCGCCGAGGTGTTGCTCCAGGGGCTCGCCATCGGCGGCCTCCCCCTGGGGACCGCCACGGCGGATCTGCGCCTCACCGAGGGGACGTGGCATCTGGAAGCGGGCTTCGCGAGTCCCCAGGTCCGGCTGGTGGCCACCGTGGACCCGGACCCCGGCCGGCCCTATCGGGTCCAGGCCCGCTTCACCGACACGGACCTCACCCCCCTCCTGCGCCGCCTGGCCCCAGACGCGCTGGGTGCTACGACAGCCGCGGCCATCGGCACGCTGACCCTGGAGGGCCTGGCGGAGGAGGGAGCGCCCCGCCGGGGAAGCCTGGACCTCAGCGCCTTCCGGGTGACGGTGCAGGGGGAGACCTGGGCCGCCTCCCCGCCCATCCGCCTGCGGTATGCGGATGGGGCGCTGGAGTTCGCGGAGTTCCACCTCAGGCGGAACGGGGGCTTCTTTACCGCCACCGGGCGGCTCACCCCGGGGAGGCGGTGGGACGTGCAACTGGACGGGGAGGTCCCGCTCGTCATCCTCGCGCCGGTCTTCCCCGCCGTGGACCGCCTGACGGGGAGTGGGGAGGTGGCTCTCCAGGTCACCGGGCCCTGGGGGGCGCCGGCCGTGGAGGGCCAGATGGAGATCCGGGACGCACGCCTCTCCCTCGTGGGGTACGCCGAGCCGTTCCAGGAGATCGCCGGCGAGGTTCGGTTCGCCGACGGCGTCATCCACTCGCGGTTGCGGGGCCGGCTGGGGGAGGGGCGCCTGACGGCCGACGCTGAGGTGCGGCGGCTGAACGGGCGCTGGGCCACCGAGTTCACCTTTGCTCTGGCCGCCGGCGAGGCGGAACGGGTCCTGCGCGCTCAGGGGACAGACCGGGGACGGGTCTCGGGGAAACTCAACGCCGACGGGGCGCTCCGGGCCGAGGGGGATGACGCCCCTGCGCTCTGGCGGAGCCTGAAGGGGCGGCTCAACCTCCAGATGCTCGACGGCCAGGTCCGCCGGTTCCGGACGCTCGCGAAGATCCTGGGCTTCCTGAACCTGGCCGAGCTCTTCGACGCGCCCCCGGGCCCCGATCGGGCGGAACGGGCCTGGCCCTACACCCAGATCGCCGGGACCTTCTCCGTGGAGCGCGGGGTGGCCCGGACGCAGGATCTGCGCCTGGACAGCAACACGTTGAAGGTGGCGGCCGTGGGCGGGATCGACCTGGCCGACGAGACCCTCGATCTCACGTTAGTGGTGCAGCCCCTTCAGCGGCTGGATGCGGTGTTGGGCCGGATCCCCGTCGCCGGGTACATCCTCACCGGGAAGGAGGGACGGTTCGTCACCATTTACCTGACCGTGACGGGGCCGGTGGACGACCCGCACATCCGCGGCGAGACCCTCACGACGCTGGGGCGGGGGCTCACCGGCTTCTTCGAGCGCCTCCTGGGTGTGCCGGGTCAGCTCCTCCCAGCCCCCCAGTAGGGCCCGCCGTGCTGCCCGGGGGGGAGGCGCCCGCGGGATCGAGATCTTGTTCCCGCGCCGGACCGCCACCCTGCGCTTCGAGGAACCCGAGTGGCCCGCCTGGCGCGGCTGGCGGCCCGGTCCTGATGGGGCCCGGTCCCCGCCCGGGTTGGTCGAGATCCCGTCGCGTGCTATAGTGCGTCGACCTGGAGGCGCAATGGGCGAGGAGTGGCCCCGGATTGACCTGACCAAGCTCAAGACGTACCCGCTCCACTCTCGCCTGAGCAAGGTGCAGGCGGCCGACCTGGGGAGGGCCTGGACGCCCGGCGGGACGCTGACCGAGTTCCTGGAGCGCCTCCCCCGGATCCTGGCCGGGAGCGACTTCCAGGCGGTGGTGGCTGCGATCCTGGCGGCGCGCCGTCGCGGCAAGCCGGTCATCGCCGGCCTGGGGGGGCATGTCATCAAGGTGGGCTGCTCCCCCCATCTCATCGACCTCATGGAGCGCGGCCTGGTCACGGCCCTTGCCATGAACGGCGCCTGCGCCATCCACGACTTCGAACTGGCCTACGCCGGCTTCACGTCGGAGGAGGTGGAGGCGGGTCTTCCCGCCGGGGAGTTCGGGATGGCCGCCGAGACGGGGGAAACCGTCAACCAGGCGGTCCAGGAGGGGCGCGCGAAGGGCTGGGGATTCGGCCACGCCCTCGGAGAGAAAATCCGGGCCCTCAAGCTCCCCCATGAGGCCCTGAGTCTCTTCGCCGCGGCCGCCCGCCTGGGGCTCCCGGCCACCGTGCACGTGGCCATCGGGACCGACATCGTCCACATGCACCCGGCCTGCGACGGGGCGGCGGTCGGGGAGGCCACGCTGCGCGACTTCCACCTCCTCACCCGCGTGGTGGCGACGATGGGGGGGGGCGGGGTCTACCTCAACCTGGGCTCGGCGGTCCTGCTCCCGGAGGTGTTCGTGAAGGCCCTCACCGTGGCCCGCAACGCCGGGCATCCGGTGACCGACTTCACCACCGTCAACTGCGATTTCCTGCAGCACTACCGCCCGACCCAGAACGTGGTCCGGCGGCCGGTGGCCGGCGGGGCGGGCAAGGGCTACGCCCTCACCGGCCACCACGAGATCCTCCTCCCCCTCCTGTGCGCCGCGCTCGTGGAGGGCTGGGAGGGCTAGTGTCAGGCCAACTGACGTCGCCTCACGTCGTTCTCGGTCGTCGGCGGTCCTCAACGTACAAACGGCGTACGCCTCCGGCTGCCCTCCTGCTGCCGCCCGCCCGGGGTGAGCCGCGACGCAGCCCTGTCTGGGTATCGGGCGGAGGAGCGGCTCGCCCCGGGAAGAGGGCGGCAGCTCCGAATGCTCGTCATGTGGCCCGGCGCCACCCGCGGCTCAACTGCAATCGTCGGTGAAATTGGTTGGAGCCACACTAGGGGCCTCAGGGGCCTCCCGGCAGCCGGCGCCCCGGAGGCACGTGGCCGGGGCCTCGCCGGGGGGCGGGACCCGCTCCCTCCCGCATTCCTCGCAGCGTCTCCCGCAGCCGCCGCCGCTCCTCCGGGGTCAGATCCCGGAATTCCCGCCACTCCTCCCGGAGCCGCAGCCGCTCTTCCGGTGGCAGGGCCTGCCAGGCGCGAAGGCTCCCCCGGATGGCGTCTTGTTCCGCGTCGCTCAGGCCCTGCCACCGCCGCAGGTTCTCCCGGAGCCGCTCCCGGTCCGCCGGGCTGAGACGCCTGAGCGCCTCCTGCCGCTCCTGGAAGGCCCCCCGTTCCTCGGGGCTGAGGCGCTGCCACCGCTCGAAGTTCCGCCGGATCCGCGCTCGCTCCTCAGGGGGAAGACTCCGCCAGCGCTGCCAGGCCTCCTCGAGCCGCGCCCGCTCCTCGGGACCCGGACGCGCCGTGGCGGGTGGGGCCTCCCCCGCCGCGTCCGGCAGGAGGAGCGGTCCGCACGCTCCCCACGCCAGGAGGAGAACGCCGGCGTAGCCGATGGCCCCTCGGAAAACCCGTCCCATAGACCGCCTCACGTGGCCCGGCCCGGGCGGGCCAGGCTGCGCAGCAGCTC
This sequence comes from Methylomirabilales bacterium (SeqCode), assembly GCA_050732195.1. Lineage (GTDB taxonomy): Bacteria > Methylomirabilota > Methylomirabilia > Methylomirabilales > JACPAU01 > JACPAU01. The sequence continues at coordinate 9,047 of JBOHQK010000020.1, forward strand.
GTAGTTCTGGAGGATGTCCACCTGCTCCAGGAGCTCGAGATCCTGAACCACCTCGAGAGTGCGGAGGAGGGCGAGTTCCTCTGCGGTGGGGCCGGCCGGGGCGGAGGGAAAGAGGCCCCGGCCTGCGAGGAAGGCAGCCGCCAGGGCAAGGAGAAAGGCGGCCGCGATCCCCGCCAGGGACCACGGGCGCAGGGGGGGAGGCGGGTGAGCCTGAAGGCGGCCGATTGCCCAAGCTCGCGACGCCGGGCCAGTTCCTCCTGAGCCGTCGTCCAGTAGGGCGCCGGGGGCTCCGGCACCGGATCTGCCGCCGCGGTCCGGAGGAGTTCCCGCAGGGCGGCCGCCTCCGCCCGACAGGTGTCGCAGCCGGCCAGGTGGCCTTCCACCTCGGCCTGGAGGGGGGCGGCCAGGCCCCCGTCGGCGGCCTCGATCAGGAGGGCCTGGACATCATCGCAGCGCATCGCATCCCCCTCCTGCCCCATACCCCCGGAGCCGCGCCCGCAGGTTCCGGACCGCGTGGAAGAAGTTGGCCTTCACCGTCCCCTCCGAGCACTCCAGGATCTCGGCGATGGCCTCGTGGGGAAGTCCCTCCTGCACCCGGAGGATGACCGTCGCCCGCTGCTGCGGGGGGAGGCTCGCGATGGCGGCCGCCACCGCGGCCTGCCGCTCGGCCCCGGTCAGGGCCTCCAGCGCCCCCGGGGCCGGGTCGGCCAGTCCCGCCGCGTCGGCCATCTCCTCCCGGGGTTTCCCCCGCCGGTGGTTGAGACAGAGGTTCAGGGTGATCCGGTAGAGCCAGGTGTACAGGCTCGAGCGGCCGTCGAAGCGGGACAGGGCGCGGTAGGCCCGGAGGAACGCCTCCTGGGCCAGGTCCTTCGCGTCCTCCATGTTCCGGGTGAACCGGTAGGCCAGCCGGTACAGGTCCCGCTGGTAGGTCCGGACCACCACCTCAAAGGCGCTGCCATCCCCTGCCCTGAGGCGGACCAGGAGCGCCTCATCTGTCTCGTGCACCCGACCCTCCCCGGCGGCCGCCGGTCCCCTCTTTCTCCCTTAGACCCGTCGGGCCGGCCGCCGCTTAGTCTATTCCTTATATGGCGGGCCGCCGTGGAAGGCAAGATCGTTGGCGCCTCCGCTCCCCCGTGCTATAGTGTTCCGCCGGATGGAATTCGCTGCCGCATACGTAACGTACGAGGAACTCCACGCCGAGCGGATCCGCCAGGTCCTGCAGGGGGCAGGTGTCCCGTGCCGGCTCCGCTCGATGCGCGTGGCGGGCTATGGCGGTCTCAACGTTGGCCCCCTCGGGGAGATCCGGGTGCTGGTCCCGCTCCCCTACGTGGCGAAGGCGAAGCGACTGATCGCGCAGGCCATGGTGGACGGCGTGCTCTGGCCCTGTGGGGCGCCGGTGGAGGCGGAGTGAGGGGAGGCCCGGGGGACGCGGGGGCTCCTGTCCCCGGCTATGCCGGGAAGATCCGGGGCCTGGACGGGGCCGTGGCAGCCGTCCGGGCGTGGCAGCGGGCCGGGAAGGCGGTCGTCTTTACCAACGGCTGCTTTGACCTCCTGCACCTGGGCCACGTCCGGTACCTGGACGCGGCCCGCGCCCTCGGGGACGCCCTGGTCGTGGGGCTGAACACGGACGCCTCCGTTCGGGCCGTGAAAGGGCCCGGCCGACCCATCGTGCCTCAGGTGGAGCGGGCCGAGGTGCTGGCCGCGCTGGCCGCCGTGGACCTCGTGGTCCTCTTCGACGAGCCGGACCCGGGCGCCCTGATCGCGGCCCTCCGGCCGGACGTTCTGGTGAAGGGGGCCGATTGGGCCCCCGATCAAATCATAGGGCGGGAGGTGGTGGAGGCGCGGGGCGGGGTGGTCAAGTCGGTCCCCCTGACCCCGGGGGCTTCCACCTCCGGCCTCATCGCCCGCATCCTGGAGCGGCACCGCCAGCGGTAGGGCGGTGCGCCTCCCCCCTCGCTGCCGGGGTCCCAGCGGGCCCCTGGCGGGGAGGGGTATTTGTGTTTGGGAGATGGCTGAGGCCCTGCTCAAGCAAGCGATCACTGCCCTGGAGCTGGCGCGTCACCTGGACGCGCAGGCGCCGGCTACCCTCACCCTGCACGGCCTCACGGGGGCCTCGCGGGCGCTGGTGGCGGCCGCCTGCATCCGCGCCACGGGCCGGCCCGCCCTCTTCCTGACCGGGACCGCCGCCGAGGCGGAGGCAGCCGCCCGCGACTGCCGCTTCTCCCTGGGCGCTAGCGCCGTGGGACACCTGCCCGAGCTCCCGGGCGATCCCGCGGCCCGCGCCGTCCTCCCCCCCGAACTCACCGCGGAGCGCCTCCACGCGCTCGGGCTTCTTCGGGAGGGCCGGGGGCTGGTGGTGGCCGCCGCCGCCGCGGCCAGCGGCCGGTTCCTCACGCCCGAGGCGCTCGAGCGGGCGGTCGTGCACCTGCACCCGCAGCGCCTCGTCGCCCCTGGGGATCTGGCCGAGCGCCTCACCTGGATCGGCTACCGCCGCGCCCCCCAGGTGGGAGAGCCGGGGGAGTTCAGCGTCCGGGGGGGCATCCTGGACATCCACCCCCCCTTGGCCGCTCATCCCGTCCGGGTCGAGTTCGTGGGGGATGCCATCGAGTCCCTCCGGACCTTCGACCCCGAGACGCAGCGCTCGATGGGTCCCCTCCCCCGCGCCCTCGTCCTCCCGGTGATCGAGACCCTCCTCGACCCGGAGTCCCGGCAGGCGGCGCTCGCTGCCCTCGATCAGTTGCCGGGGGGCCGGGTCCCCCCCTCCCTCCGGGAGGCGCTGGAGGCGGGGCGCGCGGCGCCCGGCCTCGAGGCGTACCTCCCCTGCTTCCCCGGGGGCGGGGCAAGCCTCCTGGACTACCTCCCCCCGGAGGCCCTCTGCCTCCTGGATGACCCGGACCAGGTGGCGGCCGGGGCGGCCAGGGCACGCGAGGCCGCAGTCCGGGCCGATGCGCGGTGGGCGGCCGCGGAGATCGCGGTCCCCCCGGCGGCCGCCCGTCTGGTCCCCTGGGAGACCCTCCGCGCCGGCCTCGCGTCCCGTCTCCAGGTCGTCCTCTCCCCCTTCCCCCTGCCCGAGGGGCTCCCGGGGGAGGCCATTGCCTGCGCCACGGAGGCGGTCCCGGCCTACCAGGGGAGGCTCCAGCCGTTCCTGGAGGATGTGACCCGGTGGCTCCGGGAGGGGTTCGCGGTGACGCTGGTGGCGCGCAGCGAGGCGCAGGCCCGCCGCCTCCAGGAGATCCTCCGGGAGCACGCCCTCGGCGCCGCGCTCGGGGTCACAGCCTCCCCTGAGCGGCCGTGCGCCATCGCCGTCGGGGAGGTGAGCCGCGGCTTCCGCTTCCCGGCCCTCAGGGCCATCCTGGTCACGGAGGCGGAACTCTTCGGGACCCGTCGCCTGCCGCCCCCCCGCAGGGCCGCCCGCCCCGGCGCCGCCCTGCGGGCCCTGGAGGAGATGGTCGAGGGCGACCTGGTGGTGCACGTGGACCACGGGATTGCCCGCTACCAGGGGCTTCAGCGCGTCACCGTCGCCGAGCGGGACGGGGACTACCTGATCCTGGAGTACGCCAGCGGCGACCGCCTCTACGTCCCCGTGGAGAACATGGGGCTGGTCCAGCGCTATGTCGGGGCGGAGGCGCGCCCCCCGGCCCTGGACCGGCTGGGCGGGGCCGCATGGGCCAGGGCCAAGGCGCGGGTGAAGGCCTCCGTCCGGGCCCTGGCGAAGGAGTTGCTGCAACTGTACGCCGCCCGGCAGATCCTCCCGGGCCACGCCTTCGCCCCGGACGCCCCCTGGCAGCGGGAGTTCGAGGCCTCCTTCCCCTACGAGGAGACGGCCGACCAGCTGGCGGCCATTCAGGCCGTGAAGGCGGATATGGAGCGGCCCGGCGCCATGGACCGCCTCATCTGCGGGGACGTGGGGTACGGGAAGACGGAGGTGGCGATGCGGGCCGCCTTCAAGGCGGCCATGGACGGCAAGCAGGTCGCGGTCCTGGTCCCCACCACCGTCCTGGCCATGCAGCATTTCGCCTCCTTCAGCGAGCGGTTCGCCCCCTTCCCCCTCAAGGTGGAGATGCTCTCCCGGTTCCGGAGCCGCCGGGACCAGCAGGCCATCCTCCAGGGGCTCCGCGACGGGACCGTGGACATCGTCATCGGGACCCACCGGCTCCTCCAGCGGGATGTCCGGTTCCGGGACCTGGGCCTGCTCGTGGTGGACGAGGAGCATCGCTTCGGCGTGGCGGCGAAGGAGCGGCTGAAGCACCTGCGCCGGGAGGTGGACGCCCTCACCCTCACCGCGACCCCCATCCCCCGCACGCTGCACATGGCCATGCTCGGGGTACGGGATGTGAGCACCATCGAGACGCCCCCCGAGGACCGCCTGGCGATCCGGACCTACGTCTGCCGCTTCGACCCGGCCGTCATCCAGGACGCGGTGGAGCGGGAGGTGAGCCGGGGGGGTCAGGTGTTCTTCGTCCACAACCGGGTGGAGAGCATCCACACCCTCGGCCGCTACCTGAAGCGGCTCCTCCCCCACGTGCGAATCGTCATCGCGCACGGGCAGCAGCCGGACGCGGCGCTGGAGCGGGTCATGGTGGACTTCTATGCCCGGAAGTACGACCTGCTCCTCTGCACCACCATCATCGAGTCCGGCCTGGACATCCCCACGGCCAACACGATCATCGTGAACCGGGCCGACCGCTTCGGCCTCGCGCAGCTCTATCAGCTCCGGGGGCGGGTGGGGCGCGATCGGCACCGGGCGCACGCCTACCTCCTCATCCCCCGGGAGGAGGCGCTCAGCGAACTGGCCCGCCGGCGCTTGCAGGTGCTCGTGGAGTTCACCGAGCTGGGCTCCGGCTTCAAGATCGCGGCCCGAGATCTGGAGATCCGAGGGGCGGGGAACCTCCTCGGGGCGGAGCAGCACGGACAGATCGCCGCGGTGGGCTTCGATCTGTACTGCCGCCTCATTCAGGAGACCATCCAGGAGTTAAAGGGCCAGCCGCTCGAGAGCCCGGTGGACCCGGCCATCCGGCTCCCGGCGGAGGCCCTCCTCCCGGACAGCTACGTGGACGACCCCACGATCCGCCTCGCTCTCTACAAGCGGCTGGCGGCGGCTGAGGGGGAGGGGGCTCTGGAGGAGTTGGAGGCGGAGCTGCGCGACCGGTTCGGGCCACCCCCGCCCGAGGCCACATGGCTGCTCACCGGCATGGCCCTGCGCCTGCTGGCCCGCCGCCTGCGGGCCGTGGAGGTGGACCTGCGGACCCCCACCGTCCGGATCCGCCTGGACGGGAAGCCAGCCGTGGACGGGGCCGCCGCAGCCGCGCTGCTCCAGGAATCCCGCGGACGCCTCCGGTACGGTCCCGCGGACACCCTCGCGTGGCACTCGGGCGAGAGCGACGCCGCGGCCCGGGCTAGCGGGGTCAAAAATTTATTGCGACGCCTGGCGGGGACCTGTTAGGGTGGCCCCGCGTTCGCGGGGAGGAGCATGCACGGCGCGGCCGGACCGCGCAGGAGGCAGAACGGTGGGATGGCGGCGGTGGGGGGTCCTGGCGGGGGCGGCGGTGCTGGCGGCCTGCACCGGGGGGACCGACGAGCAGGTGGTGGTCCGAGTCAACCAGACCCGGGTGACGGCGGCGGAATTCCGGCGCAGGCTGGACCTGGAGCGGGAGCGGGTCCCGGCCCACCTCCAGGTCCTGATGGAGTCTGCCGACGTGCAGAAGCGGTACGCCCAAGACCTCATCCGGCGGGAGATCCTCGTGCAGGAGGCGGCCCGGCGGCGGATTGACAGCCGCCCCGCGGTAACGGACCGGGTGCGGCAGGTGAAGGAGCAGCTGATGCTCCAGACCCTCCTTCAGGAGGAGATCAGCGCGAAGGTGCAGGTGCCGGAGGCGGACGTCCAGGCCTACTACGAGGGGCACCCGGAGGAATTCAGCCGCGACCGCCTGCGGGCCGGGCACATCCTGGTGCAGACGGAGGGGGAGGCGCAGCAGGTCCTGGAGCGGCTGAAGGGGAAGGAAGGGTTCGAGGCGTTGGCCCGGCGCCTCTCCCTGGACAAGGCCAGCGGAGCGAAGGGGGGGGACCTGGGGACCGTCGAGCGCGGGAAGATGGTCCCCGAGTTCGAGAAGGCCGCGTACGCCCTGAAGGTGGGGGAGGTGAGCGCCCCCGTGAAGACCCGGTTCGGCTACCATATCATCCGGGTCAACGGCCGGGAGCGGCGGCCGGCCGCGCCCTTCGCCGAGGTTCGGGAGGAGCTGCAGCAACGGCTCCTGGGGGAACGCCAGCAGGCGGGCTTCGAAGCCTTTGTGGACGGGCTGAAGCAGCAGGCTACCGTGGAGGTCCGGGAGGAGCTCCTCCCGGTCGCGGCCCTGGGGGCGCCCCCGGCGGTCCCGCTCCAGCCGGGAACACCCCCCGCATCCGGGGAGGCAAAGTGAAGCGGCTCACCTGGACAACGACCCTCGGGGCGGCCGCCGCTCTGGCGCTCGTGCTCGGCCCCGCCGCGGCCGTCACGATCGAGCGGGTGGTGGCCGTGGTGAACGAGGAGGTCATCACCCTCACCGAGGTGCAGGAGGAGGGTCGCGCGGCGGCGGCCCGCCTGGTCGCCGCGGGGGAGGGCCCCGTCCTCCCCGACCCCGCCGCCCCGGAGCGGCAGATCCTGGAGGAGCTCATCGAGCGCCGCCTCCTCCTGCAAGAGGCCTCGCGGGAGGGGATCCGGGTGGAGGCGGCGGAGGTGACCGCCGCCCTCGAGGACCTCAAGACCCAGAACGGCCTGCCCGACGACGCGGCGCTGGAGGCGGCGCTTCGCCGGGAGCGCCTTACGCTTCCCCAGTTCCGCCGCCGCCTCCAGGACCAGCTGGCGATCGGGAAACTGCTGGCCCGCAAGGTCCGGGGGAGCATCATCCTCACCGACGCGGAGGTGGAGGCCTACTACCGGACCCACCCGCTCGAGTTCACCCTGATCGGCCGGGTGCAGCTCCGGCATCTCTTGGTCGCGGTGCCGAAGGTGGGGGACCCCGAGGCGGAGGCCGCGGCCGCCAGCCGGACATCGGAGGCGCTGGCGGCCCTGATGGCCGGCGCGCCCTTTGCGGATGTGGCCGCCCGATACTCCGACGCCCCGACGGCGGCGCAGGGAGGGGAGCTGGGTGTCCTGCGCCAGGGGGAGCTGGCTCCCGAGCTGGAGCGGGTGGCATTCGCCCTCCTCCCGGGGGAGATGAGCACGCCGATCCGGACGGCGGCTGGCTACAACATCCTCCTCGTCGAGGCGAAGGAGGCCCCGGTCCTCTCCTTCCCGCAGGCTCGCGACCGGATCCGCGACCACCTCTTCCGACAGAAGGCCCAGAAGCGCTACCAGGATTACCTCGCCGAGCTCCGCCAGAAGGCCTACATCGAGGTCAAGCTCCCCTAGCACGCGTCCGAAAGAGACCCTTCCGCCGCGGTGGCTCGTCGCTCCTCACCCCAGCCTACCAACGAGGAGCGCTTGGGCTCCTTCCCGCCTCGGGGTACCCGTCGCTTCAGCGGGTCCCTGGATTTCCTTGCGTG
>JBOHQK010000021.1:0-11004 GCA_050732195.1 Methylomirabilales bacterium (SeqCode)
GCCTCATGCTGCGGGAGTCGGCGGCGGAGACCGGCAGGAGCCTCACCATCATGCTGGAGCGGGCTCCCGGCGGAAGCCCGGAGGCGGTGGAGGCGGACGTGAGCCGAGCGGCGGGGGCGGCCCTCGCCGCGTGCGCCCTGGGCGCGGCGGTCCGCCTCCTGGCGGGCCGGCGCCAGGTGCCGTGGGGGACAGGGGAGCGGCACGCAGACCGGATCCTCCGGGAGCTGGCCCTCCTCGACCCCGCGGGGGACGGCCTGCCCGGTCCGGGGGAGACACTGGTTCCGGGCGGAGGACCCGGGGCCCTTCGTCTCGCGCTCGGGGCGGGCCAGCCTCGGGGACAGTGATGATGGCGTTCGGGTCCGCCCTCAAGCTGGTCCTCTTCCTGCTGGCCGGCGACGGCCTCATCGCCCTCTGGCTCACGGGGGAGCTCCCGCTCCCCCTGACGAGCGCGGCAGCCCTCCTCCTGCTGCTCGGCTGGTGGGCCGAGCCGCTCCGGGCCCGGGGCCTCCCCCCCGCCCCGCTCCTGGCGGCGATCCCCGGCGTGCTCGGCCTAGGGGCCATCCTGGATTTCCTCTTTGTCGCCGAGGTCCTCCTCATCGCCGCCGTCCGCCTCCTCCTCGGTCTCACCCTCTACACCTGCTGGACGATGCGGACGCCGGCGGACCGCTGGCGACTTGCCGTCCTGAGCCTGATGGCGGTGGTGGCCGCCGCGGGCCTCACGACCCGGCCGGCCTACCTGGCCGCCTTCGCGGCGGCCGGGCTGCTCACCGTCTGGGCCCTCGCCCTGCTCCACCTCGAGGGGGAGGCGCCGGCCGGGGCCGCGCTCTCGGCGCGCCGCGACGTGGCCACGGCCGGCTTCTTCCTGGGGACCGGCTTGCTCGCCCTCACGGCCTTCGCCCTCACGGCCCTCTTCTTCGTTCTGCTCCCGCGCCTGGGGGGTGGCCTCGCCCTCGAGCGGGGTGGGGGGATGAACGTGACTGGGTTCACGGAGCAGGTCACGCTCGGCACCTTCGGCCAGCTCACCCAGGACGAGACCGTGATCCTCCGGGTCGCCTTCCCCGACGGCCGCCCGCCCGGGCGAATCTACTGGCGCGGAGTGGCCCTCGACGCCTTCGACGGGGAGGGCTGGCACCAGAGCGATTCCCGGCTGTTCCCGCTCCCCGTCCGCCCCGATGGGTTCACGCCGGTGGCGCGTCCCCGCTCCGCCCGGACCCTCCGCCAGGAGATCTTCCGGGAGGCGCTGGACACCCGGGTCCTGTTCGCCGCGGCCTGGCCCGTGGCCCTGTCGGGGCTGCCCCCCGGGCTGACCCGGGATTCGGGAGGCGCCCTCTACCTCCTGGGGGGGCGCGCCGTCCCGCTCCAGTACGTGGTCCTCTCGGATCCGGCCCCGCCCGGGCAGGGGGAGGCGGACCTCCCCGCCGCCGAGCGCAAGCGACACCTCAGCCTCCCGCGGCTCGACCCCGCCATCGCCGCCCTGGCCCGAGAGGTGGCGGGCCCGGGCGCAACCCCGGCGGAGGCGGCCTTCCGGCTCCAAGCGTACCTCTCCACCCAGTTCACCTACAGCCTGGATCTCGCCCGGCCTGCCGGGAAGGGCATCCTGGAGGACTTCCTCTTTGGGCGGCGGGAGGGGTACTGCGAACTCTTCGCGACCGCGCTGGCAGTGCTCCTGCGGAGCCTCGGGATCCCGACCCGGCTGGTCGTGGGCTTCCTGGAGGGGTCCTGGAACGAGTACGGGGAGTACCTGGCGGTCCGGCAGATGGATGCCCACGCCTGGGTGGAGGCCTTCCTCCCGGGCGAGGGGTGGCGGACCCTGGATCCCTCCCCTCGGGCCGCCTTCGACGCGGCCCGACCGGCCCCGCTCCTCGGGCCGGCCGGGCGCTACCTGGATTCCCTGTGGCTCCGCTGGAACCGCTACGTGGTGGGGTTCTCGGCCGCAGACCAGTTCGGGCTGGCCCTCCAGGTGCGAGCGCATACGCTCGCCTGGCACGAGGGGATCGGTCGCGGGTGGGATCGGGTGTGGGCAGCGGCTCCTGCCGCCTGGCCGACTCTCCTCTTGGCCCTGGCCGCCGCGGCCGGCACGGCCGGCCTCCTCCTCTGGCGGAGGCGACCGCGGAACCCGGCCCGACGGCCCGCTGCCCCCCCGGTGCCCTTCTACGCCCTCGCCCTCCGGCGCCTCCGGCGTGCCGGCTTCGAGAAGCCTCCCGCCCTCACGGCGGCCGAGTTCGCCGAGCGAGTGGTGAGGCAGGGAGGGGAACCCTTCGCCCCGCTGCGGGAGCTGACGCTCGCCTACTACGCCACCCGGTTCGGGGGCGTGCGCCTGCCGCCCGAAGCGGTGACCCGCCTATCCGCCCTCGCCCGATCTCTCCCCCGCCGCCTCTCCCGCTGAGCCCCCCCGACGGACCCGGTAGGCCTCCACGCAGCGCGGGCAGGCCCCGTCTTGCGCCACCCACTCCGGGTGCTGGCGCTGGATCCGCGCGATGCGCCCGCGTTCCGTCTCGGCGTGCAGGGAGCGGAGCCGGTCGTCCACCGTGTTGCCGCAGACCGGGCACCGGGAGGTCGTCATGGCTCCCCCTGGAGCCGCCGCCGGATCTCCCGGAGGGTCGCGACCGGGTCCCCGCTCTTGAAGACCGCAGAGCCAATGACGAGGATCGAGGCGCCGGCGGCGGCCACCGCCCGGCAGTTCTCGGGCTTGATCCCCCCGTCCACCTCCAGCTCGCAGGTCGCCCCGAGGGCCCGGAGGCGTTCCCGGGCGGCCGCAATTTTCCCCTCCACGAACGGGATGAAGCTCTGCCCCCCGAACCCCGGGTTCACCGACATCAGCAGGATCAGGTCGCAGTCCCCCAGGACCTGCTCGGCGTGGCCAAAGGGGGTGGAGGGGTTCAGGGCCACCCCTGCCCGCGCCCCCGCGTCGCGGATCTGCTGGAGGGTCCGGCGCAGGTGGGGGCAGACCTCCACGTGGACGGTGAGGCCGTCGGCCCCCGCGTCCACGAAGGGGGCGATGTGGCGGTCGGGATTCTGGACCATGAGGTGCACATCCAGGAAGAGGCGGGTCCGCCGCCGGAGGGCCCGCACCACGTCGGCCCCAAAGGAGATGGCGGGGACGAAGTGGCCGTCCATCACATCCAGGTGGAGGAGGTCGGCCTCCGCCTCCACCGCGGCGATCTCCTCTGCCAGGCGGCCGAAATCGGCGCTCAGGACGGACGGGGCCAGTTTCGGCATGGGCCCTCCCCTAGTGTTGGTCCAACGAATTGCACCGAGGATGGCAGCCGAGCCGCGGGTGGCGCCGGGCGCGGCCCCCGAGCGGCCGGGCAAAGTGGGACCCCCTCGGCCTCCTGCCGCAATTCAAGGAATTGCGGGAGGGGCTGAGCGGGTGACGGAGCCCGGCCGCGAGTGGGGCACGCCGGCGACAGGACCCGCGGCAGAGCGGGCTGTCAGGAGTGGGCCGGATGACTTGGGGTGGCACTAGTTCCCGACGGTGAGGGCGACCTGTTCCTTGGCCCGGATCCGGGTGCCGGGGGGCGGGTCCTGCGTCACCACGAAGCCCTCCATCCCGAAGTGGGGCTCGTAGCTGACGCGGGCCTCCAGGTTCAGGCGCTTCAGGAACGCGAGGGCCTCGGACGCGTGGCTCCCCACCAGGGAGGGCATCACGTAGTAGGGCTCCTCCCGCCCCAGGCTCACCAGGAGATTCATGGCGCTGCCCCGGCGGGCGGGGAACCCCGGCAGCGGGTCCTGCGCGATGACCTCGCCAGCCGGGAAGGTCCCGGAGTGGACGCGCGCCACCAGGCCCACCGTCATCGCGTGCTCCGCCAGGGTCCGCTGCGCCCGGGTGAGGGGTCCGCCCGTCACGCTGGGGGCCAGGATCTCGTCCGTCCCCCGGCTCACGGTCAGGCGGACCTCCTTGTTCTTCCGGGCCCGCGTCCCGCCCGGCGGCGCCTGCGTGATCACGCCCCCCCGGGGGATGGTCCGGCTGTACTCCTCGGTCAGCATCCGCGGCTGGAGACCCACCTCCCGCAGGAGCGCGGCGGCATCCTTCAGGTCCATCCCGATCACGTTGGGTACCTGGACCTTGTCCTTCTCCTGGGCCAGGTTCATGGCCACATAGCCGGCCAGGATGGCCAGCCCCGCCATCCCCAGGAGGACCCCCGCCCCCTTCAGGGCGAGGCCGAGCCAGGGGCGCATCGGCGGGTTCATCGAGTCCCCCGGCGCCACCGGATGAAGTAGAAGCCATCGCAGCCCTGCCGGTGGGGGAAGGTGCGGAAGCCCCCAGCCGGGAGGCGCGTGCAGGACTGCGCCGGGAAGCCGGCCGGGACCTCCTCGAGAAACGCGGGGGAGGCCCGCGCGAAGGCCTCCGCCACCGCCTCCCCCTCCTCCGGCTCCGTGCTACAGACGGCGTACACCACGCATCCCCCGGGCCGGACGGCCTGCGCCGCGCCCCGGAGCAGCGCCCCCTGGAGGGCCGCCAGCCGGGCGAGGTCGGCCTCGGGCACGCGCCAGCGGATCTCGGGGTGGCGGCGGAGGGTCCCCAGGCCGGTGCAGGGGGCATCCACCAGCACCCGGTCAGCCCCCTCGGGCACGTGGCGGGACGCCTCCCGGGCGTCCCCGGCCGTCGCCTCCACGATGGCCGCCCCGAGCCGCGCGCAGGCCTCGCACAGGCGCCGCCGCGCCCGATCGCTCACGTCCAGCGCCACGATGCGCCCCGCGTTCCCCATCAGCGCCGCCATCCGGGTCGCCTTGTTCCCGCCCCCCGCGCAGGCGTCCAGGACCGTCTCGCCCGGCCGCGGGTCCAGCAGAGCCACCACCAGCGCCGACCCCTCGTCCATGACCTGGACGTGCCCCTCCGCAACGAGGGGATCGTGCCGAAGCCTCCCCCCCTCCCGGACCCGCAAGGCCTCCGGCAGGAGCGGGCTCATCTCGCTCGCCACCCCGGACGCGGCCAGGTGCCTGGCCACGGCCGCCGGATCCGTCCGGAGGCGGTTCACCACCAGCACCGTCGGGGCGGGGGCCTGGTCCGCCTGGAGCAGCGCGGTGGCCTCCGCCTCCCCGAAGCGGGCGAGCCAGCGCCGGACGAGCCACGCAGGGTGGGAGAACCACAGGGCCAGCCGCTCCGCCACGTCGTCCGTCTCCGGCACCGGGAGGGCGTCCCGGCGCTCCGCCAGACGCCGGAGGAGGGCATTTGCCAGGCTGGCCCAGCCCTGGTGGCCGCCGGGCCCCTTCGCCAGGGTCACCGCCTCGCTGACGGCAGCGTAGGCCGGGATCCGGTCGAGGAACCGGAGCTGGTAGGCGCCCACCCGGAGGATCTGCCGGAGCCGGACCGGCAGGTCGGCCATCTGCCGCCGCCCCACGGCCTCAAACCACCAGTCCAGCGTTCCCCGCCAGCGCAGGACGCCGTAGGTCAGCTCCGTGAGGAGCGCCGCCTCCTTGCTCTCCAGCGCCCCCCGCGCGAGGGTCGCGTCCAGCAAGATGGAGGCGTAGGCTCGGTCCCGCTCCACCCGCGTGAGGAGATCCACGGCCAGGGCCCGGGCGCCGGAGGGCCGGTCAGCCAAAGCGCGCCCCCAGAGCAAGACGCCGGCCCCGGGCGAACGCGGCACCATCCATCGGCCGCTTCCCCTCCGGCTGGACCGTTAGGAGGCGGAGCTGCCCTTGCCCCGTGGCCACCACCGGGCCTCTCCGGTCCACAGCCAGGAGGGTCCCGGGCGGCGCCCCCGCCTCCTCCCCCTCTACGGCCGCTGCGAGCACCCGCAGCGTCTCCCCGGCGAGGGCGGTGAGCGCCCCCGGCTCGGGGGTCAAGCCGCGCACCCGGTTGCGGAGCGCCACCGCCGCGTCGGTCCAGTTGAGGCGCTGCTCCGCCGCGGCGAGCTTCGGCGCGGTACTCACCAGGGCCTCGTCCTGGGGGATGGGGCGCGTCTCCCCCCGCTCCAGGGCCCCCAGGGCCTCCGCAAGCGCCTCGGCGCCGAGGTGGGCCAGGCGCTCGCCGAGCGTCCCGGCCGTGTCCTCGTCCCGGATCGGCTCGGCCCGCTGCAGGAGGATGGGGCCGGCGTCCACCCGCTCGGTCATCCGGATGATGCTGACCCCCGTGACCCGCTCCCCCCGGATGAGGGCCCACGCGATGGGGGCCGCCCCCCGGTAGCGGGGGAGCAGGGAGGCGTGCACGTTCACGCACCCGTAGCGGGGCAGGGTCAAGAGGGAGGGGGGGAGAATCTGCCCGAAGGCGACCACCAGGATGGCGTCGGGAGAGAGGGCCGCCAGGCCGGCGTGCGCTTCCGGATCCTTCAGGCTGGTGGGCTGGAGAATGGGGAGGCCCGCCCGCGTCGCGGTGCGCTTCACCGGGGAAGGCGCCAGCGCCTGCCCCCGCCCCGCCGGGCGGTCGGGGCGGGTGATGACGGCGGCCACCTGGTGGCCGTCCTTCAGCACCCGCTCGAGGGACGGCACGGCGAAGGCCGGCGTCCCCATGAAGATCACCCGCATAGGCGGGCCAGGACCTCCGCCATCCGGGTCCGGTGGGTCCCGGGCCAGTAGACGCGCCGGCAGGCCGGGCAGGTGCGGAAGGCGGCGTGACGGGTCAGGACGAAGTCGGGCACCCTCCCGGCCGCCGCCTCGCGGGGCAGCGGGGCCAGGGGCGTGTTGCAGCGGAGGCAGCGCGTCCCCGGGGCCGCCGGCCGCAGATCGTACGCCTGGAGGACCTCACGGATCTGGTCCTCCACCCGGTCGCTCCGGATGAGGAGGCTCCCCGCGGGCAGGGACGCCCGCGGCAGGCGGGTGTCGCGGGTCAGGAGAACCCGCCCCTCGGCCGCCGCGGTCGCGAGCAGAGCCTCGTCGTCCCCGTCCCGATGGTACAGGGTGTCGTACCCCAGAGCCCGGAGCCACTTGGCGAGTCGGCCCACCATGGCGTCGGCCAGAAAGCGCATCGGCAGCCCCCGGAAGACCATAGCACAGGGCCCGGGGGCTCTCCAGGAGAAAACGGCCGGGGATTGACAGGATCACGCCCCGCATACTAAGAAGGCGCTGCGCGCCGGGGAGGTCCCGGCGCCGCCCGACGATGGCTGACGGTATCCCGCACGCCGACATCACCCTCGCCCAGCTCCGCCACCGGCCGGTCCTGGACGCCACCGGTGCCCCGGTGGGGCGACTCCAGGACCTGGTGGTCCTCCTCCGGGGGATCTTCCCCCGGGTCACCAAGGTCCTGGTGGCCCGGCCGAAGGAGGCGGACCTGCTCGTGAGCTGGGAACAGGTCGCCGCCATCGACCCGGGGCCGCGGGGCCCGCTGCGCCTCGCCTGCCCCGCTGACGGCATCCGGCCCCAGTGGCTCCGGCTCAGCGAGATCCTCCTTGCCAAGAACATCCTGGACAAGAAGGTGATGGACACGGCCCGGCGGCGGGTGGTGCGGGTCAACGACGTGGGGCTCAAGCAGCAGGAGGGGCGCTACCTGGTGGTCCGGGTGGACGCGGGGATGCGGGGCCTCCTGCGCCACTTCCTCCCGGAGCCGGTCCTGGAGCGCCTCGCACGGGCGCTGCACCTCTCCCTCCCGCGGGACGTGGTCTCCTGGGAGCACGTGGAACCGATCGAGACCGAGCTGACCCGGGCGAAGCGGCAGGCGGTCTACACGAAGCTGGCCCGCCTCCACCCGGCCGACATCGCCGACATCGTCGAAGAACTCAACCCCAGCGAGCGGGCGACCATCCTCCAGGCCCTGGACGCGGAGACAGCGGGCGAGGCACTGGCGGAGACCGAGACGGAGGTGCAGGCCTCGGTCCTCCAGATGCTGGAGCCGGAGAAGGCCTCCGACCTCCTGCAGCGGATGGAGCCAGACGAGGCGGCCGATGTCCTCTCCGAGATGCCCGAGCCCCGCGCCCAGGAGATCCTCCAGGGCATGGAGCCGGAGGAGGCGGAGGAGGTGGCGGAGCTCCTGGAGCATCCGGAGGAGAGCGCCGGCGGCCTCATGACCACCGAGTTTGCCGCCTTCCCCCCCGACCTGACAGCGGCTGTCACCATCGAGCAGCTCCGGGCCCGGGCAGCCGAGGCGGAGACCATCTATTCCCTCTATGTCACGGACCCCGACGGGCGGATCCTGGGTGTCGTGAGCCTCCGGCAACTGCTCACCGCCCGGCCCACGCGGACCCTCGAGGAACTGATGGAGAAGCAGGTCATCCGGGTCCCCCCGGAGGCTGACCTGCAGGAGGTGGCAGAGACCCTCTCCAAATACAACCTCCTGGCCCTGCCCGTGGTGGGCGGCAGCGGGGTCCTGGAGGGGATCATCACCGTGGACGACGTGATCAGCCGCCTCATCCCCCTGATCTGGAAGCAGCGCGCAGCGAAGAAGTACCTCTAGTGTGACTCCAACGAATCGCAGATAATGCTCACGCGACGGCTGGGGTGCCGGGCCAAATGACGAGCATCACGAGGCCCGAGGGAGGAGGCGGCCGGAGGCGTACGCCGTTTGTACGTTGAGGACCGCCGACGACCGAGAACGACGTGAGGCGAAGTTAGTTGGCCCGGCACTAGCGGTCCTGGTCGGCCGGAGCGTGCATGCCCTTCCCCCGGATCCGGAGGCGGCGCGTCCTCCTATTCCTGTCCATCATGGGTCCCGGGATCATCACCGCCAGCGTGGACCAGGACGCGGGCGGCATCGCCACCTATTCCCTCGCCGGCGCCCACTACGGCACCTCCCTCCTCTGGTCGCTCTTCTTCATCACCATCAGTCTGGCGGTGGTCCAGGAGATGGGGAGCCGGATGGGGGTCGTCACCGGCAAGGGGCTCGCGGAGCTGATCCGGGAGGTCTACGGCCTCCGGGTCACGGCCGCCGTGATGGTGGTCCTGGTCCTGGCCAACTGGGCCAACACTGCGGCCGAGTTCGCCGGGGTCGCCGCGGCCCTGGAGATCTTCGGCATCCCCCGCCTCCTCTCCGTGCCGGCCGTCGCGGGACTGGTGGCCTGGCTCATCGTCCAGGGGACCTACCGGCTGGTGGAGCGGGTCTTCCTCCTGGCCAGCGCCGTCTACGTGGTCTACGTGATCTCGGGGATCCTGGCCCGGCCCGCCTGGGGGGAGGTCCTGCGGGCCACCGTGACCCCCACCTTCCAGCTGGAGACCGGCTACCTCACGATGCTCATCGCCCTGGTCGGAACCACCATCGCCCCCTGGATGCAGTTCTACCTCCAGTCCTCCGTAGTAGATAAGGGAATCCGGGTCAAGGAGTACCCCTTCGTCCGGCTGGACGTCTTTCTGGGGAGCCTCGCGGCCGCGGTCATCGCCTTCTTCATCATCGTGGCCTGCGCCGCCACCCTCTCCGTGCACGGGGTCCGGATCGAGACGGCGGCGGACGCGGCGCGGGCCCTCGAGCCCTTCGCCGGGCGCTACGCCACGGCCCTCTTCGCCGTCGGCCTCTTCAACGCCTCCGCCTTTGCCGCCGCCATCGTCCCCCTCTCCACCGCCTACGCCGTCTGCGAGGCGCTGGGCTGGGTCACCGGCGTGAACCGCGCGGTCCACGAGGCGCCGGGGTTCTTCGCCATCTACCTGGCCCTGGTGGCATCCGGGGCCGCCGCGATCCTGTGGCCGGGCGCCCCCCTGATCGAGATCATGGTGGCCTCCCAGGTCCTGAACGGCATCCTCCTCCCGGCCGTCCTCCTCCTCATGCTCCGCCTCATCAACGACCGGGAGGTCATGGGACGACACGTCAACTCCCCCGCGTTCAACCTCATCGCCTGGAGCACCGCTGCCGTCATGATCGGCCTCAGCCTCCTCCTCCTGGCCCTCACGCTCCGGGGGGCCTGAGGGGAGCCATGCGCCGCCGCGCCGTCCCCATCCGGAAATGGCCCGCGGCGGAGCGGCCGCGGGAGCGCCTCCTCCGGGACGGGCCGCCGGCCCTCACCGACGGGGAGCTCCTCGCCATCCTCTGCCGGACCGGGCGGGCGGGGGCCAGTGCCCTCACGCTGGCCCGCCAGTTACTGACCCGGTTCGGCTCCCTCCGTGGTCTGGACGCCGCCCCCGCGGAGGCCCTCCGCGAGACCCCCGGCCTGGGGCCGGCCAAGGTCGCCCAGTTGAAAGCCGCCTTCGAGGTGGGCCGGCGGGCCCAGAGCGAGGGGAAGCGCCCGAAGGGGGCGGCCACCTCCTCCCAGGCGGTGTACGCCTTCCTCCGGCCGCTCCTCCGGGACCGGCCCCGCGAGGCGTTCCTGGTCCTCCCCCTGAACCGGCGCCACGCCATCCTGGACGTGGTGACCGTGAGCGAGGGCTCCCTCGCGGAATCCCCCGTCTATCCCCGAGAGGTGCTGGCGGTGGCCCAGCGGGCCAACGCCGCCGCCCTCCTCTGCGCCCACAACCACCCCTCGGGGCACCCCGCCCCCTCCCCGGAGGACGAGGCGGTGACGGCCGAACTGGTCTACGCCGGGCGCCTCCTCCAGGTCCCGGTCCTCGATCACCTCATCGTGGGGGAGGCGGGCTACTTCTCGTTCGCGGACGCCGGCCTCATCGCGCGCTACAACGCCGCGTTCGACCGGGCGTGGCCAGGGCGGCGCTAGGCGGGGGGCTTCGGCGGCTTGCTGGCCGGGGGACCGAGCGGGGCTCCGCAGGCGTCGCAGTAGTGGGCGGGGGGGAGGACCTTCGCTCCGCAGGATCGGCAGAGAATCAGCTCCGGGGCGCTCACTCCAGGAACTCCTCCTTGATGGTGCCTCCCGGTGCCGGGCGGGCCGGAGCGGTCTGGGCGGGGGCCCTGGGCTTCGGCGGCTCCGCGACCGGGCGGTCCACCAGGAACCGGCCCGCCACCCAGCCCGTCTCCCCCGTCCTGACGACCCGCACCTCCACCCACTCCCCCTCCTCCCGGAGCCGGAGGAGCACCTCGTTCTGCGTGAGGACGGCCAGCCGGCTGCACTCCACCGCCGGACAGCGGCGCAGGTTCAGGGAGGGAACCGTCACGTACCAGGGGGCTGCGGAGGGGAGGATGACCGGTCGCGGCGCGGCCGGCTTCGGTGCCCGGGGGGCGGGCCGGGCCGCGGGGGCCGGCGGCTTGGTCGAAGC
>JBOHQK010000022.1:0-6940 GCA_050732195.1 Methylomirabilales bacterium (SeqCode)
AAGGTGGCCCACTGCCGGATCTTCGCGAGAAACCACCGGCATGACCTGGCGCTGGCCGAGGCGGCGGAGCGGGCTCTCGGCGGGGGCGGCCCCGAGGTCTCCGCGACCAACCTCTAGGCGAGACGCCGCAGGGGCGGCGCGGAGGGCGAACGGTGCGGGACCTGCAGCGACGGGTGGCGGCCTTCCGTGACGCGCGGCAGTGGCGGCAGTTCCACGCGCCGAAGGACCTGGCCATCTCGATCGCGTTGGAAGCGGCCGAACTCCTCGAGCACTTCCAGTGGAAGGACGCCGCCGCCGTGGCGGCGCACCTCGCGCGGCGGCGGGGACGGGAGGCGCTCACGGCCGAGATGGCCGACGTCCTCCTCCTGCTCCTCTCCCTGGCGGATGTCCTCGGGGTGGACCTGAAGGGGGCGGCCCTCCGGAAGCTCAGGGCCAACGCGCGCAAGTACCCGGTGGCGCGGGCGCGCGGCACGGCGGCGAAGTCCCACGCCCTGGGCGGTACCACCCGGAGGAGGCGGACGCGGTGAGGCCCCCGGTCCTGCTCCTGGCCTTCCTGGCCCTCCCGTTCGCGGGCTGCGGCCCCGGGCCGGAACTTCTCCAGGCGGCGGCCGTCGCCGCTGCGGCGGCTGGCGAAACTGACCGGGCGGTCGCCTGGGCGGAGCGGGCCGAGCGGCAGGGGGTCCCCTCCCCGCTCGCTCTCCGGGCGCACCTCCTCCTGGGGGCGGGGCGCCTCGAGGAGGCGGTGGCCGCCTACCTCGGGGCCCCGGCGAATCCGGGGCGGGAGGGGGTGCTCTCGGCCATCTTCGCCGCGGCCCTGCGGGAGGCGATCCTGCAGGGGGAGCGGGCCGTCCTGGAGGCGGGGCCCCTGCCCCCGGGTACCGGCGGGCCCCCCTGGGAGGCGCCGCTCCTGCGGCTCGCCCTCCTGAGCCCGGACCCGGCGCTCCGGGCGGCCGCGGCCCGTGGGCTTGGGGCCCGGAGGGATCCCGGGGCGCAGGCACTCCTCTTGCCGCTGGCGGCCGACCGGCACCCCTTCGTCCGGGCCGCCGCGGTCGAGGCGCTGGCAGAGATGGGGCCGGTCGGCGCCGCGGCGGTGCGCGCAGGGCTCGGGGACCCCGACTGGACGGTCCGGGTGGCGGCCGCCGCCGCCCTCACACGGGCGGGCGACTCCGACGGTCTCCCGGTCCTCCGAGAGGCCCTGGCGCAGCAGGACCCGTCCGTCAGGATGGCGGCGGCGCTGGGGCTGGCGCCCCTCCGGGATGGGGCGGTCGGGACCCTCCTCCTGGAGGCGCGACTGGCTGACCGCGACCCCTACGTCCGGGTGAGCGCCGCGGAGGCACTGGCCCGGCGCGGCGAGTCGGCGGGGCGGGGGGCCCTCCACCGCGCCCTCGAGGCGGCCGACCGCTCCCTGGCTCTCTACGCGGCGGAGATCCTCGCTGGCCTGGGGGATGAGACGCCCCGTCCCCTCCTCGCCGCCGCGTTGGCGGACGAGGCGGCGCCTGCCGTGGTGCGGCTGTACGCCGCCTGGATCCTCGGGCGGCTCGGGGATGCCGGCGGGGCACCGGTGGCGGCGGCCTACCTCACGGCGGCGGAGGCGCCGCTGCGCCTGCGGGCCGCCTGGACGCTCGGGGAGATCGGGGCGGCGGCGGCGCTCCCCTCCCTCCTGCACGCCCTGGCGGACCGGGACCCGGGGGTGGTGGCCCACGCCGCGCTCGCCCTGGCCAAGCTGGCCGGGCGGGTCCCGCGGGCCGAGGCCCCGCCGCGACCTCTGTTATAATGGGACCGCGGGCCGCGTGTCGCCGCCGCGGCCAGGGAGGGAAAAGGGATGCCGGAACCCATCACCCGCGGGCACCCGCTCCGCCGCCTCTTCGCGGGGCTCACGGAGCGGACCTTCTTCGAGGGGCTTGCCTGGTCCGACCCGGAGGTGACCGGGTACCTGGCCGACCTCCTCACCGATTTCGCCCACGTGGACAACGTCTACAGGATCCGCAACGCGGCAGGGCAGCGGATGCACGAGGTGGCCGAGATGCTGGCGGAGGGGGACCTGCTGCACCGGGCCACCACCCTGGAGCGGGAGCGGGAGGTCCACAAGCACATCGGCGACTACACCCTCTTCATGACCGGCCTCTTCCCCGAGTTTCTCGCCCGCCAGGCCAAATCCGGTCTGGCCGTCTCCCGCGATGCCTTCCTGGACCACGTGCGGACCGGCAAGCACTCCTACCGGGTGGTCTCCGCGTTCACCCTCGGCGCCTACGGCTCCGCCGCTCCCCTCTTCCGCAAACTGTCGGAGAACTTCGAGCTCTGCGTCTACGGCCTGGGCCACGTCCGAGCCGAGCTGGACCGCCTGCGCAACCCGGCCGTCCGCCGCGTCTGGGCCAGTCTGCTCGAGTAGCCCCGGCCCCGCCGGGAGGAGGCCCCATGGGGCGCCGCCGCAACGACGACGTGGACCTGGATGCCCTCCTCGACGCCCTGAAGAGCCTCTCCCTCGAGGGACGGCGCAGCCTCATCACCTGGCTCCGTGGTCGGGCCATGCAGGCGCCCCCGGATGACGGCCACGCCATGGCCCGCCTGGCCGACCTCCTGGAGATGCTGCTGCAGTGAGGGCCGCCGGCGCTCCCCGCCCCCTCGCGACACCCCGGCGCATTATCCACGTGGACATGGATGCCTTCTTCGCGGCCGTGGAGCAGCGGGACCACCCGCGCTACCGCGGGAGGCCCGTCATCGTCGGGGCGGACCCGAAGGGAGGCCGGGGACGCGGGGTCGTGGCCGCCTGCTCCTACGAGGCCCGGCCCTTCGGCATCCACTCGGCGATGCCCATCGGCCGGGCCTACCGCCTCTGCCCGCGGGCCGTCTTCCTCCCGGTTCGGATGGAGCGCTACCAGGAGGTCTCGGAGCGGCTCTTCGGCATCTTCACGCGCTACACCGACCTGGTGGAGGCCCTGAGCATTGACGAGGCCTTCCTGGACGTGACCGGGAGCGCGCGTCTCTTCGGGGCGGCCGAGGCCATCGCGCGCCGGATCAAGGCGGACATCCGGGCGGAGGAGGGGCTGGTCGCCTCGGTGGGGGTGGCGGGGAGCAAGTTCGTGGCCAAGGTCGCCTCCGACCTCGGGAAACCCGACGGTTTCGTGGCGGTGCCGCCTGGGCAGGAGAAGGCATTCCTGGCCCCCCTCCCCGTCTCCCGCCTCTGGGGGGTGGGGGCCAAGACGGAGCGCCTGCTCCGCTCCCTCGGCCTCATCACCATCGGCGCCGTGGCGTCCTGGCCCGAGGCGGCCCTCGCGGCCCGCTTCGGCGAGGCCGGCCGGCACCTCTGGGCGCTGGCCAACGGCCTCGATGATCGGCCGGTCACGCCGGAGGAGGCGGCCAAGTCTATCGGGGCCGAGACCACCTTCGCCGAGGACACCGCCGACCCGCGCCTGCTCCGGACCACACTCCTCGCCCTGGCCGAACGGGTGGGGCGGCGGCTACGGCGGGAGGGGGTGCGGGGGAGCACCGTCACCCTCAAGGTCCGGTTCGAGCCCTTCGAGACCCACACGCGCGCCCGGACGCTGGATGCCCCCACGGCCCTGGCGGACGAGATCTTCCCGGTGGCGGCGGCGCTCCTGGCGGCGGCCCGCGTCCCCGGGCGCCGGATCCGCCTCCTGGGAATCGCCGTCTCGCGCCTGCTCCCGGCGGAGGCGGCGGGGCGGCAACTCCCCCTCTTCGGGGAGGGGGGGGCCCGGCGTGAACGGGTCGCCGCCGTCATGGACGCCGTGGCCGCGCGCTTCGGGGAAGACGCCCTCACGCGGGCGGCGCTGCTTCCGCGCCCGCGGCGGCGGCGGGCAGGCCATGGCGACGCTTGAGGGGGTCGTGGAGCGGATCACCTACGCGAGCGCGGAGGACGGCTACACCGTGGCCCGGCTAGCGGTGGCAGGCCGCCCCGCCCCCGTCACCGTCGTGGGGGCGATGCCGGGCGTCCATCCGGGGCAGGCCCTCCGCCTGACCGGCGAGTGGACGCGCCATGCCCGCTTCGGGGAGCAGTTCCGGGTCTCGGCCTGGGAGGTCCTGACCCCGGCCACCCGGGTGGGCATCGAGCGGTACCTGGGCTCCGGGCTCATCAAGGGGGTCGGCCCCGTGACCGCGCGGCGCCTGGTGGAGCGGTTCGGGGAAGAGACCCTGCAGATCATCGAGCAGGAGCCGGAGCGCCTCCGGGAGGTCAGCGGCGTTGGCCCGGATCGGGTGGCCCGGATCCGGGCGGCCTGGGACGCCCAGCGGGAGGTCCGGGAGGTGATGCTCTTTCTCCAGGGCCACGGGGTCTCGGCCGCCTACGCCGGGAAGATCTTCAAGACCTACGGCCTGGGCGCGGTGGCGCTCGTCAGGGAGAACCCCTACCGGCTGGCCCGGGACATCTACGGCATCGGATTCAAGACCGCCGACGGCATCGCGGCCCGCCTGGGGGTCTCCCCCGATGCGCCGGTCCGCCTGGAGGCGGGGCTCTTGCACGTCCTCGGCTCCCTCACGGAGGAGGGGCACTGCTGCTACCCCCGGGAGGGGCTGCTCAAGGCGGCGGCCGAGGTCCTCCAGGTGCCGCCCGCGGTGCTGGGGGAGCCCCTCGCGCGCCTTGGGGAGGCGGCGGAGGTGGTGGTGGAGCCTGGAGAAGAGGAACCAGTCGTCTTCCCCCGCGATCTGCACGAGGCCGAGGCGGCCCTGGCCCGCCGCCTGGGCGTGTTCCTGAAGGTCCCCCGCTTCGGTGTGGCCCTGGACGCGGCGCGCGCGCTCTCCTGGGTCGAGGGTCAGACCGGCCTCGTCCTGGCCCCTCGGCAGAAGGAGGCCCTGGCCGCCGCGCTCGGGGGCAAGGCGGTCGTCATCACCGGCGGGCCCGGGACCGGGAAGACCACCATCCTCCGCTGCCTCCTCACGATCCTGGAGCGGAAGGGGCTCCGGACGCTGCTCACGGCGCCCACGGGGCGCGCCGCCAAGCGGATGAGCGAGGCCACGGGGCGCCCGGCCCAGACGGTCCACCGCCTCCTGGAGTTCAGCCCGCGGGAGGGCGCCTTCCGCCGGACCGCGGCCCGGCCCCTCTCCGCTGAGGCGGTCATCGTGGACGAGGTCTCCATGGCCGACCTGCCCCTGATGCACCGGGTCGTGGAGGCCCTGCCCCCGGAGGCGCTCCTGGTCCTGGTGGGGGACGCGGACCAGCTCCCCTCCGTGGGGCCGGGGGCGGTCCTCGCCGACTGCATCGCCTCCGGGGTCCTGCCGGTCGTCCGGCTCCAGGAGGTCTTCCGGCAGGCGGAGCAGAGCCTCATCGTCCAGAACGCCCACCGGGTGAACCGAGGGGAGATGCCCCTCCTGGGGGAGGCCGGAGACTTCCAGTTCCTGGAGGAGGAGGACCCGGACCGGTTGGCTGCCCTGGTGGTCGAGACGGTGGCGAAGGTCCTGCCGGCGCGGCATGGCCTCCACCCGGTCGAGGAGATCCAGGTTCTGGCCCCGATGCACCGGGGGACGCTCGGGGTGGCGGCGCTGAACCAGGCGCTGCAAGCGGCCCTCAACCCCTCGGGCCCGGCCCTCACCCGGGGGCAGCGCGTCCTGCGGGTCGGGGACAAGGTGATGCAGCTCCGGAACAACTACGAGACGGAGGTCTTCAACGGGGACATCGGGCGGGTGGCGCGCGTGGACCCGGAGGAGGGGACCCTCACCGTCCGGTTCGAGGAGCGGGAGGTCCCCTACGAGGCGGCCGACCTGGACGAACTGACCCTGGCGTATGCGGTCAGCGTCCACAAGTCGCAGGGGAGCGAGTACCCGGCGGTCCTGCTGCTGCTGCACACCCAGCACTTCATCATGCTGCGGCGCAACCTGCTCTACACCGCGATCACCCGGGGGCGTCGGCTGGACGTGCTGGCCGGGAGCCGGCGGGCGCTGGCCATCGCGGTGAAGACGGCGCCGGCGGAGGGCCGGCACACGCGGCTCGCGGCCCGCCTCCGGGCCGCGGCCCAGCGGAGGGGGTCATGAACCGGGCGACCGCGGCGGTGCGTGTGGCGGTGCCCCCCCCGGGGCCGCGGGCGCGGCGCTGGGCCGCCTACCACAAGGCGGTGGCGGCCCCCGCCACCTATCAGGAGGGCTTCATCTGGGACCGGACGGCGCCGGCCATCGGGCCCTTCTGCACCGACGCCGACGGGAATGTCCTCCTGGACTTCGCCTCGCACATCGGGACGGCCGCCCTGGGCTACAACCACCCCGCCTTGCTGGAGGAGGCGGCCCGGTGCGCCGCCGTGGACCCGGACCGCTACGCCGGGACCGATTTCATCGGCGCGGCGGGTCCGGACCCGGATGCGCCCACCCTCCCCACCCCGGCCCACCTCCAGCAGAAGCTCCTGGCGCTCACGGCCCCGTTCGGGTTCGGCCGGGCGTTTCTCTCCAACTCAGGGGCCGAGGCGGTCGAGAACGCCATCAAGTGTTGTTACGCGGCGCGGCCCGCCGCGCGGTACGCCGTCACCTTCGACGGGGCCTTCCACGGGCGGACGCTGGGCGCCCTTTCCCTGAACCGGAGCAAGGCGGTCCACCGGGCGTTCTTCCCCCAGATCCCGCAGGTCCTGAGCCTCCCTTTCTGCGCCTGCCCCGCCGCCTGCCGCTGCGGCTGGGAGGAGGCGGACGGGACGAGCCGTCTGGCCCGCCTCCTCGATCCCGAGGCCGGCCTCGTCCGGCCCGAGGAGGTGGCGTTTATCATCTTTGAGCCGATCCAGGGGGAGGGGGGGTACCGGATTCCCCGGAAGGCCTTCCTGCAGGAGGTCGCGCGCCTCGCGCGGCAGCACGGCATCCCGCTCATCGCCGACGAGGTCCAGTCGGGGATGGGGCGGACCGGGCGCTGGTGGGCCGTGGAGCACTTCGGGGTCAAGCCGGACCTGATGACGGCGGGGAAAGCCCTGCGCGTGGGGGCCACCGTGGGGCGGGCCGACCTCTTCCCGGCGGA
>JBOHQK010000023.1:0-5071 GCA_050732195.1 Methylomirabilales bacterium (SeqCode)
GCCGTCCTGGCCCTGGGATCCCTGGCCGCGGGCTTCACCGTCGCGGTCATCGCCGTGCGGCCCTACTTCATCCCGGCCGCCGCTCTCGCCCTGACGGCGAACCTGCTCTGGGGCGTCCGCCGACTGCGTTGCCAGGTGGGGGAGGCAGTGGCCGCGTCCCGCGAGATCGAATATCCGGCTCCCACGGGTGACCACGGCTGATGGGGCGTTGCTTCTGGAGTTCATCCACGTCCATGTCTGGTCTGCGCCTCCTCGGCTTGCTGGGGGTCGCCGCGGCGCTCGTCCTCGCCTTCCCCGCCCTTGCGGGTGCCCACGCCTTCCTGGTGCGCACGTCGCCCCAGGCCGGCGAGCGCCTCACGTCCAGCCCGTCGGCACTGACCCTCCAGTTCAGCGGCTCGATCGTCCCCGGCTCGGAGGAACTCTCGGTCCGCACGCCGCAGGGGGCCGCGGTAGAGGTCGGTCCCGGCGAGCTCCTCAACGGGGCGACGGCGCTTCGGACGGCTCTCCCGCCCGCCATGGGGGGCGTGTACGTGGTCTCCTGGCGCGTGCTGGCCGAGGATGGGCATGTCTCGCTGGGAGAGTTTGCCTTTGGCGTCGGGAGCGGTGGGCAACTGCCCGGGGCTTCGGCCACGGCCTCCACGCCGATATCCTGGCCGGACGTTGGGGGGAGCTGGCTGCTCCTCGTTGGACTGGCCATTGCGCTGGGCGGCCTCGGGAGTGAGACCTTTGTCTGGCGGCCGGTCGCGCGACAGCACGATCTGGAGGTGCCGCGCGCGCCGGTGGTCCTCGGACTGCTGCTCGCCCTGGTAGGAGTGACCTGGCAGTCCTTGCTGCTCGCCGGGGCGCAGGCGGGGGGCGGGGGGGTGGGAGGCCTCGATCCTCGCGCCTGGCGCGCCCTCCTCGCGACCCGGCCGGGGCTCCTGTCGGCAGCGGCCCTGGTCCTCCTGGCCTATGCCCTCTGGCTCTTGCCGCTGCCGCGGTTGCGCGCCTCGGCCCTACTGCCGCTCGCTGGGGCGGTGGGGGTAATTGCGTTCCGCGGCCACTCGGGGACCTCCGGGACCTGGTGGGCCGCTCCAGCCAACGCCATGCACCTTGTGGCGGCCGGGCTCTGGATAGGGGCGCTCCTGCACCTTGTCATCGTCCTCTGGCGAATGGAT
The DNA here is from genome assembly GCA_050732195.1 of Methylomirabilales bacterium (SeqCode). Classification (GTDB taxonomy): domain Bacteria; phylum Methylomirabilota; class Methylomirabilia; order Methylomirabilales; family JACPAU01; genus JACPAU01. The sequence continues at coordinate 1,158 of JBOHQK010000023.1, forward strand.
CGGGAGGGATACTGGCCGGCGCTTGGCGAGGCCGCCCGTCGCTACGCCGGGCTGGCCTTCGGTCTGGTGCTGGTGGCCCTGGCCGGTGGGACGGCCACGGCCCTCGCCGAGTTCACTCGGCCGGCCGAACTTCTGGAAACCACATACGGGCGGGTGCTCCTGTTCAAGTTGCTCCTGGTGATGGTGGCGCTGGCGTTGGCGCTGGCGGCGCGGCGGCGGGGCCTCCCGGCCAACCCTGGCGCCCGCCTGTCTCTCCTGCGCCGTCTCACCCGCGTCGAGGGGGCCGTTCTCCTGGCGGTGGTGGGCCTCTCCGCCCTGCTCGTCAACGTGGCCCCGCCGCGGATCGCACGCGCCACCGAGGACCTCCTGGGTCCGGCGCCGCTCAGCGGGCCCGTGGTCCGGCTGGCGTCGCTCGCCGGGCAGCTCGCGGTGTACCTCGCCGCCGCCGACGGCCAGCTCGAGGTCCAGGTGGTCGCCCCCTCAGCCCAGCGCGCTCCCGGCGCCGAGGTCCAGGTCGAGGTCCGGACCCCCACCGGCGAGGGCGCGAGCCTCTACCCGCGTCCCTGCGGCCAGGGGTGTTTCACCATGCGGTTCCCGTGGCCAGAGGGGCTCACCCGCCTCACGGCCCGCGTCTCCGCCCCGGGCTGGCCGGGCGGAACAGTCCGCTTCGATGTCCCCTGGCCGGCCGCTCCCGAGGAACCGGAGCTCCTCGATCGGGTGATCGCCGCAATGCGCGCCCAGCCCCAGCTCGTCCTGACGGAGCAGACCTTCAGCGGGCCGGGGGCAACCGGCCCCCGCAACACGGTCCGCCTCAGCGGTGCCGAATTCATGGCATTGGAACCCTATACGGCGAGTGGCGCGAACGACGTCCGCCGGCTCCCCGGCGGCTCCAGGCTCACGGAGTTGACGCTGTACCTGCCCGGCTCATACATCTGGTACCGGCTGTGGATCGATCGGGAGTACCGGTTGCAACGGGCCGTGATTGTCAGCCCAGGCCACCAGATTGAGCGCAGCTTCTTCTATGGCCCCCCGGAAGGTGATTCGAGGAGGAGCGTGCTGTGACGTGGAGCCTGTCGACATAGATGACTAGCGAAGCCAGAACACAGGTCGGCGGAAAGGTTTCCGGGATTTTCGGAGGGGTCTCTGGCGGACTCGGAACCTTTGGCAGTCTCCACAATGTCTGTCACTATACCTGCCAGGTCCTCGTGGCGGGGCTGGGGATTGCCGGAATCACCCTGACGGGGCTCCCCCTGGCATTTCTCGAGGATCCGAAGCTCATCGTGCTTTTCGCTGGCATGGGCATTGTCTCCCTGGGGGTGAGCATGACCCTGCATACGAAGGCAAAGTGCGGGTCGTTCCGAACCGCAGGTCTGCGGGGACTCTTCGATAGAAAAATGGTGATCTTGCTTGGCTTCCTCCTGCTCTCCGGCTGGAGTGTCACGCAGGGGGCCACACAATTGATCCGGCTTGCGGCGGCCCAGGATGCTCCCACACAGACGAGCAAGGAAGGCAGTGTGGAAGTGGAACTCACGCTGCTCAATCTCAAGGATCCGTCACTGAAGGATGCGCTGGTGTTCGAGCTGAGCATGAACTCCATGGACATGTCAGCGCCCTCGTTTCAGACCTACGATCTGAAAGAGGCGATCGCTCTGGAGACCGATCGGGCAGTGTCTGTCCGTCCGGCACAGGTCTCCATCTCCGATTGGGGCCACATGGGGCATCACCTGCGCGGACGGTTGACGTTTCCCCAGAACACTGCTGGCACCTCGGTGCTGGAGAGCAGGGTGTTGCGCGTGACGGTACGAGGGATCGGCGGCGTTGAGAAACGGGTCCTGGAGTGGCGGACCCAGAAGGGTGGGCGGTAACCTTCAGCATACGGAGGAGGGCCCATGACGCATTCCGTGAATCGCAGACGGTTCCTCTGGCAGGCCACGGCCATCTTGGGCGGAACACTTGGTTTGGCGGACATCCGGGCGGCCTCAGCTCCGCCACTCCACAAGACGCCGAGCGGGGATCTCCTGGAAACCGTAGCCAGGGGCGACCTCCCCTCCTTTGGCCAGAAGGGAGGCCCGAAGGTCCAGGAGGCGTACCGCTATGCCGCGGCCAACGCCGATACCCTCCAGTACATCCCCTGTTTCTGCGGGTGCAAGACCATCGGCCACCGGCACAACGGGGACTGCTACGTCACGGAGCGGCACGCCGACGGCCGGGTCACCTTCAACAGCCACGCGGTCACCTGAGACATCTGCCTGAACATCACGCGTGACGTGATGGCGATGAGGGCCGAGAAGAAGCCGCTCCGCGCAATCCGGGCCGCCATCGACCAGAAGTACGGCAAGTTCGGGCCGAGTACCCCGACACCGCTCCCGCCGCCGTGAGAGGGAGATGGGACGGCGGAATTTGTTCCGGACGGGGGTCGTGGTGGTGGGGGCGGGGATTGTGGTAGCCACCTGGGGCCTGTCCCGCCAGGGGCCGGGCCGGGCGTGGTTTGGGGGTGACCCAGGACGGGGAGGAGCGTTATACGCGCTTCACTGCGCCGCCTGTCATGGGGCCGAGGGCGAGGGGCGGGTCCGGGGGAATGCCACGAGCCTCAACAATCCAGACTTCCTGGCCCTGGCCAGCGATGAGTTCCTGCAGACCACGATTGCCCGGGGCCGCCGCGGGACGGAGATGCGCGGGTGGGCGCGAGACGCGGGCGGGCCACTCAACCCCGGTGAGATCCAGGATCTCGTCGCGTTCCTGCGCACCTGGCAGGGGGAGGCGCCAAAACCTCCAACGCCGCCGGGGGGGCGAGGCGATCCGACCCGGGGTCGGAGGCTCTACGAGGCGGCTTGCGCCAACTGCCACGGCTGGGAGGGCCGGGGAGAGCTGGGCATGGGGCCCGCCCTGAACAGCCCAGACCTCCTCGCGACGGCGGATGATACGTTCCTCTGGGCGACGATCGCCTATGGCCGCCGGGACACGCCCATGTTCCCATCGCTCCGCGGGCTGGATGGCGTCCGCCAGTTCTCCGAGGCCGAGATCGACGATCTCGTCGCCTATCTCCGGAGCTGGCAGAGCACGCCGTGAGATAGGGGCGCCGTGACTTCCCCGACCGATGAAGCGGGTACGCTCCTGAATCCACGGCCGGCCCGCCGGGGGCTACCGGGGGACAGGTGTTGAGGGCCATGGACCCGACACTGAGGGCATTTCTCACGGCTTGGAACTGGCGGCCCGACGTCCTGTTCGTACTCACCGCGCTCGGGACCGCCTATGCGATCGGCTGGTTGCGCCTGCGCAAGCGGGGGGCCCGGGCCGCCCGCCCATGGCGGCTGGTGGTCTACTTGGCTGGCCTGACGACCGTGGGCCTGGCGCTCCTCTCCCCCATCGATACCCTCGGGTCCCTCCTCTTCCTCATGCACATGGTCCAACACGAGCTCCTCATCATGGTGGCTGCCCCCCTCCTGCTGCTCGCCAACCCGTTGCCGGCCTCCCTCTGGGGGCTTCCCCGCCGGCCCAGGCGGGCAATGCGGAGCTTGCTGGGCCGGGGCGCCGCAGTGCGCCGGGTCCTGCGGGCTGCCACGTGGATGCCCGTGGCCTGGGGAGTCTTCGTGAGCAATCTCTGGGCCTGGCACCTCCCCGCCGCGTACGAGGCGGCGCTCGGGAACGAGCTCCTCCACGATCTGGAGCACCTGACCTTCTTCGGGACCGCCCTCCTCTTCTGGTGGCCCATCATCAACCCGGCCCCGCGACTCCATGGCCAGATTCCCTATGGGTTGCGGATTGTCTATATCGTCGCCGCCGCCTTCCAGAACGCGGCCCTCGGGTTCGCCATCGCCGTCACGGAACGGGTCCTGTACCCCTCCTACACAGCCGCCCCGCGCCTGTGGGGCCTGAGCCCGCTTTATGACCAGGCCTTCGGCGGGGGGATCATG
>JBOHQK010000024.1:0-6328 GCA_050732195.1 Methylomirabilales bacterium (SeqCode)
GAAAACGCCTTCCGGGCCATACCTTCCCCGGAAGGCGTCTGGAGTCTGGGGTGTCAAGCGGAAACTCCCCTTACGGCGCCGCGCGGACCTCGGCGGAGGGGGCGCTCTCGTTGCGCTTGCGCGACCGGTCCACCGCCGTGACCGTGTAGGCCACGAGGCCGGACGGGGGGCGGTCCTGGTAATCCGGTTCGGGAGTCGGTTCAGCGGTGAGGAGAACCCGTCGGCCGTCCGGGAGAACCCGCCGGTACACCCGGTACCCGAGCAGATCGGGCTCCGGGCTCACGGCCCAGCGCAGGCGAATCGCGTCCCCCTCCCGAACGGCGGTGAGGCCGCGCGGCGGGCCGGGCGGCGTCCGGTCCTCGGGGAAGGCCTCGGCCGGCCCGGCCGGCTCGCTCTCCCGGGCGCTCGGGCCTTCTCCCGCCACCGCCCGGACCGTGTAGCGGTAGCGGCGCTCGTTCTGGACATTCAGGTCCACGTAGCGGGTCCCCTGGACTGGGAAGCGGGTGATCCGCACCGGGCCGGGGCTGCCTGCCTCCTCCCGGTAGACATGGTACGGGCTCACGGGTGGCGCCCCGCCCGGGGCCGGCGCCTGCCAGGCCAACGTCACGACCCCCTCGCCGGCCTCGGCCCGCAGGGCCCGGGGCGGGGCGGGCGGGGGACGCACCTCCACCGCCGCCGAGGCGGGGGGACCCGAGATCCCCCGGTCGGTCACCGCGACGATCTGGTAGGTGTAGCGGACGCCGGAGGCGAGCGGCTCCCGCGCTCCATCCACGTACCGGTAGGTCTCGCCTTCCACCGTCGCGTTCTCGGGCCCGTCGGTCGGGACCGCGTCCAGCAGGCGAACGGGGGAGGCTCCCTCGGCGGGGCCGCCGGGCAGGGGCTCCGCCGCCCGGAGCAGGACGAAGTGATTCAGGTCGGTGAGGGGGGAGCCGTCCGCATTGCGGGTGGGCCGGGCCCAGCGGAGGAGAACACTCCCCCCCTCGACGGCGGCGCTCAGGGGCACGGCGGCGGGAACAACGGGCCGGGGCGCGACCGGAGGCCCCTTCCGCCCGCAGGCCGGCAGGAGCAGGGCCAGGAATAAAATCAGGAAGAGGGCGGGCCCCGCGGGATGGCGGGGCCCCCGGAGGATCACGCCCCGCCCTGGGCGGCCCGTAGGCGGGCCCGGGCCTCGCCCAGGGCCTCTCGCACCCGGGCGCGCGCCGTCCCCCCCGCGGTCAGGCGCCGGTCCACGCAGGCCTCCAGGCGCATGAAGGGGTACACGTCCTCGGTGAAGTAGGGGGAGAAGGCCCGCAGGGCCTCCAGCGGGAGGTCCTCGATCCGCTTCTTCTCGGCCAGGCACTTCCGGACGATCTGCCCCACCACCTCGTGGGCTTGCCGGAACGGCAGGCCCTTCGCCGCCAGGTAGTCGGCCACATCGGTGGCGTTCAGGAGCCCCTCCTCCGCGGCGGCCCGCATCCGGTCGGTCCGGACCTGGAGGGCTGCCACCAGCGGCGCCAGGACGGCGAGGGTCCCCTTCAGGGTGTCGGCGGCGTCGAAGACCCGCTCCTTGTCCTCCTGGAGGTCCCGGTTGTAGGTGAGGGGGAGACCCTTCAGCGTGACCAGGAGGGCGACCAGGTCCCCGATGACCCGCCCCGCCTTCCCCCGCGCGAGCTCGGCCACGTCGGGGTTCTTTTTCTGGGGCATGATGCTGGAGCCCGTGGCGAAGGCGTCGGGCAGCTCCAGGAACCCGAACTCGGCGGAGGCCCACAGGGTGATCTCCTCCGCCAGGCAGCTCACGTGGACCATGGCGATGCCGGCGGCCGCCAGGAACTCCAGGGCGAAGTCCCGGTCGGCCACGGCATCCAGGCTGTTGCGGCTCACGGCCGGGAAGTTCAGGAGGCGGGCCAGGTACTCCCGGTCCACCGCGAAGGTGGTCCCCGCCAGGGCGCCCGAGCCGAGGGGGAGCACGTCCACCCGGGTGAGGCAGTCGGCGAAGCGGGCGGCGTCCCGCTCGAGCATCTCCACGTGGGCCAGGCAGTGGTGGGCGAAGAGGACCGGCTGGGCCCGCTGGAGGTGGGTGTAGCCGGGGAGGATGGCGTCGGGGTGCGCCTCGCCGAGCGTGAGCAGGGCCATCTGGAGCCGCAGGAGGAGCCGCCGGACCTCGCCGATCTCAGCCCGGAGGTAGAGGCGGAGGTCCAGGGCGACCTGGTCGTTGCGGCTCCGGCCGGTGTGGAGTTTGCCCCCCAGCGTCCCGATCCGCTCGATGAGGCGTCGCTCCACGTACATGTGGATGTCTTCGAAGGAGGGGTCATCGGGGACTCCCTCTTTCTCGATCTCCCGGCCCACCTCCTCCAGGCCCCGGACGATCTTCTCCGTCTCCTCGGGGGTGAGCACGCCCGCCTTCTGGAGGGCGCGGGCCCAGGCGATGCTCCCCTCGATGTCGTGCCGGGCCAGGCGCTGGTCGAAGGAGAGGGAGGCCGTATAGGCCTCGACCAGTTTGTCGGTCGGCCCCTCGAAGCGCCCGCCCCAGGGCTTCTTCTCCACCACGGCGCCTTCCCCTGTCCCCCGCGCCCCTGCCGCCCGTCCCGCGGAGCCCGGTCCCGCCGACGCGTGAGCAGCCCCGGGGTCCGGCCCCCACACACCTGGCCAGGCTTTCCCCGGGCCGGCCTCTTAACGCCTGGCCAGGCGCCCGGGCCTGCCCCCGACGCAGCCCTGTCTGGGGATCGGGCGGAGGAGGGGGCGGGCCCAGGGAAAGCCTGGCCAGGCCAGCGAAGGAACGTCCCCCCCGGAACGCGCACGCCTACCGGCGGCGGGTCCGCGGTTTCTGCGTCAGGGCCCGGATGCGCAGCCGGAGGGCGTTCAGGCGGATGAACCCCTCGGCGTCCCGCTGCCGGTAGACCGGGTCCTCCTCGAAGGTGGCGTAGGCCGGGTCGTACAGGGACGCCTTGGACTTGCGCCCCACCACGGTGCAGTTCCCCCGGTAGAGTTTCAGGCGGGACGTCCCGGTCACGGTCCGCTGGCTCTCCTCGATGGCGGCCCGCATCATCTCCATCTCGGGCGAGAACCAGTAACCGTAGTAGACCAGCTCGGCGAAGCGGGGCGTGAGGGTATCCCGCAGGTGCATCACCTCCCGGTCCATGGTGATGGACTCCACGGCCCGGTGGGCGACGTGCAGGATGGTCCCTCCCGGCGTCTCGTAGACCCCGCGCGACTTCATCCCTACGTAGCGGTTCTCGACCAGGTCCACCCGGCCGATGCCGTTTGCCCCGCCGATGGCGTTCAGGTGGGCGAGGAGGGCGACCGGCTCCATCCGGCGCCCGTCCGCGGCCACCGGCACCCCCTCGTCGAAGTCCACCTCCAGGGTCGTGGGGCGGGCCGGGGCCTTCTCCGGCGCGACCGTGAGGGTGAACATGTCGGCCGGCGGCTCCACCCAGGGGTCCTCCAGGATCCCCCCCTCGAAGGAGATGTGAAAGAGGTTCCGGTCGCTGCTGTAGGGCTTCGCCTTCGTCACGGGGACCGGGATGCCGTGCCGCTTCGCGTAGGCCACCAGGTCCGACCGGGACCTGAACTCCCACTCGCGCCAGGGGGCGATGATCCGGATGTGCGGGTCGAGGGCCAGGTAGGTCAGCTCGAAGCGGACCTGGTCGTTCCCCTTCCCGGTGGCCCCGTGGGCCACGGCGTCGGCCCCCGCCGCCTTCGCCACGGCCATCTGCCCCTTGGCGATGAGGGGGCGGGCCATGGAGGTCCCCAGCAGGTATCCCCCCTCGTAGACGGCGTTGGCCTTCAGGCACGGGAAGACGAAGTCCCGGACGAACTCCTGCCTCAGGTCCTCGACGATGACCTTGCTGGCGCCCGTCCGGAGCCCCTTCTCCCGGACCGATTCGATCTCCTGCCCCTGCCCGATGTCGGCCACGAAGGCGATGACCTCGCAGCCGTACGTCTCCAGGAGCCACTTCAGGATGACGGAAGTGTCCAGCCCGCCCGAGTAGGCCAGGACGATCTTCCGGATCGCGGTCCCCATGCGTTCCTCGCGGCGGGGGGATTCAGGGATGGCCGCTCAGGAGGGCGACCAGGAGGGCCTTCTGCACGTGCAGGCGGTTCTCCGCCTCATCGAACACCACCGAGTGCGGCCCCTCGATCACCTCGTCGGTGATCTCCTCCCCCCGGTGGGCCGGCAGGCAGTGCATGATCAGGGCGTCGGGGCGGGCCAGGTCCACCAGAGCCCGGTTCACCTGGAAGGGCTGGAAGACCTTCACCCGCTTCGCCCGCTCCTCCTCCTGCCCCATGCTGGTCCAGACGTCGGTATAGAGCACGTCGGCCCCTCGGGCCGCCGCAGCCGGGTCGTGGATCAGCTGGATCCGGGCCCCCGTCTCCTTGGCGTCCTCCCGGGCCTGGTGCAGGATGCTCGGGTCCGGCTCGTACCCCTTCGGGCAGGCGATGGCCAGATGGATGCCCGTCCTGGCCGCGCCGGTGCACCAGGAATTGGCCACGTTATTCCCGTCGCCGAGGAAGGCCACCCGGCACCCCGCAAGGCCCCCCCGCTTCTCCCGGATGGTCAGGAGGGCGGCCAGGATCTGGCAAGGGTGGAGCAGGTCAGTCAGCCCATTGATGACGGGAACGCTGGCGTGCTCGGCCAGCTCCACCACAACCTGATGCCGGAACGTCCGGGCCACGATCCCGTCCACCCAGCGGGAGAGATTCCGCGCGCCATCCGCGACCGTCTCCCGCTCTCCCAGGCGGATGTCCTGGGGGGCGAGGTAAATGGCGTGGCCGCCCAGTTGGGTCATCCCGGCCTCGAAGGTGACCCGCGTCCGGAGGGAGGGCTTCTCGAAGACGAGCGCCAGGGTCTTGCCCGGGAGGAGCGCGTGGGGGACCCCGGCCTTCTGTTTCGCTTTGAGGTCAGCGGCCTCCTTCAGGAGCGCCGCCACCTCGGCCGCCGACCAGTCGTGCAAACTGATAAAGTCCCGCTTCTTCACGCCGCCTCCCCCAGGACCCCCTCCAGGATCGCCAGCCCCTCGTCCGCCTCCGCCTCGCTCAGGATGAGGGGGGGGACCAGGCGCAGCACGTCGTCCCCCGCCGTCAGGATCAGGAGGCCTCGTTCCATGCACTTGGCCACGATGGCCTTCGCGTCCGCGGCCACCTCGATCCCGATGAGGAGGCCCCGGCCCCGGAGCGCCCTGATCACGGGGAGGCGGGCTTGCAGCGCCCGCAACCGGTCCAGGATCCGGGCGCCGAGGCGCGCCGCCCGCCCCGGCAGGTCCTCCTCCAGGATGGTGTTGAGCGTCTCCAGGGCGACGGCCGAGGCGAAGGGGTTGCCGCCGAAGGTGGCGGCGTGACTCCCGGGGGAGAAGGCCGCCATGACCTCCTCGCGGGCCAGCATCGCCCCCATCGGGATCCCCCCCGCCAGCGCCTTGGCTAACGTGAGGATGTCGGGTGCCACGCCGGCCTGCTGGTAGGCGAAGAGGGTCCCGGTCCGCCCGAGGCCGGTCTGGACCTCGTCGAAGATGAGGAGGACCCCCCGCTCGTCGCAGAGCCTCCGGAGGCCGGCCAGGTAGCCGTCGGCCGCCGCCTGCACCCCCCCCTCCCCCTGGATCGGCTCCACCAGGATGGCGGCCGTCCTGGCGTCCACCGCCAACTCCACCGCCCGGAGGTCGTTGAAGGGGACGTACCGGAACCCGGGGACCAGGGGCTCGAAGCCCTTGTGGTACTTCTCCTGGGCCGTGGCGGTCACGGTGGCCAGCGTCCGGCCGTGGAAGGAGCCCCGCATAGTGATGACCTCGGTCCGGTCGCTGCTGAACCGCTCCTTCGCGTACTTCCGGGCGAGCTTCAGGGCCGCCTCGTTCGCCTCGGCGCCGCTGTTGCAGAAGAAGGCCCGGTCGGCGAAGGAGTGGCGGCAGAGGAGTTCGGCCAGGCGCGCCTGGGGCTCGATGTGGTAGAGGTTGCTCACGTGCAGGAGGCGCTGGGCCTGGGCGGTGATGGCCCGGATGAGGCGGGGGTGGCTGTGGCCCAGGGCGCAGACGGCGATCCCGGCCACGAAGTCCAGATAGGCCTTCCCGTCCGCATCCCAGACCCGGCAGCCCTCCCCCCGGACCAGAGCGATGGGGTAGCGGGCGTAGGTGGTCGCGATGTACTTGCCGGTGAGGGCGATGATTTCCTGGTTGGTCACGCCAGCCCCCTAGTGCCGGGCCAAGTCATGCGGCCCAATCCTGACAGACGGTTCTGCCGCGGGTCCTGTCGCCGGCGTGCCCCACTCGCGGCCGGGCTGCGTCACCCGCTCAGCCCCTTCCGCAATGCGCTGCAGTGCGGCAGGAGGCCGAGGGGGTCCCCCTTCGCCCGGCCGCTCGGGGGC
>JBOHQK010000025.1:0-9377 GCA_050732195.1 Methylomirabilales bacterium (SeqCode)
CTCGGCCACCGGGACACGGGTGCTCCGGGAGAGGGTCTCGAGCGCGGTCTTCTGGCGTGGCTCGATGTGAGTGCTCAGGACGACCTTGGCGATGGCGGTATCCCTTTCGATATGACAGGCTACAGCACTCTCATTACATATACTGCAATGTCTGTCAAGAGAAATCTGCTGGGGCGCGTCTTGCCGACGGGGGAGGGGGGGATGGCGGCGGGGTGGATGACCGGGTCGGGGGGCCACGGGGAGAGCTGCCGCGCGGGGGAGCGGCAGGCCGGCTACCCTCGGAGGGCCCGCTCCAGGAGGTGGACGCCAATCGCAAAGAATCCGGCCACCACCAGGACCGCCAGGGCCGCCAAGGCCTGACCCCGGAGGAGGAGAAGGCTGGCCACGATGAGGCCAGCGAGCAAACAGGTCCCCCCCCAGAGCCAGATGGCGCCCCCCAGCGTCACGAGGTCCCCCTAGTGTGACTTCAACGCATTGTAGATCATGCTTACACGACGGCTCGCGTGCCGGGCCAACGAATTGCACCTGGGATTGTCGCCGAGCCGCGGGTGGCGCACGCCGGCGACAGGACCCGCGGCAGAACGGTCTGGCAAGATTGGCCCGCAGTACTTGGAGCGGCACTAGCGCTTGGCCGGCTTGCCCTGGCCTGGGCGGAGGGCCTCCTCGACCTTCTTGAGGGCGTCGGCCGTCTCGCTCCGGGCGGTCTCCACCGCTTTCTGCAGGAGATCCACCTTGGCCTGGAGGGCGGCCGCGCCGCCCGCCTGCCGGTAGGCGAGGAAGGCCACCCCCAGGGCCAGGAGCGCCGTGAGCAGGGCGAGCCAGGCCAGACCGCGTCCGCTTCTCTCTTGCGCCACGTCTCCCCCTATGCCGGCAGCGCCGGCGCGACGATCGCCTCCGGGGTCTCACCGCGGAGTGGCCCCGGCGCCCCTCCCCGGCTGACTTCCGCGCTCAACTGGAGAGGATCTCCACCCGGCCCGGGTCGTGGGAGGTGACCTTGGGGAGGGTAATCCGGAGGAAGCCGTCCTGGTACTCGGCGGTGATCCGGCGGGCGTCGATGGGCACGTCGATGCGCAGGCGGCGCTCGAAGGGGCCGGAGTCGATCTCCATCTGATAGCAGGTCCGGACCCCCTCGGGGACGGCGCCGGGGCGGTAACCGGCGATGCGCAGCACGTTCTCCTGGAGGGTGACCTCGATCTCCTCCCGCCGCATCCCGGGGATGTCCACGAAGACCACCAGGGCCTCGGGGGTCTCGTAGATGTCCACCGCCGGGCTCCAGGCGGGGTCCCGGGCGACGGCCGGGCGCTGGCGGTGCACGAAGGACTCCATCAGGTCGTCCACCCGCCCGCGGAGGGAGTGGAAGAATCTTTCAAAGGGATCGTCCTGACCCGCCATGCCCCCTCTCCCGCTGGGGAGGGCTGCGTGGTGTCCGGCGACAGGTGTAGGGGCACTCTAGCAAAAATGGCGGCTCACTTCAACGTCGGGGCATGAGGGTCCGTGGTCGGTTGCCGGGAGGGCGCCCCGCCGGTAGAATGGCAGGGCTCTTGAACCCGGAGGGGAGAGGGTGGAGGGGATCACAGCGGTTCCGGGGATCCGGGTCGGCCACTTCACGGACCTCACAGGGGTCACGGGCTGCACCGTCCTGTTGCCCGAGGGGCCCGCGGTAGGGGGGGTGGATGTCCGGGGCTCGGCCTCCGGGACGCGGGAGCTGGACCCCCTCAGCCCCGGCCACCTGGTCCAGGAGGTGCACGGCATCCTCCTCGCGGGAGGCTCCGCGTATGGCCTGGAGGCGGCCGCCGGGGTCATGCGCTACCTCGAGGAGAAAGGGGTAGGGTTCCCGGTGGGGGTGACGGTGGTCCCCATCGTCCCGGCGGCCATTCTCTTTGATCTCACCGTGGGGGATGCCCGGGCCCGTCCGGATGCGGCGGCGGGCTATGCCGCCTGCCTGGCGGCCTCGGCCGGGGCGGTGGAGGAGGGGAGCGTGGGGGCCGGGACCGGGGCCACGGTGGGCAAACTGTTCGGGATGGCCCACGCGGTCAAGGGGGGGGTCGGCACGGCCTCCCGCAGTCTGCCCGCGGGGCTGGTGGTGGGCGCGCTGGCGGTGGTCAACGCCTTCGGGGATATCCGGGACCCGAGGACCGGCCGGATTGTCGCCGGGGCGCGGGACCCGGCCGAGCCGGGCCGGTTCGCCGATACCGCCGCCCAGATGCAGGCGGGGAAGGTCAAGCGGGCCTTCGGCGTGTCCCCCAACACGACCCTTGCCGTGGTGGCGACGAACGCCACCTTCTCGAAGGTCCAGGTCGCGAAGGTGGCCCAGATGGGCCACCTGGGGCTCGCCCGGGTGATCCAGCCGGTCCACACCACGCTGGACGGGGACGTGGTCTTCGCGCTGGCCACGGGGAGGGTGGAGGCCGATCTGAACACCGTCGGGATGGTGGGGGCGGACTGCCTCGCCGAGGCGATCCTGCGGGGCATCCAGGCCGCCCGGGGGCTGGGTGGGGTTCCCTCAGCCCGCGATCTCGCGGGCGAGGCGGGCCCCTGGAGCACCGACGCTGAGGCTTGAGGAGGGGTCACAGAAGGTGCGGTCTCTCATCGCTCGCGGGTGGTCCGCTGGCAGATCGACTCCACGAGCACCAGCAGGTCGGCTGGGGAAATGGTCCGGGGGGCCACCGTGCAGGCCGGAGGGACGTTTCCCTCCTGGGCGGTGGCGAGGGGGGCGGTGCCTTCGTTCCTCAGGAGGAGGGCCGGTAGGCCCGGGGCGAGGTCCTGGATTGCCCTCAGCAGGGGGGTCCCCCTGTCACCCCTGTCGTCCGTGATGACCAGGTGGTGAGGGGAGGCCCCGAACTTCCCCAGCGCACGCTGACGGTCCCAGGCCAGGGAGATGGCGTACCCCGCAAGGATCAGGCGCTCCAGCAGGGGGAGGACCTCTGGGTCCTCCGGATCCAGCGCGACCAGCAAGCGAATCATCTCGTCCACGGAGGCCTCGCTATGAGAACGGGGCGCCGGGCGGATATCGAGGAGGCGGCTCGGATCACCGCCGGGGCAGTGGCCTCAAGCGTCGGGGCACAGGATGCGGTAGTAGAACTGCAGGGGCTGGCGGGCGCGGCGGCGGGAAGGGGGATCGCCGGGGGCTGCCCGAATGACCGCGAGACCATCCCCCTCCAGCACCTTGCCCAGGTCCAGGATCCGCGCAACACTGATTTTCCGCCCCAAGGCCCGTTGGACCGTCGGCACCGCGATGGCTTGCTCCGTACCGATCCCCACTGCGTCCGCGAGGAGGAGGAGGTAGAGCTTCAACGCGTCGAGGGGCAGGAGGGCGATCCACGGCCCCTTGCAGATCCTCCGCAGGAGCACCACCTTCTCCCTTGCGGCCCCCATGCCCGCATGCCCCTGGAGCAGCATAGGATAAATAATACCTTTATGTCAACTATAATAGTTAATATTTATCCTTTTCGACCAAACGTCCCCAGCCAGCAGGGAAGGTCCTGCAGTCCGATAGCGCCTGATTTTTCAAAGAGTTGTGTGCTGACGACGCGGAAATACTCGTTGACAACCTAGCGAGGGCACAATAGTGTCAACGGAGAGCGGCGCGATGAAATCCACCCTGGCGACGGATATCGGCCGGCGTCTCCGGAAGATGCGGGTGCGAAGGGGCCTGACCCAGCAGCGGCTAGCGCAACTGACTGAGGGGAGCCCCGACTACTCCTACATCGGCAAAATCGAGCGGGGAGAGCAGCTCCCCTCCCTCAAGGTCCTCGAGCGGCTGGCGAGGGCTCTTGAGGTTCCGCCGGGGCAATTTTTCCGGGCGGGAGTCGGGGAGGCTCTCCTGCCAGAGGAGATCCTTCGGCTGGCGCGGGACGAGGCGCGGCAGGCCCTCCTTCGGGCCGTCGCCAGTATGCCCCGGGAGGACATCCCGCTGTTGCTGGAGATCGCCCGGGTTCTGACCCGGCACCGGCAGGCGGGGGCTGGCGGGAAACTTCCCCGCCAGGGGAGAGTTCTGGGAGGCGGGGATAGCGGGCGGAACTGGCGCAAGGTAGCGGAACGGGGGGAGGCCTATCGGGTTGTGGCGCGACCCCGACGGCTCCACGCAGCGGTCCGGGAGATCGAGGCGGCCCTCGATGGGCTAGCGCGGGAGGGGGAGCTGAAGAGGGCAGATGCGGTACAGAGTATCCGCCGCGCCCTGGCAGCGCTGAAGACCAGCCTGGGGAGCTGAGAGGCTGGCGGGACCGTCAGGAGGGCTCCTGCCTAGGGCTTCTCCTTCTCGCCCGGCTCCTTCTTCGGCGTCACGTCAATGGCGTCCTTCCCCGTGACGCTCTCCTTGAAATTCTTGATGGCCTTGCCGAGGCCCGAGCCCATCTGGGGAAGGCGCGACGCCCCGAAGAGCAGCAGGACGATCAAGAAGATAATCAGGAGCTCGGGGAAGCCGAGACCGAACATCATCCCTCCTGCAATCGCGGCGCCCGGGGGGAGCCCCCCGGCCGGAGCGCCTCCAGCATCCCCCGATTCCTCCCGGCCTGTCAACGCCAATCTGCGGAATCCGGTCCGGCCCGGGGAGGAGGGGTCCTTGCTCACCGATAGGGTAGCCGCTCGTCCCCGTGCCGCCGCGTGATCCGCACCTGGTCGAAGTACTCCAGGAACGGGATGGCGTATTTCCGGCTCACCCCCAGCAGGTCCTTGAAGGTGGGGACGCCGATGCTGCCGTGGGCCTTCAGGTGCGTGAGGAGCATGCCCTTCGCCCGCTCCACGTGCTCCCGGTGCAGGTACAGGTCGTCCTTGATCCGGACCAGGGTGCCGTCGTCCACCAGCCGGAAGAAGACCGCCTGGGCCAGTTTCCGGTCGGGCGCGGCCTGCTGGAGGGCAGCCTCTTGCCCCGGAGGCTGGAAGCCGGCCTCCCGGTAGAGGGCCTCGAGCCTCCCCTTGGCCGTCTCTTCTGCCTCGGTGAGCCGGGGCGTGTGGGAGGCTAACCGGACCTTGTCCCGTTCCTGGGCCACGAGCCCCGCAGCCTGGAGGTCCCCCAGGAGCCTCCCGAAGAGGGCCGCGGCGATCTTCCCCGGCAGCTTGCTCCGCAGTTCCTCCTTCGCGAGGCCATCCTTCAGCGGCTGCTGCTGGTGAAACTCCCCGAGGCGCGCCAGGACCTCCCCCGTGAGGCCCTCGTAGGTCCGGCGGTGCAGGTAGGCCTCCTCCTCCCGCCCCCCGACGGGGACGATCCGCCCCTCCGCCAGGAGCCCCCCCAGCGCCTCCCGGAGGAGGCCGGGCGTGAGATCGCTCGCTCCCCGCAGCCCCTCCGGGCTCATCGGCGCGGTCCCGGCCTGGAGGAGGAGACGCTCGAGCCGGTCGGAGGGGGAACCTTGCTCGAGGACCCGCAGGTGGTCCAGGATCTCGTGGCGCTTGCGCCGGCGCTCGGGCGGGGCCGGATCCAGGATGATCCCGCCGCCGATCGTGACGGCCGGGCTGTAGGAGCGGATGACGAAGCGATCCTGGGGGAGGGCGGCCCCGCGGGACTCCAGCCGCAGGTGAACGTAGGCCGACTGCCCCGGTTCCAGCTCCTCCCGGTCCAGGAAGACGACCCGCGCCAAGACCTCGCTGGTCCCCAGGTGGAACCGGACGCGACCCCGGTTCTTGAGGGCGCGGGGGGCGTCCGCCAGGAGGGTCAGGGTGGCGTCCATGGCGCTCGCGGGGCGGAACGTTCCCGGGAGGCAGAGGAGGCTCCCCCGCGCGATGCCGGAGACCTCGATCCCCGGGAGGTTCACGGCGGTCCGCTGGCCGGCGAAGGCCTGCTCCACCGCCTCCCCGTGGACCTGGAGGCGCCGGACCCTGGAGCGGGCGCCCTCCGGCAGAACCACCACCTCGTCCGCGACCTTCAGGCTCCCGGCCAGGAGGGTGCCGGTGACGACGGTCCCGAACCCCTTCATGGTGAAGACCCGGTCAATGGGGAGGCGGAAGATGCCGTCCACGCGCTTGGGCTCGGCTTCGGCCGCCAGCGCCGCAAGGGCCGTTTTGAGCTCCTCGAGGCCCGCACCCGTCGTCGCGGAGACCGGGAGGATGGGCGCCCCCTCCAGGAAGGTCCCCTTCAGGAAGGTCCGGGTCTCCTCGGCCACCATCTCCAGCCAGTCGGGGTCCACCAGGTCCCGCTTGGTGAGGGCCACCAGGCCGCGCGGGATATGGAGCAGGCGGCAGATGTGGAGGTGCTCCCGGGTCTGGGGCATGATCCCCTCGTCGGCGGCGATGACCAGGATGACGAGGTCAATCCCGCCGACGCCGGCCAGCATCGTCTTCACGAAGCGCTCGTGGCCCGGGACGTCCACGATGCCGAGGCGCAGCCCGCCCGGGAGGGTAAGGTGGGCGAAGCCTAACTCGATGGAGATGCCGCGCTCCTTCTCCTCCTTCAGCCGGTCGGTGTCGATGCCGGTCAGGGCCTTGACCAGCGAGGTCTTCCCGTGGTCAATGTGCCCGGCCGTCCCGACGATGATGTGTTTCATGCATCTCCACTCTCGGGCCGGAGCCAGGGGCAGAAACCCCTCCCCTCTGGGCAGGATAACACAGGGCTTGCCGGCCAGAAACCCACCGCGGGCGCCGGAAGGGCGGGGGGCCGGGGGCCCCTGACAGGACGGGCGCGGCACCGGGCTTGCATGGGGGAGCGGGGCGAGCGGGTTTTCGCCCCCGGCGAGTCCGGGTGGCCCCTGCGGGGGATGGGCGGTGTCAGCAGAGATCCTTCCACGGCCAGAGGCAGCGGTCGCTCCCTGCCGGATACGGCAAATCTTTATCGCCCTCCTCGTTTACACGGTCCTGAACTTCCTCCTGGGGGTTGCCCTCGGCTTCCTGGGCGTCCTGGGGCCGCGGGGCGTGGCGCCCCGCGCGGCCGACGCGTTGGTCCTCCTGGGACTCGCCACCACGGGCTTGCTCCTCCTCCTCACGATGCGTCTGGCGCGCCGGGCCCGCGGTGGGATCCGCCAGGTCTTTGGGATGGGCGCCGGGGGCACGGGCCTCGCCTCCCTCTTTGGCGCCGCGGTCGGCTTCGGGGTGGCCCCGGTCGCGATGGCCGTCCTGAAACTGGCCATGGCCCGGTTCCCCGGGGGCATCCTCCAACTCCGCCTCAAGACCGGGCTGGAGGAGGCCGCGATTCAGGCCCCGCTCCTCATCCTGTTCCTGATGGTGGTGGCGGCCCCGATTGCCGAGGAGGCCTTCTTCCGCGGCCTGGCCTACCCCGCCTTCCGCGCCCGCTTCGGGGTCACCTTGGCCTCCCTCTTCACCACCCTCCTCTTCGTCCCCCTGCACCTGAGCATGCTGGCCCTCATCCCTCTCACCCTCCTCAGTCTCGTCCTCTGCCTCGTGCGCGAGGTCCATGCCTCGATCACCGGGCCCGTCGCGGCCCACGCTATGTACAACCTCACGCTCCTTCTCGGCCTGGCCGGCTAGTCCCGCTGCAAGTCATCCGGCCCGGGGGGCGCCGGAGGCCGCCCGACGGCCCCCGTAGCGGAGGGGGGTCCCATCGGCTCTTGGCCGATGGGGGGAACCACGGGAGGGTTCCCCAAGGGGGCCGGGGGCCGGGGCGGCGCCGGCGACAGGACCCGGACTTTGTCACTTTGATTCTGTCGTTTGTATTAGTCTCCCTCGCGGCCTTCCCCGGAGGGAGGTGGGGTGGGCAGCCGGCCGGGGGGAGCCTCAGGCGCGAGGAGTGCGAGGGGGTCGCGCCCTGGGTGCCGTGGAGGCGAGCGTCTCCAGGGCTGCTTGCCCCTCAGGCGTGATGGCGGTGAAGACGGCGCCGTGGCGGTAGGGGTCCCCGGGCTGGGGGGTGGGGGCGGTGATCTCGTTCCACCGGACGCGGGCGGCGCAGGCGACGACGGCGGACCGGGCCGGGAGGTAGATCTCCAGGCGCAGGCCGGTGCCGGGCGGGAGCAACTGGGGGATTTGGAGGAGCAGGCCTTCGGCGGAGCAGTTCAGGCAGAAGCCCTTGCGCCACGAGCGGCGTGGGCGGCCGCGGCCCGGGATGGTCTGGTAGCGCATCTGGAGGACGCAGGTCCGCCGCTCCGCCCCGCGCCGGTCTCCCGGAGGCCCAGCCTTCGGCCTCCCCTCGGCCAGGGTGTCCATGGGCCCTCCGGGGCCTGC
This sequence comes from Methylomirabilales bacterium (SeqCode), assembly GCA_050732195.1. Classification (GTDB taxonomy): domain Bacteria; phylum Methylomirabilota; class Methylomirabilia; order Methylomirabilales; family JACPAU01; genus JACPAU01. The sequence goes on from JBOHQK010000025.1 coordinate 8,104, forward strand.
CCCGGCCGGGATGCGCCTCAGTCCGGCTGGACGGTGACCCGGGCGTGGCGGGAGTACATCATCCGTTCGGGATGGCTGTACAGGTTGAAGCCGTCCCCCCGGACGTAGCCGATGAGCGTGATCCCCAGGCGCTTGGCCCCCTCGACGGAGAGGGAGGTGGGGGAGGTGCGCGAGATGATAAACGGGATCCCCATGTGGGCGCCCTTCCGGAGCATCTCGGAGGAGATCCGCCCGGTGCTCAGGAGGATCCGGCCTGTGGTCTCGATTTCGCGGAGCATCGCCTCGCCGCGGATCTTGTCCAGGGCATTGTGCCGGCCCACGTCCTCGCCAACGATGAGGAGCTTCTCGTCGTCGGCCAGGGCGGCGGCGTGGATTCCCCGCGTCTCCTGGTACAGGGTGGCCGCCTCGTACAGGAGGCGCATGAGGGGGAAGATCCTGTCGGGGTCCAGCATCCGCTCCAGGAGGACCGGGGCGTGGTCCAGGAGGGTGTTGGAGAAGGTGACGCCGCCGCTGCAGCCGGAGGTGTAGATCTGGCGCTTCGGCGGGGTGAAGGTGCCCCGCAGCCGGACCTCGGCCAGGCCCTCCTCCGGGTTGACCTCCAGGTGCGTGATGTCCTCCAGGCCCCGGATGATCCCCTCGAAGGAGAGGAACCCCAGCACCAGGCAATCCAGCTTGACCGGGGTGGTCATGATCGTGGCCAGCTCGCGGCCGTTTACCACGATGGTGAGGGGGTGCTCCCGGACCACCCCGCTCTCCTCGGGCGTGAACTCCTTGCTCCTGTACCGGTAGATGATGGGCATAGGGCCCTCAGCGGTTCCACCCTGCGGCCGGGCCGGCGTCGGCTGCCCCCAGTATAGCCACCCACCCCCCCCCGCGCAAGGCGGGCGCCGATTGACAGGCCCGGCGGGCGTTGCTAGGCTTCCGCCGCGTCCGTAGCGCGGCAGATCGCTTCGGGGGCGAGGGACGGCCGGGCCGCCATCGGTCGTCTCGGAGGGCGAGGGCTTGAATCCGCGTGAGGTGACACCGCCCCCCGTCATCCTCCGGTTCAGCGCCACGGAGCGGGCCTTCCACTGGAGCGTCGCCCTCCCGACCCTTGTCCTGCTCGTCAGCGGGCTCTTCCTCCGCTTCGGCTGGCTCCAGGCCCTCATGCTGGGCTATGACCGCCGGGTGGGTCTGCGCCTCCACCTGGTGGCGGGTGTGGCCCTCCTCTTCGGTCCCCTCTTGGTGGCGCTGCTGGGCAACCGGCGCGCTCTGGCGGAGGCCGCCCGGACCCT
>JBOHQK010000026.1:0-7174 GCA_050732195.1 Methylomirabilales bacterium (SeqCode)
CCCCGAGCGAGGGTTGCTCCAGACTACCTTTCCTCGAACCCGGAATTCCTCTGCGAGGCCGGGCAGCCGGAACCGGAGGGCCAGGACCCTGTTGACGGCCAGGGGCTCCGCGGTGCGGACGAAGACCCCACTCTGGCTCAGGTTGACGGAGCGGCCGCTCAGGACCGTTTCGTAGTCCATCTGGACCTCGATCGGGACCCGCGGGTCCGGGGGCCGCGCCTGGACGACCACCGCCTCCACGAAGGCCCGCTCGAGCGCCCGCTCGAAGGCCACCCCGTGCGGGACCACCAGGCCGCCCAGGGGGGTTTGCTCCGAGTTACCGACCCACTTCACCTGCCCCAGCCGGGCGGCGGGGCCGGCCTGCGTGTCCAGCTCCACGGTGAGGGAGAGGGATGGAAGGAGGAGGCGGGGCAGCAGGAGGAGCGTCCCACACTCGCTGAGGTCTCGGGTCTTGCCCAGCAGTTCGACGGGACGACCATCGGAGGCCTTCAGGTGGCAGCGGGCCGGGAGATAGACCTGGAACCGAGCGTGGCCCCGGCGTTGGATTGGGACCCTTCCCGCCGGGGACTCCGCCATTCCTCCCTCCGGCATCGCCGTCCCCCCTCGTGGGACGGGCTGTCTAGGCTACCGAGCGCCACACACCCTGGCGGCCGGCCGTCTCCCCCGCCTCCACCAGCAGGCGCTTCAGGCGCAGCCGATCCTCGATGGAGAGGGGGGTGTGCATCCGGCACTGGGGACACTCGACCAACCGCCGATTCAGGTACTGCGCCGGGAACCCCCGAATTCTGAACCCGCACTCAGGGCACCGCAGGATCTCTACCATGCGGATCGCCCCCTTTCCTCGCCCCAAGGTTCACATCCCGGCCTGGCACAGCCCGACCGGGTCGGGGCGGTCACCCGATGTATAAAGCATGGACTGTGCCAGAGGTTGGCCTACTTGGCGACATTGACCTGGGCTAAAAGTGACGCATCGGCAGGAGGTTATAAGGGCACAGACCGGAGGGTAGGGGGCGACCCGGGCGGCAGGCTGGCTGCCGTCCCCCCTTGTCAATCCCCCTCCCTGGCACATGACAGAATTTGTCCGTCTGCAAGGCCCAGTCAGATGACGGTCCCTATCCGGTCAGGCCGCGGAACTCCCTCTCCTTGTCAAAGAGGGGGCGGCTCGCAACGTTAGAGGAGCCGCCGGCGCAGGAAGGCACTGAGAGCGTCCACGGCTGTGACCAGCGCGTAGATGGCGAGGACGAGCGTCAGGAGCTGGTGCTCCAGGAAGAGGCTGATCGCGATGTGGATCCGCTGGCCGAGGCCCCCGGCCCCCACGAATCCCATGACGGCCGCGACGCGGATGTTCACCTCCCACCGGTACAGCGTGTAGGAAAGGAAGTGTGGGAGGGCCTGGGGGAGGATGCTGTAGGCGAGGACCTGGAGGCGGCGGGCCCCGGTTCCCTGGAGCGCCTCGATGGGCCGCGGATCCACGTTCTCCAGAACCTCGGCGAAGAGCTTCCCCAGGACCCCACCCGTGTGGACCCCGAGGGCCAGCACGCCCGAGAAGGGGCCGAGGCCGACCATGAAGACGAAGAGGATGGCCCAGACGATCTCTGGGATCGTGCGCAGGAGGTTGAGCAGCCCCCGCGCCGCGCCGTACAGGAGCAACCGCGCGGCCCGGATGGCTGGTCGCTCCATCTCGAAGAGCAACCCCGCGAAGGCCAGGTTTGCCGAGGCGAAGAAGACCAGGCCGAGCGCGATGAGAACCGCCAGGAGGGTTCCCAGGAAGGAAATGGCGAAGGTTTCAGCTGCGGAGGTGGCCACCTCCCGGAGCAGCGGAGCCGAGAGATCGGGAGGGAAGAGGCGCCGGACGTAGGCGGCCATCTGGGCGAGCCCCTCCGGCCCGAGCACAGCGGTGATGTCAGCCGCCGTCCCGTGGTAGCTCCAGAGGAGCGCCCCCGCCAGCGCGGCCCATCCGAGCCAAGTCGTCAGGGCGGCCGGCGGCGGGGCCGGCACGGTGTGGGCCGCGGGGGCCTTCCAGGCCATGGCTACAGGAGCCTCCGGCGGAGGCGCAGGCTCAGGGCGTCCGTTGCCGCCACCATGAGGAAGAGGACCCCGATCAGGGTCACCACCTCGGGGAAGTTGAACATCCGCATCGAGATCTCGATCTGCTGCCCGATGCCCCCGGCCCCCACGAACCCCAGGATGGCCGAGGCCCGGATCGCGCACTCCCAGCGGTAGAGGGTGTAGGAGACGAGGTGCGGGAAGGCCTGGGGGACCATCCCGTACCAGAAGACGCGCCAGCGGGAGGCCCCCGTGCCCTGCAGGGCCTCCAGCGGCCGGGGATCCACGGCCTCGAAGATCTCCGAGTAGACCTTTCCCAGAATTCCCCCGTAGCCGACCCCGATTGCGAGGACGCCGGGGAAGGGACCGAGCCCCACGGCCCGGACGAAGACGAGGGCCCACACCAGTTCCGGGACCGACCGGAAGAGACTCAGGCCGGCCCGGGAGAACGCGTACGGCAGGAAGCGCAGGAGGCGCCGGAGGGGCCGGCCGCCCAGGTCCAGTTCGTGGAGGGGGCCGGCGTGCGCCAGGGAGGCGGTCGCCAGGATCCCCAGCGGGAAGCCGATGAGAAGGGCCACGGCCATCCCCAGCAGGGAGATCTGGACCGTCTCCAGGGTCGGCCGGAGGAGGAGGCCGAGGAACTCCGGGGAGAGCGCCGGCGGGAACCCCCCGGCGAGGAAGGCCAGGACATTCCCGAGGGCCTCACGGGAGAGGAGGGCGGTCAGGTCCACCCGTGCAGCCCACCAGGAGGCCACCGTCGTCAGGCAAATGAGGAGGACGAAGGCCAGGACGAAGCTCGATGGCCTAGACCTTGGGAAGGGGACGGCAACTGGAGTTGGAGTCGAAGGAAGCATCAGGAGTCACCTGGGCAGGGCCCTCGGCCTCGGGCGCACCCCCGTAGAGGGCCGCGAGGGTTTTGTCCTGCACCGCCTCCGGCGCCAGGTCGAAGAGGACCCTCCCGTCCCTGAGGCCGATGATCCGGGGGAAGCAGGCCAGCGCCAGGTCCACGCTGTGCAGATTCACCACCAGGGTCTTGCCCGTGGCCCGGCTGATGTCGGTGAGCAGGTGCACGATGCCCACCGCCAGCATCGGGTCCACCGAGGAAACCGGCTCGTCTGCCAGAATGACGTCGGGGTCTTGCAGGAGGACCCGGGCGATGGCCACCCGCTGCTGCTGCCCCCCGGAGAGCTCGTCGGTCCGGGCGTACAGCTTCTCCGGGATCCCCACCTGCTGGAGGACTCGGTGGGCGGTCTCCACCTCCGCCGGGCGCAGGAGCGAGAGGAGAGCCTTGGGCGTGGACCAGGTCCCCAGGAGCCCGGCCAGGACGTTGTGGACCACGTGCAGCCGCGGGACCAGATTGTGCTGCTGGTAGATGGTCCCGATCTTTCGGCGAGCCGCCCGGAGGGCCGCCCCGTGCAGGTGCCCCGCATCTTCTCCGTCGATCCAGAGCCGCCCGGCCGTGGGTTTGAGGGTGCAGTTGAGCATCCGAAAGAGAGTGGTCTTCCCCGCCCCGCTCGGGCCGATGAAGGCCACCCGCTCGCCGGCACCGATCTTCAGGTCCACCCGATCGACGGCCCTGGTGCCGTCCGGGAAGACCCTGGTGAGCCCCTCCGCCCGGTACATCCCTTCTTCCTGCGGCCTACTTCAGGAGGCCCGCAGCCACCGCCGCTTCCTCGATCCCCTTCCAGTCTTCGTCCCGGGCCGGGATGTAGCCCTTCGTCCGGTGAAGGTCCAGGAGCCGCCGGTGCTCCGGGTTGTCGTAGCTCAGCTTGAGGAATGCGCTGGCGATCCGCTCCCTCAGGCCGGCGTCCACGCCCCCCCGGACCGTCCAGACGTAGTCCACGTAGGGCGGGGTCGTCCAGAAGACCTTGATCTTCCCCGGATCCACCTTGCCGGTGCTGACCAGCTTGTCCCAGACCAGGAAGTTCAGGGCGCCGGCGTCCACCTTCGCCTGCTGGACCCAGAGCGCGGTGGCATCGTGTGCGCCGCTGAAGGCGAACGTGGCGAAGGCCTGCTCGGGGTTGATGCCGCTCTGGAGGAGGAAGTAGCGGGGCATGAGGTGTCCTGAGGTGGAGGAGACGCTGCCGAAAGCGAAGCTCTTCCCCTTCAGGTCCTCCAGGCGTCGGATGCCACTGTCGGGCCGGGTGACGAAGACGCTCCTGAACTCCGCATCTTCCCTGCGCATCACCAGGCGGGTGGCATTGCCGGTCCGCCGCACCGCCTGGACCGACGTGAACCCGCCGTACCAGACCAGCTCCAGCTTCTCGGCGGCCAGGGCCTCGACGGTGGCGGCGTAGTCCAGGACCGGGACGAACCGGACAGGCATCTTCAGCTCCCGCGCCAGGTACTCGGCGAAGGGCTGGTAGATCCGGAGGAGCTCCTGCGGGTTCTCATCCGGGATGGCCGAGACCCTCAGCTCGGCGAGCGGCCCGGCCACCGCCGGGAGCACCAGGAAAAGCAGGAGGAAGGCGAGGGGGAGGATGAAACGGCGCATCGGGGAGGCCTCCTTTGGTGGGACTCGCCCCGTTGAAGTGAGTCGTCTCTCTTGTTTCTTGATGCCCTTCCGGGCCTTTCGGGTGCGCTGCGCAGGCCGCTGCTGAGACGATCGTTGGGGGAAATCTATGCAGTCTATTGCTTCTATCTATTGATGGCGCCAAAAAAATCGGAGGCCGGGTCAGGTTGACCTCCGCACAGCCCAGGCATTCGCCCCGGCGGGTAGGCTAGCCCCTAGAATCCCTATGAGTCAAATTGATTTTACCAATGGGAGAGACCCGGCCGGTTGGCCGAAAGGTTCAGGCCTTCGCCTGCTCCAGGAGGAACTTCCGGAAGGCCTCGCCGGCAGGAGAGCGGGAGCGCCGCCGGTGGGTGACCATGTAGAAGTCGCGCGTCAGCTTCAGTCCCTCGACGGGCACGGTGGCGAGCATTCCCTGCTTCAGCTCCCCCTCGATGGCCCGGCGGGAGATGAAGGAGCACCCCGCCCCGCCCCGGACGGCCTGCCGGACCGCCTCATTGCTCCCCAGCTCGGCGACCACGGCTCCCTCGGGCGGCTCGATGCCCGCCCGGGCGAAGGCCTCCTCCATCGCCTTGCGGGTGCCCGAGCCGGGCTCCCGGAGGATCAGCGGTCCCTTCGCCACGTCCGCCAGGCTCACCCGGCGCCGCGAGGCCCACGGGTGGCTGGCCGGAACTGCCAGGACGACCTCGTCCCCCGCGAACCGAACGTACTCCAGCTTGGGGTCCTCGAAGCGGGCCCCGACCATCCCCACCTCGTACTCCCCCTCCGCCACCGCCGCCACCACCTCCCGGGAGCTCCCGACGCGCAGGCTGAGGGCGATCTCGGGGTAGCGGGCCTTGAAGCGGGCGAGGAGGGCCGGGAGGATGTACTCGCCCGGGATGTTGCTCCCCCCGACGAGGAGGCTCCCCCGAAGGCGGCCCTTGTGCTCGTCCAGGGCCTGCAGGGCGGCTGTCCGGAGCCGGAGGATCTCGGTGGCGTACCGGTAGAGGATCTCGCCGGCCTTGGTGGGGCGCACCTCCTTCCCCAGCCGGTCGAAGAGGCGCGTGCCCACCTCCTCCTCCAGGTGCTTGATGTGCCCGCTCACGGTGGGCTGGGTCAGGGAGACGGCCTTCGCCGCCCGCGAGAAGGAGCGCGTCTCCAGGATCCGGCAGAAGACCTCCAGGGCGTGGATATCCATTCCTCAGCCCCGCAGGAGGTCCGCGTAGAGCCCCTCGTAGCCGTTGATCTCCTGCTCCAGGGTGAACTCCCGAGCGACCTTGGCCCGGGCTGCCTCCCCGAGCCGGCGCCGGAGGCCGGGGTCGGTGAGAAGCCGCTCCGCCTTGGCGGCGAAGTCCGCCTCGTCCTTAAACAGGAGGCCGTCCCCTCCGTCCACCACCAGGGAGCGATTGCCGGGGATGTCGGCGGCCAGGACCGCCACGCCGCGGCTCATGGCCTCCAGGAGAGCGTTGGACATCCCCCCCTCCGAGAGAGAAGAGTTCACCACCACCTCCACCCCCTTCAACATCCCGCAGATCTCCTCGTGGGAGACCTCCCCCACGTAGGTGACCCAGTCCCGCGCTCGGATCTGGGCCAGCAGGCGCTCCCCCTCCTCCGCCTCCAGGATGGGGCCGGCGTAGACCACCTTCACCCGGGGGTCGCGCGCGTGAAGGGCCGTCAGGGGTGGCAGGCAGAAGGCCAGGTTCTTGACCCGGCGGATTCCGGCCGGCAGGCAAAAGACCACGTCCTCCGGGCCGATCCCGAGGCGCCGCCGGAAGTCGGAGGGGGCCTCGCCGCACCGGACCGCCTGGCGGATCACCCGGACCTTGCCCCCGACCTCGGGGAGCTCCCGCGCGAGGGTGTCGCGCATGGTTTCGTGGAAGACCACGACCCCGTCCGCCCCGCGCAACGCGGTGGCGACCCGCTCCCGTCGGGCCGGATCGAAGAGATCGTGGTTCAGGTCGGTGCCGGTGACCGAGACCACGGCCGGGACGCGCAGGGCCGCCGCCTGCTCCACCGCGAGCGGACCCGCCGCGAAGGCGTGGAAGGCGTGCAGGAGGTCCGGGGGATGGACCGCCAGGGCATCGGCCAGGGCGGCGGGCTCGGCCACCTCCTCCAGCGGGAGGACCTGTACCCGGTGCCCCCGCCTCTCGAGGCCTCCCCGGATCCGGTCCACGGTGATGGTGTTCCCCCGCATCCGTGGCAGATAGGACGGGGTCAGCATGGCGATGTGGAGCGCACCCCGCACGACCGATCCCTCCCGGCGCCCCCTCATGGCTTCAGGAGTTGCTGGAACAGTTCCTGGAGCGGCGCGGCTCCCCCGGGGCCCAGGCGCTTCTCCAGCTCCCGGCCAAGCTTCTTCTGGATTGCCCCCGCCCCGGGCAGGACCCGCGGCTTGTCGGCGGTCCCGAGGACCTTCGCGTCTATGGTCCCCCGGGGCGTGCGCGCCACCACGTCGAAGTCGAGGCTCCGGTCCACCAGGCCGTACCTGCCAGAGGCCGCCACCTGGTTCTCCCCCTGGACCATGAGGAGGTCGCTCGTCCGGAGGACCCCGGCGGCGATGGTGTAGTTTCCGGTGAGCCGCTCAAATCGGTCCAGCTTCACGACGATCCCCCGGGCGGCAAGCAGCGGGCTCAGCGC
>JBOHQK010000027.1:0-3002 GCA_050732195.1 Methylomirabilales bacterium (SeqCode)
CTGGCCCTTCATCGCGTTCGCCGACACCTTCATGGGGGTCTTCTTCTACGTCATCGGACGGCGACTGTGGCGCCTCAGCCGGGAGCGGAACCTGGTGACCCCCGTGGAACTCCTGGCCGTCCACTACAAAAGCCCGGCTCTCGGGCTCCTCGCCGTGGCCGTGAGCGTCCTATTCCTCCTCCCCTACCTGGCCATCCAGATGATCGGGGTGGGGCGCCTCCTGGAGGGGGCCACCGGCGGCGCCGTCCCCTACCTCGCGGGGACGCTCCTCCTCCTGGCCGTCACGGTCCTCTACTCGGAGCTCGGCGGGATGCGGGCCGTGGCCTGGACCGACGCCCTGCAGGGGAGCCTCTTCTTCCTCGTCTTCTACCTGACGGCCGCCCTCTTCGTGGCCCGGGAGTGGGGCAGCGTCGGCGCCCTTTTCCAGGCGGTGGCGGAGCACCAGCCCGCCCTCCTCTCCATCCCCGGCCCCCGGGGCTACTTCACCCACGCCACGTTGATCTCGCTCTTCATCCTGATCGTGGGGATGCCCCTCACCCAGCCCCAGCTCGCCGTCCGGTTCTTCGTGGCGCGCTCCGAGGGGACGCTGCGGCGGATGACCGTGGCCAGCGCCACCTTCGCCACCCTGATCGTCATCCCGGCCCTGCTGCTGGGACTAGGCGGCGCGGCCCTCTTCCCGGGCCTCGCCTCGGGCGACCTCATCCTCTCCTCGATTGTGAGCCGGACCCTGGCCCCTCCCCTGGCCGGCCTGGTGGTCTGCGCGGTCGTGGCCGCCGCCATGTCCACGGTGGACTCCCAGGTCCTCGTCCTCGGCTCCCTCCTGGCCAAGGACGGCTATGCCCCCCTGACGGGGGAGCGGGACGAGGCGCGCCTCCTGCGGGTGGCCCGCGTCGCTATGGCGGCCTGCATGCTGGGGGCCTTCCTCATCGCCCTGCGCCCCGTCCCCCTCATCATCCAGCTCTCCCTCCTCTCCTTCGCCGGCACCCTCCAGCTCGCCCCCGCCTACCTGGGCGCCCTCTTCTGGCCGTGGGCAACGCGTGAAGGGGCCATCGGGAGCGTCCTGGCGGGGGTCGCCGTCCTCGCCCTCGGCCAGTGGGTCCTCCCCGCCGCCTGGCTCCTCGGCCTGCACCCCGGGGTCTGGGGGCTCGCAGCAGGGCTCCTCGCGCTGGGGCTGGGGAGCCGACGGCCCTCCGCCACACGGGCAGCAGGCTAGCGGCGCACGCTTGAGCCTCCTGGCAGGCTGGGGCCGACCCGCAGGTGCATCACGACACGCGCCCGATCGGCTTCTACCCTTGGACTCCGGGCGGTCGCGCGGCATACGCGTGGAGCGGCGGGCGGTGAGTCCTGAGGGGGGCCGAAGGGTCAGCGCGGGCAGGCGTTGAGGATCGTAGCGAAGTACTCTTCGGTGGCGGCGAGCCGGAAGAGGGGGGGTCGGTGGAACGTGAGGGGCCGGTCACGGCCATCCCCCGACGGCAGACGGTACTCGTAGCCCAGGTCCACCCGGGCGGCGGCCTGCCCGCGGGGCACGAGGATCCGGAACCGCGCCCAGCCCTCGTAGCCGATGCGCAGCCCGTCGGGGAACCCGACCGCGTGGATCAGGCGGCGGCCATCCTTATCGTAGGCGGTCGCGGCGAAACGCAGGTCCAGGATGGGCAGCGCGTGGTACGTATCCTCAACGACCCCCTCGATGAGAAGGCCCCCCGCCTCCACCGGCTGGCAGTTCCAGAACAGGGCAATGTGCAGGGCCTGCTCCCGCTTCTGGAAGGTTTCGGTAGCGACCGGGCTCGGCGGCAGCGTCCCGCAGGCCGCGAGGGCCAGGAGTGTGGCCGCCCCTCCGCTTGCAATCCAACTCGGCTGCATCGGCTTCCCTCCCGGGGTTAAACAGCGCCCCCAGTGGACTCAACCATCGGGCAGCACAGTTGAGTCCCAAGCGACAGAGGCTTTCAGCCAGCGGCCGGTCACTTCGACCTCTTTGCCCATACGTCCCAAAACTGTTTCGGCGTGAGAATCGAAATGCCTCTATATCGCTTCACGCCCAACAAATGGGCGTCCCCTGAGACGATCCAGCGCGCTCCGGAGGCCACAGCGCACCCCAAGATTTTGTCATCGTCCGGATCCTGCGGAATCACGGCTTCAACCCTGGGTTCCTGAATCACCTCAACGACGCTCAGCAGCGACTCTATCAGTTCTCCCACCGAGGTGTTCAAGGCCGTGATCCTCGCTGCAAACCTCGGCCGGGCCAGCGCGTCGCGCACTTCCTCTATGATCGCGGGAGTCATCACGGGCGTGAAATCGCCGGTCTCGGCTGCTCGAATGAGCCGGTTCGGAGTCCCAGTCTTCAGGGCCCGGAAATGCAGACGTTCACATCCAGCACCACCCGGACCTCAGCCACGCCGGCTCCGCTTCTCCCGGCGCATCCGGTGTACTTCGGCGGCAATCTCCTCGATGGGCATTTCCTTTTCAGGCGCCCGCTCGGCGATCTGGGAAGGCTTGAGCGATCTCAGGCGTTTGAGGACGATCATGTCTCCCTCAGTCCACACCGCCAGCTCGCTCGCGCTCGGAAACAGCCGCAAAATCTCTTTCGGAAGTTTAATGGACCCGTCGGCCTGAATCTTGACGGCCTGCATGCGTCACCTCCATTTCGTAACACGCATCTTCTCCGATCAAGCAGCGGTGGAGGAACGGGATCGGCTTCAAAACCAATCGCTACCCCAACGCCCGGGGGAGCTGGCACTTGCGGGGCCGGTTCGCCCGGCGGAACGACCGCACCAACAACCTCCTGAGGCTCTGTCGCTTCGTCGCCACTGGGCTCAACCATCGGGCGAAGCCGTCGGTTCCCATTGTAGCCCCGGAGACAGGAAGAAGCCAGCAGGCCGGCATCAGCCCGCTTTCTTCACTCTGACCCCGATTTTCCCGAGTGGCGGGACCGCGAGACCCTTTGCCACGCGCACCAGCACCCACTCCTCCACCACCTCGGCGAGTTGATTCCGACAGTCCTCAAG
>JBOHQK010000028.1:0-20085 GCA_050732195.1 Methylomirabilales bacterium (SeqCode)
CTTCCGCACTTCGCGGAATTGCGGAAGGAGGCCGAGGAGGTCCCACTCCGCCCGGCCGCTCGGGGGCCGCGCCCGGCGCCACCCGCGGCTCGGCGGCAATCCTCGGGGCAATTCGTTGGCCCGGCACTAGCTCACCTTCTCCCCGGCGGGGAGCCCGCAGAAGGCGTGGTAGTCGATCAGGTCCGTGATGGTCGGCCGATCCCCGCAGGCCGGGCAGGCCGGGTCCCGGCGGAACCGGACCTGGCGGAACTCCATGGTCATGGCGTCAAAGAAGAGCAAGCGCCCCACCAGCGACTCCCCGATCCCGAGCAGGACCTTGATGGCCTCGATCCCCTGGATGCTCCCGATGATCCCGCACAGGACCCCCAGGATCCCGGCCTCCTGGCAGGAGGGGACGAGCCCCGGCGGCGGCGGCGAGGGGTAGAGGCACCGATAGCACCCCTGGCCGGGGAGGAAGACCGCGGCCTGCCCTTCGAAGCGGAAGAGGCTCCCGTCCACCAGGGGCTTCTTGAGAAAAACGCAGGCGTCGTTCAGTAGGTAGCGGGTCGGGAAGTTGTCGCAGCCGTTCACCACCACGTCATAGGCCTGGAGGATCTCCTTCACGTTCGCGCTGGAGAGCTGGACCGGATGGGCTTCCACCTTCACGTCCGGATTGATCTCGGCAATGGTGTCGGCCGCCGACTCCACCTTGAGCCGCCCCACGTCCTTCGTCCGGTGGAGGAGCTGCCGCTGCAGGTTGCTCAGATCCACCCGGTCGAAGTCCACGATCCCGATCCGCCCCACCCCGGCGGCCGCCAGGTACAGGCCAGCCGGGGAGCCCAGCCCCCCCGCCCCCACCAGGAGGACGCTGCTGTTCAAGAGCCTCCGCTGCCCCCTCCCGCCCACCTCCGGCAGGAGGATGTGGCGGCTGTACCGCCGGATCTGCTCCTCACTGAAGGGAAGGGCACCGCCGGCGATGGCCGGGATCAGGGCCACCTCGTCCCCATCCCGCAGAGGGGTCCGGGGCCCGCCCAGCTCCTCCACCGCCCGGTCGTTGACGTAGACGTTCACGTGCCTGTGGATGGCTCCCCGCTCGTCCAGCACCCGCTCCCGGAGGCCGGGGAAGCGATCGTCCAGGACCGCGAGGAGGCCGGCCAGATCGGCCGCCTCCGCCTCCACCCGCGCGATGTTCCCCGTCAGTTTCCGGAACGGGGTGGGGATGTACACCGTCACGGCCATGCGTCCCTGCTCCTCTCGAACCTGTCCGCGGCCTCGCCGCCCCTCACAGGGGCACGCTCAGGTAGCGCTCGCCGGTGTCGGGGAGCACCGTGACCACCACCTTGCCGGCGCCCAACTCCCGGGCCACCTTCACGGAGGCGAAGACATTGGCCCCCGCCGAGACCCCCAGCAGCAACCCTTCCTCCCGGGTCAGGCGCCCCGCCATCTTCAGGGCATCGTCGTCGCTCACCGCGATGATCTCGTCCAGGACCGCGAGGTTCAGGACCCCCGGGACGAAGGAGGCTCCGATCCCCTGGATGGCGTGGGGGCGGGCTTTCCCCCCTTGAAGGACCGGGGACCGGGCCGGCTCCACGGCCACCACCCGGACACCCGGGACCTCCCGCTTCAGGACCTCCCCCACCCCCGTGATGGTCCCTCCGGTCCCCACCCCGGCTACGAAGGCGTGCAGGTCGCCCGCGGTGGCCTCCAAGATCTCCCGGGCCGTGGTCTGGCGGTGGATCTCGGGGTTGGCGGGGTTCTCAAACTGCTGGGGCATGAAGTAGTCCGGATGCTCGCGGCAGAGCTCCTCCGCGGCATAGACCGCCCCCGTCATCCCCTCGATGGCCGGCGTCAGGATCACCTCAGCCCCGAAACGGGCCAGGAGGGTCCGCCGCTCCACGCTCATGTCGTCCGGCATCGTGAGGATGAGCTGGTACCCCTTCACGGCGCAGACCAGGGCCAAGCCGATCCCGGTGTTGCCCGAGGTGGGCTCCACGATCGTCGCACCGGGCTTGAGAAGCCCGTCCCGCTCCGCCACCTCCACCATGGCGAGAGCGATCCGGTCCTTCACGCTCCCCCCGGGGTTGACCGACTCCAGCTTCCCGAGGATCCGCGCCCCGCCCCGGGGGCTCAGCCGGGGCAAGGCCACCAGGGGGGTCCCGCCGATGAGGTCCAGCGCGTTTCGGGCAACCCGGGCCATGCGTCTCCCCCCTCGGTCCAGGCTAGATCCGATAGCTGACCGCGCCCGGCTCGATCTTCAGCATGGCGCGGTGGCAGATGTCCTCGAGCGTCGTCTTGTCAATGATGTTGGTGATGGCCTGGTGAACCTCGTCCCAGACGCTCTGGAAGCCGCAGATCGGCTCCACCGGGCACTTGTCGTGGCTGGTGGGGTCCACGCAGAAGATCGGGGCCGGGGAGCCGTCCATCAGGCGGATGATCTCCCCGACCGTGATCCGGTTCGGCGGCTTGGCCAGGGAGTAGCCGCCCTTCACTCCCCGCTTGCTCTCCAGCAAGCCGGCCCGCTTCAGGATCAGGAGGAGTTGCTCCAGGTAGCGGGCGGGGATGTGTCGGCGCTCGGCGATGGCCTCGATCGAGAGGGGGCCCCGGTTATAGTTCATGGCCAGTTCCTGCATGGCCCGGGTGGCGTAATCCCCTTTCGCCGAAACGCGCATGACCATCTCCCTCGCCTTGTGGGCAAGGCGAAATACCCTCAACTCGACTTTCCCTATTGGCTTAGTCAACAATTACCACCCCAACTTCCCACCTGTCAAGTGGCTTTTTGCTTAGCCTCAGCGACATCCCAGCAAACGGCCCTCCCTGCAGGTGGCCCTCTGAAGGTCTAAAGGCCTAGAACGCTTCCTGACAGCGGTCAACACCCAGCACATTGATCCCGCTCCGGCGTCCCATTTTGGCCTCCTCGTCACGGCCTTCTTCACCCCCTCCTCTCGCGACACCGTCGGCCTTTCCAATTGACAGCCCTCCGCAGCGCTCCGTATACTGCGGCCAGCACCGGCCCCCCGGGCCTCCGGGGCCGCAGGCGGGGCGGGGAGGGCCATGCGGCCGTTGACGCTGGATGAGCGGGCGGCGCTCCTCAGGATTGCCCGGCAAGCCCTGGAAGAGCACCTGCTGGGGAGGGGCCCGGACGGGCTCCCGGAGGCCCCGCCATCGCTGCAAGAGCCACGAGCAGCCTTCGTGACCCTCCGCTCGGAGGGTGACCTGCGCGGCTGTGTCGGGTCCCTGGAGCCCACGAAGCCCCTGCCAGCCACCGTAGCGCACTGCGCCGTTTCCGCTGCTCTCTCCGACCCCCGCTTTCCCCCCGTCTCCCCCGCTGAGTTGAGCCGGCTCACCATCGAGGTCTCGATCCTCTCCCCCCTTCAGCCCCTGGAGGACGTGGCGCAGTTGATCCTCGGGGTCCACGGGCTCTGCGTGAAGGCGGGTCAGCAACGGGGGGTTCTCCTCCCCCAGGTGGCTGCCGAGCAGGGGTGGGACCGGGAGACCTTCCTGGACTCAGCCTGCCGGAAGGCCCACCTTGCCGCGGATGCCTGGCGGCAGGGGGCCGATCTCCACACCTTCACGGCCGAGGTCTTCGGCGAAGCGGAACCACCCGGTGCCACGCTGGCCTGACCCGACGCCGATGAAGCCCCTCACCTACAAGCAGGCGGGTGTGGATCTCGCCGGGGCCGAGGCGTTCGTCCAGCGGATCACGCGACTCGCCGCGAAAACCCGGCGCCCCGAGGTCCTGGCCGACATCGGCGGCTTCGCCGGCCTGTTCGCCCTCCCCTCCCGGTACCGGGACCCGGTCCTGGTCGCTTCCACCGACGGGGTCGGCACGAAACTCAAGATCGCCCAGCAGGTCGGCCGGCACCGGACCATCGGCATCGATCTCGTCGCGATGTCGGCCAACGATGTCCTGGTCTGCGGAGCCGAGCCCCTCTTCTTCCTGGACTACCTCGCCACCGGGCGCCTGGAGCCGGCCGTCGCCGAGGAAATCCTGGCCGGGGTCGCGGAGGGGTGCTGCGAGGCAGGGTGCGCCCTCCTGGGGGGGGAGACGGCCGAGATGCCCGATTGCTACGCGGCCGGCGAGTACGACCTCGCTGGCTTCCTGGTGGGGGTGGTGGAGCGGGAGCGGATCGTGGATGGGCAAACGGTCGTTCCCGGGGACGTGGTCCTGGGTCTTGCGAGCAGCGGCCTGCACAGCAACGGGTTCAGCCTGGCCCGCCGGGCGCTGCTCACGCGGGCCGGCTACGCCCTCGACGCCATCCTCCCGCCCGTGGTGCGACCGCTCGCCGAGGAACTGCTGACGCCGACCCGAATCTACGTCCGCGCCATCCGGCGCCTGCTTGAGGCGGTCCCCGTGAAGGCGATGGCCCACATCACGGGAGGGGGCCTGGTGGGCAACCTCCCCCGCGTCCTGCCCGTCGGGCGCCGCGCGCTCCTGGACGCCTCATCCTGGCGGGAGCCGCCCATCTTTGGCCTGATCGAGCGGGCCGGGGCGGTGCCCGCCGAGGAGATGCTGCGGGTCTTCAACCTGGGCCTCGGCTTCGTCCTGGTCCTGGCGGAAGCGGATGCAGAGCGGGCGCTCGGCCTGCTGGCAGAGGCCGGGGAGGCGCCCGCTCGCATCGGCCGCATCGTGGCCGGAGAGCGAGGAGTGGAGGTCCTCCACCGCCGGGGGGCGCAGGCATGACCGTGGCCCGACGCCTGCTCCTGGGAGTCCTGGTCTCGGGGCGCGGGTCCAACCTCCAGGCGATCCTGGACGCCAGCGCCGCCGGCCGCCTGAGCGCCGAGGTGGTGGTGGTCCTCTCGGACGTGGCCGACGCCTACGCCCTGGAGCGCGCGCGCCGTCGCAACATCGCGGCGCTCTTCGAGGACCCGCAAGGCCATTCCACCCGGGAGGCCTACGACAAGGCGCTCATCGGCCACCTGGAGCAGTACCGGGTGGACCTCGTCTGCCTGGCCGGGTTCATGCGGCTCCTGACCCCCGCCTTCGTGGCCCACTACCGGCACCGGATCATGAATATCCACCCCGCCCTCCTCCCGGCCTTTCCGGGGTTGCACGTCCAGCGGAAGGCCCTCCAGCACGGGGTGAAGTTCAGCGGCTGCACCGTCCACTTCGTGGACGAGGGGACCGACACCGGCCCCATCATCATCCAGGCGGTCGCCCCGGTCCTGGACGACGACACGGAGGAGACCCTGTCCGCCCGCATCCTGCGCCACGAGCATCACATATATGCGCGGGCGATCCAGCTCTTCGCGGAAGGGCGCCTCCAGGTCCGGGGCCGGCGAGTCCTCTGCGCGCCCGCCCCTGAGGGCGGGGCGCCGCCGGACTTCGGCGGGTTCAACCCCTGACCATGGGAGACCCGGTGAGAATCTGTCGGGCGCTCCTGAGTGTCTCCGACAAGCGGGGCCTGGCCGATTTCGCCCGGGCCCTGGCCACCCTGGGGGTCACGGTCCTCTCCACCGGCGGGACGGCGCGGGCGCTCCGCGAAGCGGGGGTGCCGGTGACCGAAGTCAGCGAGGTCACGGGGACCCCCGAGATGCTGGATGGTCGGGTCAAGACCCTCCACCCTGCGATCCACGGGGCCATCCTGGCCCGCCGCGATTTGCCGGAGCACCAGCGAGAGCTCGAGGCGGCCGGCATTGTCCCCATTGACCTGGTCTGCGTGAACCTGTACCCGTTCCGCGAGACAGTGGCCCGTCCGAGCGTCACCGCCGCGGAGGCGCTGGAGCAGATTGACATCGGCGGCCCCGCCCTCATCCGGTCGGCAGCCAAGAATCACCCGGCCGTCGCCGTCGTCGTGAACCCGGAGCGCTACCCCGCCGTCCTCGCAGAACTGAAAGCGAGCGGCGGGAGCCTGTCCGACTCGACCCGGGCGGCGCTGGCCGCCGAGGCCTTCCGGCACACCGCTCTCTACGATGCCGCCATCGCCGGCCACCTGGGCCGGGAGGAGACTTCCCCCTTCCCATCGGTCCTGGCGCTGGCCGCGGAGAAGGTCCAGGACCTCCGGTACGGCGAAAACCCGCACCAGGCGGGCGCCTTCTACCGGGTGCCGGGGCTTCCGGGTCCGGGACAGGCCCGGCAGCTCCAGGGCAAGGAACTCTCCTACAACAACCTCCTGGACTGCCACGCCGCGTGGGCCGCCGTCCAGGATCTGCCGGGAGCCGGATGTGTGGTCGTCAAGCACACGAACCCCTGCGGCGCCGCCCTCCGGCCGTCCCAACTCGAGGCCTACCGCCGGGCCCGGGACACCGACCCCGTCTCCGCCTACGGCGGGATCCCGGGCTTCAACCGGCCGCTCGAGGAGCCCACGGCCACCGAGATCGCCCAGACCTTCGTGGAGGTCGTGGTCGCGCCCAGCTATACCGAGGGCGCCCTGGCCGCGCTCAAGGGGCGCAAGAACCTCCGCCTCTTAGAGGTGCCGGAAGGGGAGGCGGCGCCCCAGGAGTTCCGCAGCGTGGGCTGGGGCCTGCTGGTCCAGGACGCCGACCGGGAAACCCTCCGGGAGGAGGCGCTCAAGGTCGTGACCCGGCGTGCCCCCACCACCCAGGAGATGGTCGACCTGCGCTTCGCCTGGCTCGTGGCCAAGCACGTGAAGTCGAACGCCATCGTCTTCGCCCGCGACGGCGCCACGGTGGGGGTGGGGGCCGGGCAGATGAGCCGGGTGGACTCCTGTCGCCTCGCCCTGATGAAGGCCTGCCTCCCGACCAACGGGAGCGTCGTCGCCTCCGACGCCTTCTTCCCCTTCCGGGACGGCCTGGACGCGGCTGCGCAGGCGGGGGCCACGGCGGTCATCCAGCCGGGCGGCTCCGTCCGGGATGCCGAGGTCATCCAGGCGGCCGACGAGCACGGGATGGCGATGGTCTTCACGGGGATGCGACACTTCCGCCACTAGGGGAAGGGGGGGAACGGCCATGAAGATCCTGGTGGTCGGCTCGGGGGGCCGGGAGCACTCCCTCGTCTGGAAACTGGCCCAGAGTCCCCGCGTCCACCGGCTCTATGCCGCTCCCGGCAACGCCGGCATCGCAGAGCAGGCCGAGTGCGTCCCGGTCCCGGCCACGGACGTCGTGGCCCTGGCCATCTTCGCCGAGAAGGAGAAGATTGACCTCACGGTGGTCGGGCCCGAGGTCCCCCTCACCTTAGGCCTGGTGGACGAGTTTCAGCGTCGGGGTCTCCGGGCCTTCGGCGCCTCCCAGGCCGCCGCGCAGATCGAGGGAAGCAAGGCCTTTGCCAAGGCATTGATGCTCAAGTACGGGATCCCCACGGCCGCCTACCGGGAGTTCAGCGAGCCGGACGCCGCCCTCGCCTATGTCCGGGAGCGGGGCGCCCCCATCGTGGTCAAGGCGGACGGGCTCGCCGCGGGGAAGGGGGCCCTGGTCTGCCGGACGCTGGCGGACGCCGCGGCCGCCGTCCGCTTGATCATGGAGCAGCGGGCCTTCGGGGAGGCGGGAGACCGGGTCGTCGTGGAGGAGTGCCTCGAGGGGGAGGAGGCGTCCTTCCTGGCCTTCACCGACGGAAAGACGGTTCTACCGCTCGCCTCGGCCCAGGACCACAAGCCCATCTACGACAATGACGAGGGGCCCAACACCGGGGGGATGGGGGCCTACTCCCCCGCCCCCGTGGTGAGCGCGGCCCTCCATCGCCAGATCATGGACCGGGTCATGGTCCCGACCGTCCGGGCGATGGCGGCCGAGGGCCGGCCCTACCGGGGCGTGCTCTACGCCGGTGTCATGATCAAAGACGGGGAGGCGAAGGTCCTGGAGTTCAACGCACGCTTCGGCGACCCTGAGGCCCAGCCCCTGCTCCTCCGGATGGACAACGACCTGGTGCCGGTGCTGGAGGCGGTCCTCGACGGCCGCCTGCACGAGGTCACCCTCCAGTGGAAGGAAGATGCGGCCGTCTGCGTGGTGATGGCCTCGGGCGGCTACCCGGGGACCTACCAGAAGGGGAAGGCTATCCAGGGTCTCGAGGAGGCGGCGAAGGTGGAGGGGGTCGTGATCTTCCATGCCGGGACGGCCCGACGGGGAGCCCACCTCCTCACCGACGGGGGCCGGGTCCTGGGGGTCACCGGGCGGGGCCGGGACGTGCGGGAGGCCATCGCGCGAACCTACGAGGCGGTCCGGAGGATCTCCTGGGAGGGGGTCCACTTCCGGACCGACATCGGGGCGAAGGCCCTGCGGTACCCCCGCTAGGAGGGCGGCCTGTGGCCGGAGCACCACCGCTAGTCGGGATCCTGATGGGGAGCGAGTCGGACCTCGCCGTGATGGAGGAGGCGGCCAAGGTCCTGGAGGAGTACGGGATCCCCCACGAGGTCCGGATCTGCTCCGCCCACCGCACTCCGGACCGGGCCGCCGCCTACGCCCGCGAAGCGGCGGGACGCGGGCTCAAGGTCCTCATCGCCGGGGCCGGTGGCGCGGCCCACCTGGCCGGCGTCCTGGCGGCCGGGACCGTCCTTCCGGTCATCGGCGTCCCCCTCGACTCCTCCCCCTTGCAGGGCCTCGACGCCCTCCTCGCGACGGCCCAGATGCCGGCCGGGGTCCCCGTGGCGACCGTGGCGGTGGGCATGGCGGGGGCCCGGAACGCGGCGCTGCTCGCCCTGGCCATCCTGGCCACCTCGGACCCCCTCCTTCGGAGTCGGCTGGAGGGTGCCCGCCGGGCCATGGCGGAGAAGGTCGAGGCCGCGGACCGGGCCCTCCAGGAGAAACGGCGCCGCTGAGCGCGCATCCAATAGGCAGACCGGGCCTCTCCCGTAGTTCCCCTTTGAGGAGACAGGGAATGCGCACCGAAGAGCCCGTCCGGCTCACCAGCCTCTCCCACGGGGCGGGGTGAGCCTGCAAGATCAGTCCGTCGGACCTGGCCCAGGTCCTGGGCCGGCTACCCAAGATCACCGACCCCAATGTCCTCGTGGGGCCCGAGACCTCGGACGACGCGGCGGTCTACCGCCTGACGCCCGAGCTGGCCATCGTCCAGACGGTGGACTACATCACCCCCGTCGTGGACGACCCCTACGCCTGCGGGGCGGTGGCGGCGGCCAACTCCCTGAGCGACATCTACGCCATGGGAGCCCGCCCCCTCTTCGCCCTGAACGTGGTGGGCTTCCCCACCGGCACCCTCCCCCTCTCGGTCCTGGAGGCGATCCTGAAGGGAGGGGCGGACAAGGCGGCTGAGGCCGGGGCGCCCATCGTCGGCGGCCACAGCATTGACGACCCCGAACCCAAGTACGGGCTGGTGGTGACGGGGATCGTCCACCCGGAGAAGGTCCTGACGAACGCCGGGGCCCGGGTGGGGGACGATCTCATCCTGACGAAGCCGCTGGGGATGGGGATCATCACCACCGGGATCAAGCGCCAGAAGGTGGCGGCCGAGACGGTGGACCAGGCGGTGGCCACGATGAGCACTCTGAACCGCTACGCCGCCGAGGTGATGGAGGCGGTCGGGGGTGTCCACGCCTGCACCGACGTCACCGGCTTCGGGCTGCTGGGTCACCTGCGCGAGGTCGCAGCAGCGAGCGGGGTGGGAGCCACGATCTCCCTGGAGGCGGTCCCGGTCCTCCCTGAGGCCTGGAGGCTGGTCCGGGCGGGGATCTGCCCCGGCGGCACACACCGGAACCTGAAATCGCTGGAGGGCAGCGTGGAATGGGCCCCCGGGATGGGTGAGGACGTCCGCCTGGTCCTCTCCGATGCCCAGACCTCGGGCGGCCTCCTGATCGTCGTGGGCAAGGCGAAGAGCAAGGAAATGCTCCGGCGCCTCAGCGAGACCAAGGGGGTGCTGGCGGCGGCGCGGATTGGGGAGGTGACGGCGGGGCCGGCGGGGAAGATCCAGGTGGTGCCCTGAACTAAGAGGGAGAGGGCGCGTTGGTCCTGTTGTGGTTCTGGAGCAACTCCTCGATCACCCGGAGCGCCTCCGCGGCGACCGTCTCGAACTGGATGCCAATGCCGGCCGGCCCCCGCGGGTCCCCGGGGCCCCGTGTCCAGATAACCCGACCCAGGACCGAGAGGCGGGGCTTGGCCGGGATGTTGAAGATCAACTGGACGGCGCGGCCGGGCGGGAGGAGGAACTCGGTCTGAAGGAAGACTCCCCCTCGGCTGAGGTTCAGGGACTGGGCCGAGAAGAAGGGGCCCCCGCCCCCGTACTCAATCTGGATCCTGACAGGGGCCCGATTATCTTTCTGGACCGGACCATCCATGTAGCTGACCCTCCATTGGGGCCGGACACGCGACCCCTTCTCTCGCCTAGCAGATTCCATGCCAGCCTGCCGCCGCCGGCCGCCGCCCCTCTTCTCCCGTGCCACCTGCCCTCCCTCTTCTGCTCCCATCCACACAGCGCGGCCTTTTGTAACAGGGAGAGATCTGATCCATGCTCGTAAAGAAAGATGCCTTCCGGGTGCGCGGGTTCCGGCTCCACTGCGGGGCCACCCTGCCGGAGGTGGCGGTCGGGTACGAGAGTTACGGGACGCTCAGCCCCGCCCGCGATAACGCTATCCTCATCTGCCACTACTTCTCCGGGACCTCCCACGGCGCCGGCCGCTACGCGCCCGAGGAGGCGCTGCCCGGATACTGGGACGCCGTCATCGGCCCCGGGAAGGCCTTCGACACCGCACGCTACTTCGTCCTGAGCGTGGACACGCTCTGCAATCTCAACGTGAAGGACCCCCACGTCGTGACGACGGGCCCGGCCACGGCGAATCCGGCGACGGGCAAACCCTACGGGATGACCTTTCCCCCGGTGGTCATCCGGGACTTCGTGGAGGTTCAGCGGCTCCTCCTCGACGCCCTGGGGATCGGGCGGCTCGTGGCGGTCGCCGGGCCCTCGATGGGGGGCCTCCAGGCGCTCGAGTGGGCCATTGCCTACCCCGACCGGGTCGCTCGGATGATCTCGGTGATCAGCGTGGGGAGCCTGGGCCCCTGGACCCTCATGATGCCGGGGCACGCCGCCACCGAGGCGATCCGGCTCGACCCCCGCTGGAACGGCGGGGACTACTACGGCAAGGCCGAGCCGACCGAGGGGCTCGTGCTGGCGCTGAAGATCCTCTCCACCATCGCCCGCTGCCCCTCCTGGGCGGACGCAACGTACGGGCGCCGGCTGGCGGACGTGGCGGCCCCGCCAGAATCTACCCCGGCTGGCCGGTTTCTGATCGAGGCGGAGCTGGACGCGCTCGCCCGGACGCGAGCCGCGCTCATGGACGCCAACCATTACCTGTACCTGGCCCTTGCCAACGCCGCCTACGAGCCGGGGTCCGGTCTCCTCCCCGTGGCAGAGGCGTTCCGACGGATCCGGGCCCGGTGCCTCCTCCTCCCGTGCCGGAGCGACCTCTTCTTCCCCCCCGCGGAAACATCGAGGCTGGCGGCTGCCCTCGGGCAGGCCGGCGTCACCGTCACCCTCGGCGAGCTGGCGAGCGACGGGGGACACCTGGCCGGCGTCCTGGAGATCGAGAAGGCCGCCGAGACCCTCCGGGCCTTTCTGGCCCTCTAGCGTGCCCGTGCCCCCCCTTCGCTTCGGCCTGCTGGGGTTGGGGCGCCACGGCAGCCGGTACGCCACCCATCTCCTGGCAGGGGACGTGCCTGGCGCCTCCCTCGCCGCCGTCTGCCGGCGGGATGTGGCGGCGGCTCGGTCGTTCGCCGCGCCCCACGGGCTCACCGCCCACGCTGACCCGGGCCTCCTCTTCGCCGATCCCGGCGTTGATGCTCTCCTGCTGGCTGTCCCTCCCAACCTCCACCCTGTCCTGGTTCCGGCCGCCCTGGCCGCCGGCAAGCCAGTCCTGGTGGAGAAGCCGCTCGCCACCGACGCGGAAGGGGCCCGGACCATCCTGGCGGCCGCGCGGGGAGCCTCCACCCCGCTCATGGTCGCCCACACCCTCCGCTTCGACACGGTCGTGCAGGCTCTCCGCGCCGGCCTTCCCGGAATCGCTCCCCTCACCCTCCTCACCCTCGACCAGATGGCCGAGCCTTCCGGCCAGGCGTGGGGAGATGCCCCCGGAGTTGGAGGCGCCCTGCTCAACATCGGGGTCCACGGCTTCGACCTGGTCCGGTTCCTGACGGAACAGGAGGTGGTGGAGGTGGTCTGCCGGACCGCCCGTGCCCGTTCCTTGGAGACGGAGGACACCTTCGCGGCGGTCCTGACGCTCTCCGGGCCGCCCGGTCTCGCCGTGATGGCCAACTGTCGCGCCGCCGGCGGGCGGTCGGGGCGCATCGTGGCGGTGGGTCAGGCAGGGCAGCTGGCGGGGGACGTTGCCGCGGGGACGCTTACCCTGATCCGGGGTCGGGAACGGACCCCGGTCCCCCTCCCCCCCTCCGCCCCGACGGTGCGGGAGGTCCTGCGGGCCTTCGTCCGGGCGCTCCAGGAGGGAAGGCCGGTTCCGGTGCCGGCTGAGGAAGGGTACCGGGCCGTGACCGTGGCGGCGGCCTGCGCCCGCTCGGCGGCGGAAGGCCGCCCGATCCGCCCTCCCCCCTAGGGGCTCTGGCTGAGCAGGAAGAGCCCGGCATTCTCCCAGATGGCCCCGAGGAGCAGGAGGAGGGCCACCACGGGGAGCAGATGGCGGAGATCCGCGAGGGCCTCCGCCAGGCGCTCCCGGAGGGGAGGCACCTCCCCCCGGCGGGGCAAGAGGGCAAGCCCGACCCGCATCCCGAGGGCCCCGGCCAGGACGTATGCGCCGATCTCGAGCAGGAAGGTCCCGCCCATCACCAGGCCGTGGAGCGAGAAGAGGCGGAGGCGCCCCGCAAATACCACTCCGATGAGGAAGCCCCTCAGGAGGCCGAGGAGCGGGGGGAGCGGAAAGAGCACCCCGATGGCGGTGGAGGCCAGGCAGGCGGCTACGCCGAAGTTCCAGGCGAAGGTCAGGGCGACGGCGTAAAGCAGGCGGCGCTCGCCGAGGAGGCGGGCGATGGTCACGATCGGCTCCGCCTGGACGACCCGGCCCTCGAGGTCAGCCTGGAGTTCGCGGAAGCCCGGAGCGCCGGCAACCACCAGACTTGCCGCCAGGAGCATCGGCACCAGGTAGGCCACCGCCATCACCTGGAGCAGCCCCTGCATCCGGCTGAGCCGGCGGAGAGTCTCCCTCACGGCTCCCCCTCCCTGTCTCCCTCCTCCTCTCCGGATTTCTCCCAGTCCTCCTGCGCCGGCTCCGCCGACCCCGACTGCGCGCGGGGTTCGGGTACACCCGCCCCGACCGGGAGGAAGCCGAAGCGCCGCATCCGGTCCAGCACCACCCGGGTTCGCCAGGCAAGGGCCTGGCTGCTCATCCGGCGCGGGCTGGGGAGGCGCGCCGCGAGCGCCGCGGCTTCCTCAGGGGTGAGGTCTGTGGCACCCTTCCCGAAGTAGTGCCGCGCCGTCGCCTCTGCCCCGTAGATCCCGTCCCCCCACTCCACCAGGTTGAGGTAGAGCTCCAGGATCCGGTCCTTGGAGAGGGCAGCCTCCAGCCGCCACGCGATGAGGATCTCCCGAAGTTTCCGGAGAGGGGTTTTCCGGGGACTCAGGTAGAGCGTCCGCGCGAGCTGCATGGTCAGGGTGCTCCCGCCGCGGAGGAGGCGGCCCGCCTTCAGGTCCCGCAGGATCGCCTCCCGGAGCTCAGGGAAGTCCACACCCCCGTGGCCGTAGAACCCGGCATCCTCGGCCACCACGACCGCGTGCTTCAGGTGTGGCGAGATGGCGGCAAGGTGGACCCACACCTGCTGGCGGAGGGGAGTGCGACCACGCGCCGCCGCCTCCGCGGCCCGGAGGCGCACGAGAGCCGTCCGTGCCGGCGGGGCGGTCGCGAGGCCCCTGACATCGGGAAGGGACCACCACTCGAATAGCCCCCAGCCCACGAGGAGGGCCGCGAAGGTGGCCGCCGCGGCTGCGAGGGGTCGCCTCATTCTTCCTCCCCCTCGGCGGGGGTCCAGGTCCGGTCCGGCTCCAGGATGTGAATCACCTCCCAGCCCCGGTGGCGGAGGGCGGTCGCGATGAACCGGCGATGGCAACGCCAGGGGAGACGCTCGGCGCAAAGGATGGCGGTGGGGCTTGAGGCGGCCAGGACCTCCAGCCGGCAGCGACCTCGGGCAAAGGTCACGGTCTGGCGATAGGCCCCGTATCCCCCGGATCGATAGCCGCCCAGATCGTCCCCCAGCCAGGAATAGGCGGTGCCCGCGCCGCGCAGGGATCCGGCCAGGGCCTCCCGGGTGAAGTGCGGGTACCGGCGGCTCACGGGGAACCGGCGGACATCTGCCACGGTGTGCACGCCGAAGGCGGCCAGGGTCCCCAGGAACTCCGCGGCGCTCCGCGTGCTCGATCCGACCGTGTAGATCCGGCGGGCCATGAGGCGGGGGCCCTCGCCTCCTGCACCACCTTCTGGACCACCATCTCCCGGACAAAGGGGGTCGGGATCCGCGCGACCCCCCGGGCCACGCCCTCGGTGCAGCGGGGGCCGGTTCCCTCCAGGTACGGGAAGAGCACCCGCTGCACTATGCCGGCTACTGGCGGGGCGGTCAAGGACCAAGGCGCAGAGCGATCGCCTCCACCCCAGTCAAGCACGCGGGGCTGCCCCCGGATCTGTCGCCACAACGGGTGAACATAAGTAAGAACGAGCGGGTGAAAGGAACCTGGAGCCACTTCAGGGCGCGTGTGGGGACGGGCTTTGTTTTCGAAATGGATCGTCTCATTTCGCGCCTAGAAGAGCGAATGGTGATTCTTAAATAAGATATGTAAAGTTATGATTATAGGAACGTTACTAATTTTGGCTAAGCGAGATTCTTTTCGGATTTTTTTTCTTGACACGTGGCGGGATGGTGGATAATGTTTGCGTGCCGGTCAGACCACTGGACCTCCAAGCCATCATGCCAATGTCCCACCTGGTACGGGAGCGGATGGCCGGCAGGAAGGGCCTCATGGCCAAGCCTGAACAGCCGCCGGCGCTCCGCGCAGTCAAGAAGACCCGCGTCTACGAGGACATCGTCACACAGATCTCCGACCTCATCGGCCAGGGGCGGCTGAAGTCGGGGGACCAGCTCCCCTCCGAGCGGGAACTCTCGGAGACCTTCAAGGTCAGCCGGACGTCCGTGCGGGAGGCGATCCGCGCCCTGGAGTCCATGGGGCTGGTCCAGTCCCGGCCGGGCGACGGCACCTTCGTCTCCGCTCCCTCCATCGAATCCCTGATCCAGCCGATGGCCTCCGCCCTCTTCCACGAAAAGCGTAGTCAGGCGGAGCTGTTCGAGACCCGCCGCATCATCGAGCCCCAGCTCGCCGCCCTGGCGGCGGAACGGGCCACGTCCAAGGACCTCGAGCGGATGGAGGCCATCCTGGCGGACCAGGAGCGGGAGATCGCGGCCGGAGGCTCGGGCGTGGAGGCCGATTCGGCCTTTCACTTCGCCATCGCCGAGGCCGCCAGGAATGCGGTCCTCCTCCGGCTGGTGAACGCGATCGTCGATCTGTTGCATCAGAGCCGGGAGAAGTCCCTGCAGACCGAGAACCGCCCCCGCCTCTCTTACTTAAAGCACCGGGAGATCCTGGAGGCCCTGAAGAAGGGAGACCCGGAGGAAGCGGGGCGGCTGATGCGGGAGCACATCGAGGGCATCGAGGAGAATATCTTCTCTCCATCGCGTGAGGCCGCCAGCGGCGCTGCGCGCCCGTAGCGGCGAGACCGCCCACCCCCAGGAGGGATCCATGAGCACGTACTCGGTGGAGGTTGTCTACCGCGGCATCTTCCAGAAGCACCTCGGGCAGAAAATCTGCCGGGGGATCGTGCTGGCCGCGGTCAAGGAGGGAAAGCGCGGGATCGCCTTCGGGCGGTATGGCGACTCCCCGGAGCGGAACGGGATTCCCGCCAAGCAGTTTGCCATCGTGGCCGATACCGAGGAGGAGCTCCAGATCAGCATGGCCCAGTACGAGCCCAAGGAGACCGACGTCAGCATCGCGGTGGACGACACCCTCTGCAAGGGGGTGGAGTCCTGGGCGTGGTACGGGCTCCAGCCCATCAACAAGCTCCTCAAGAAGGACGGGACCCTCCTGGTCACCTCCATCGAGGAGCCGGACCCGCTCCTCGCGATGGCCCACACCAAAGAGGTCCCCTACCACATCGCCGTGGTGAAGGGGACCGTCTCCTTCTCGGGCCTCTGGGTCTACAAGGATGACCATACCGACGTGCGGGTCCTGGGGGCGGTGGCCAAGGTCGCCCCGCATCTGGTCCGCATCGGCTCGGTCGAGAAGGCGATCCTGGAGGAGTGGGGGGACGAGTTGAAGGTCAAGTCGGCCCGCAAGTCCTACGACCGGACCGAAAAGCGCCTCGTGGCGCCGGGCACCGGCAACCCCGAGGTCCCCTACACCTTCGAGATGCCCAAGTGGCAGGAGATGCGGGAGGGTCTGGTGATCCCGGCCATCCCGGTCCGGGAGCAGGTGGAGGGCTGGGACGGGGGCTACCGGCCCGGCCGGAACCCCACCTTCAAGAAGTTCAGCACCCGGACGATGCGGCCGGTGGTGGATTTCGAGAAGTGCACCAAGTGCACCCTCTGCTGGCTCCAGTGCCCCGACTCCTGCTTCGACATCACGCCGGACGGGTTCTACGACGCCAACATGCAGGCCTGCTGCGGGTGCGGGGTCTGTGAGGCCGTGTGCCCGGTCGAGAACTGCATCACAATGGTGAACGAGACCGCCTTCCAGGACAACACCTCCCAGTGGGAGGAGTGGCAGAAGGACAAGGACGGGTACCGGACCTGGGTGCAGCAGGTCATCACCAACCGACCTGCCCGCTCCCACGGCTTCAGCCACGTGACCCAGTACAAGCGGGAACTGGCCGAGATGCGGAAAACGGAAACCGTCGGCCAGGTGGAGATCATCAACGAGGAGCCGGGGGCAGGGCCGGGCTAGACGGGCCCAGGCACCGGCACCGAGGACGCATTGCCGCAACGGCCGACGATGGAGGAGGGATGCTCGTGAGTGCGTTGACTGCACAGGTCGGGGAGCGGGAGGAGCTGATCAGCGGGTGTGAGGCCATCGCCCACGCCTGCCGGCTGGCCGACATTGACGTGGTGACGGCCTACCCCATCCGGCCCTACGACACCGTCATGCAGATGGTCGCAAAGATGATCTCGAACGGCGATCTCGACGCCGAGTACATCGTGGCGGAGAGCGAGCACTCCCAGTTCGAGATCGTGAAGCATGCCTCGGCCGTGGGCGCCCGCGTCTTCGTGGGGTCCTCGGGCGTGGGCTGGTTCTACGCCATGGAGGCGCTGGCCGTGACCGCCGGGCTGCGCCTCCCGATGGTCGCCCTGGTGGGGAACCGGGCCCTCGACGACCCCGGCGCCTTCGGGTGCGAGCACAACGACGCGCTGGCGGTCCGGGACCTGGGCTGGATGCTCACCTGGATCGAAGGGGCCCAGGAGGCGCTCGATTCCGCCCTCATCGCCTACCGGGTGGCGGAGGATCCCCGGGTCTTCCTCCCTTGCGCCCTGGGGATGGACGGGGCCTTCCTGACCCACTCCCAGCATCTGGTGAAGCTCCCCACCAAGGAGCAGGTGACCGAGTTCCTCCCCCCCTACGACCGGGGGGACAAGCGGCTGCACCCGGACAACCCCATCACCATCGCCCCGCAGGTGAACGAGGACTGGCTGATGGAGATCCGGATGCAGAACAGCGAGGCGATGAAGCGCGCGCGGGGCGTCATCGTGGAGGCCAACCGGGACTTCAAGCGGATCTTCGGGCGCGGCGGCGACCCCTGGCTCGAGGAATACATGACCGAGGACGCGGAGGTCGTCCTGATCGGCCAGGGGACGCTGGGGCTGCCGGTGAAGGTGACGATCCGGAAGCTCCGCGAACAGGGGCAAAAGGTGGGGTTCGTCCGTCTGAAGTGGCTCCGGCCCTTCCCGACCGAGGAGATCATCCAGAGCCTCTCGCGCTTCCGGGCGGTGGGGGTGGTGGACCGGGACTACTCCTTCGGCTCGCCGCATGACGGCGCCGTCCTCTACAACGAGATCCGGTCCGCCCTCTACGGGGCCGACACCCGGCCCCCAATCCTGGGCTTCATCTGCGGCCTGGGAGGGCGGGAGGTCACGATCCCGGACGTGGTGGAGATGCTGGAGACGACGGCCAAGGCGGCCAAGACGGGGCGCATTGACAAGCCGACCACCTGGGTCGGGGTCAGGGGGTAACCGCCATGCAGACACTGCAACTCGAGCCCTTCAAGGGCGTCAAGAAGGTGACCCAGGAGGAGTACTTCACCTCCGGCCACCGGACCTGCCAGGGATGCGAGTCGGCCCTGGTCATGAAGCTGATGGTGAAGGCGGCGGGGCCCAGGACCGTCGTGCTGGGGAGCACCGGGTGCATGTACGTGGCCAACACCACCTACTACAGCACCTCCTGGGTCGTCCCTTGGATGCACACCCAGCTCGGCTCCTCGGGGTCGGCCGGCCTCGGCACCGCCGCGGCCCTGAAGGTGCTCATGCGGAAGGGCAAGATCCCGCAGGAGCCCATCAACGTCATCGCCTTCTGCGGGGACGGGGGCGGGGTGGACATGGGCCTCTCGGCCATCTCCGCCACCCTCATGCACGAGGGGTACAACCTGCTGATCCTCTGCTACGATAACGAGTCCTACGCCAACACCGACATCCAGGTCTCCGGCTCCTCCCCCTGGGGGGTCAACACCACCTTCTCCCCCCCGGGGAAGAAGTACCGGATCATGAACCGCCGGTGGAAGAAGAATATGGCGGCGATGCTGGCGGCCGGGCACCCCACGTGCCGCTACGTGGCGACCGTGTGCGCCTCCTTCGCCGTGGACATGATGAACAAGGTGCGCAAGTCCCTCTCCATCGGCGGCCCCACCTTCATCCACTCCCTGGACCCCTGCCCCAAGGGCTGGGACTACGACCCCATGCTCTCCCACGAGCTGGGGGAGTTGGCGGTGGAGACCGGCATCTGGCCCCTCTACGAGGTGGAGGACGGGAAACTCCGTTTCTACTCCAAGTCGAAGGCCATCGTGGCTGGCCGGAAGCGCAAGCCGGTGCGGGAGTACCTGGAGAGGCAGGGTCGCTTCGCCCACTTCATCGAGGAGGACATCGAGTTCTTCCAGCAGAAGACCGACGAGATGTGGGAGAAGTGGCTCATCCCCGGGGTCATCCCCTTCACCCCCGAGGAGAAGACCGCACTGCGCCTGGCCGTCCAGTAACCCGACGACGAGGGCCACGGGCCGGACCTCGGCCCGGGGCTCCCCCATCGGGCGGCGCGGGGCCGCGCCTCTCGCGCGCCGGAACCTACCTGCCGGACCTGATCTGCCGATGTGCCGGCCCGGCCCGTGCCGCCCGACACCCGGCTCCTCGGGAGCGCAAAAAGCATCCATCCCACGCCAGCTCGTGCTGCTCCTCGCCGGGCATGGGCGATTACGCGCAGGAGGGCCGGCCGGCCCCGCCGCCTGCCACCCGCCCAGCCTCCCCTGCAATTCGATTGCCCTTGCCCCAGAAGTTCCCCCGGTGCTACTGTTGAGTCGGCGGTGTCACACTACGGTCGGAGGGCCACCCCATGAAGCGGCTCCGCGACATCATCGCGGGGCAGAGCGTCTTCTGCCTTCCACGCGGAACATCGTGCCTCGAGGCGGCCCGCTACATGACGGAGCGCCAGCTCGGGGCGGTCCCGGTGCTGGAGGGAGACCTCCTGGTCGGGATCTTCAGCGAACGGGACCTGATGAGCCGGGTGGTGGCCCGGGGACTGGATCCCAAGACCACGCCGATCGGTCAGGTGATGACGAAGGAGATCCTGGTGGGCGAGGCCGATGAACCGGTGGAGACTGCCCTCGCCAAGATGAAGCAGAAGAATATCCGCCACCTCCCGGTCATTGACGGCAACCAGTTGATCGGGATGGCCTCCCTCCCGGACCTGCTCCTGCTGGAGGTCACCCTGAAGGATGAGGAGATCCGGCTGCTCAACGCCTACATCCACTACGTCCCGCCCGGCGCCTCCCGGCGCGCCGGCGCCGGGGGCGCAGGGTGACCCGGGCTCGCCGAGGGTAGGTTCCGCGGGGAGGATGCTGGCGGTCGCCCCTCCGGCTGGGGCGGCCCGGGTCGTCCCCCAAGCCTGGCACAAGGAGGAGATGATGGTACGGAAGAGCAGGTATTGGCACCTCTGGATCGCAACCGGTCTCGCCCTCGCCGTGACTGCCG
>JBOHQK010000029.1:0-27597 GCA_050732195.1 Methylomirabilales bacterium (SeqCode)
AGGCGATCGGCTCCCCCAGGCGGTGGCGCGTGAGGTCCGTCAGCAGCCAGGATCGGCCGGCGTAGGCCGTCTCCATCTTAAGGGCCCGGTCGGCCTCGCAGGGGTGCCCCACGATCTCGTGGCAGAGAAGCGCGTTGTAGTGGGGATCGGTGACGACCACCACCTCCCTCTCGGTGGTGGGGCAGGGAGGGGCCGCCGCGAGCGCCAGGGCATCCTCGGCCAACGCGAAGGCGAAGGCGGGCAGGTGGGGGAACGCCGCGTAGGGGGTGAAGACCCCGTCGATCAGGACCTCCCACCCCGCGGGGTGGCCCAGGACATCGGACAGTTCCTCGCTCACCCCGTCCCGCTCGGCGACGACGGTGACCCAGCCCTGGGTCAGGGCCTGATCCTGGTCCAGGCAGGCCCCTTCGGAGGAGGCGAAGCAGTGTCGGGTCCGCTCCGTCAGGAGGTGGATCGCGTTGTGGACGAGGGCGGGGTGCTGGTCCTTCAGGCTGCGGGAGGTCTCGAGGGCGAGCGCGGCCACCGCCTGAAGCGGGACCTCGCGCGGATCGAGGCGGAAGGAGGCGGGGACGGTGTCGCGCCGGACCGGGATCGGGGCGAGGGGGAGATCCGCCAGCGTGCGGGCGAGTCGCGGGAGCGTGCTCCGCAGGGCGGCCTTCCCGACAGCGGCGGCGACGGCCCGGGCGTGGGCGCGCCGGCACGCGGCCCGGAGCAGGCGGGGCAGGTGGGGGAGGTCGTCCGGCGCGAGGCTCCGCCCGACGTACCCGGGCGCCGGGATCGGGTCCCCCGCGATGACCCGGACGCCGAAGGCGGCAGTGGCCTCGCGGCCCGAGGCCCGGGGGCGGCCCTCCTCCGCGCTGGCCCGCTGTGCCTCCCGGACTTCCAAGCGGATGTCCAGGTACCGGCAGGCCGGGAGCCGGCGGACCAGGTCCGTGGCCATCGCTGCCAGGCGCTCCCGAACCTCGTCAATGAGTTCGATGCGTAAGGCCGCCATCCGCGCCTCCCCCAGAACAGAAACCCATTATACGCGCCGGGGTGGCGCCGAGAAGGGGAGGAGGCCCGGAAAAGGGTGCGCGGGGTGACTTTCCCGTTGACAGTCCGGACCCCGCCAGTATAATCCCGCTGTCCTGCCAGCCTCAACGGTGCCGTGGGGCTCCCCTGCCGCCGCGGGTGAGGGCCTGCGGCCCGCGCACCTGCTCTCAGCCGTTTGTGGAATCCCGACGCGTTCCCCCGGCTCGTTCACCGGGCCGGCGAGAACCATCGGGCGCTGGGTTTTCGCGAGACCGAGGCCTCACCCTGTCTCCAGGGAGGGGAACCGTGCGCTGCGGCGTCAGACGGGGACCGGGGATGCTGCTCCTGGCAGCGACCCTGGCCCTCGGTGCCCTCGGCGTGCCGGCCGCGGCAGGGGCTGCGGAGCCGAAGAAGGTCAAGGTCGCCCAGGCGGCGGAGAGCCCCCTCTACCTGCCGGCCTACGTAGCCTCGGTGCAGGGCTACTTCAAGGAGGAGGGCCTGGAGGTCACCCAGATCTCCACGGGGGGGGGCGGGGCCGAGGTGCAGGCCCTCCTCGCCGGCAAGGTGGACTTCGCCATGGCGGGCGGCACCGCCCAGTTTTCGGCGATGCAGAAAGGGGCGAAGCTCCTCGCGGTCGCGAACGTCGGCGACAGGATGGCGGTCAACTTCGCCATCCACCGGGAGGCGGCCAGGGCCAAGGGGATCACCGAGAAGACCCCCTTCGCCGAGAGGCTGAAAGCGATCAAGGGGCTCACCTTCGGGGCCACCGGTCCGGGGGCCCTCACCTGGCAGGTGGGCGAGTACATCGTCAGCCGGGCGGGCTACACCCTCCAGAAGGAGGTCCAGATGATCGCCTCCGGGGCCGGGCCGGTCCTCCTGGCGGCCCTGGAGCAGCGGAAGGTCGACGTTCTCATCGAGGCCGTCCCGGTCCCCGAGACGGCCATTGACCGGGGCACCGCCATCATGCTCTTCAACCTGGCCAAGGGGGAGGATCCGGAACTCGGCGAGTTCATGCTGGAGAACCTCCTGGTCCGGCCCGAGTACGCCAGGCAGGAACCCGACACGGTCCGCCGGATGGTCCGGGCGCTCCTGAAGGGGAGCAGGTTCATCGCCGAGCGGAGCCCGGGGGAGATCGCCGAGGCCGTCCAGAAGACGCCCCTGGGCAAGTTCTCCAGGGGCGTCCTGCTGGCCGGGGTCGCCTCCCTGAAGGGGGCCTTCCCCCCCCACGGGCGGATGAGCCAGCGGGCCCTGGACGTCACCCAGAAACTGATGAAGGGGGCGGGGCAGCTCCCGCGGACCTTCACGCTCCTGGAGATCTACACCCCGGAGTTCCTCCCCTAGGGGGAGGGCGGCGCCCGGGGGAAAGAGCGGCGAGGAGGCGCGATGAAGTTCGTCCGCTTCCGCACGGGGGGGACGGCGCGCTACGGCATCCTGGAGGGCGGGCGCATCACGGAGATCCGGGGGAGCATCTACGGCCGGTACCAGCGCACCCGGAGGAGTCATGCGCTTCCACGGGTCCGCCTCCTCCCCCCCTGCGAGCCGACCAAGATCGTGGCGGTGGGCCTCAGCTACCGGGACCACGCCGCCGAGTTCGGCCACCCTGTGCCGGACGAGCCGATCCTCTTCCTCAAGCCGCTCACGGCGCTCATCGGCCCCGGGGACAAGATCGTCTACCCGGCCATCAGTCAGCGGGTGGACTATGAGGCCGAGCTGGCCATCGTGATGAAACGAAAAGGCCGGAACATCCCCCGGGGCCAGGCCCTCCGCTACGTCTTGGGCTACACCTGTCACAACGATGTCACCGCCCGGGATCTCCAGAAGAAGGACGGCCAGTGGACCCGCGCCAAGTCCTTCGATACCTTCGCCCCCCTGGGGCCCTGTATTGCCACCGGTCTTGACCCCCACCGGCTGCACATCGAGGCCCGGGTCAATGGCGAGATCCGTCAGTCCTTCAACAGCGACCAGCTCATCTTCGACGTGCCGACCCTGGTGGCCTTCGTCTCCCAGGTCATGACGCTCTCCCCCGGGGACGTCATCGCGACCGGGACGCCCCCCGGCGTCGGGCCGCTCAAGCGGGGGGACGTGGTAGAGGTGGAGATCGAGGGGATCGGTGTTCTGCGCAACCGGGTCGGCTAGGGGGCGGGAGCCGGGGCGCGGTGAGCGGGGACCCTGGAGGTCCGGGCCTGGCCTGGGCAGAGGGGTTGCTGGAAAGAAGCAAACAGGCTAGAATCTGGGGAACGGTGCCGGGAGCCGGTCGCGAGGGGTTTCGCGGGCCGTCCGGTCCCGGCCAGAACGCGCGATCAACATCGGGCGGCCGGCGTAGGTGCCGGCTACCCGGACGGTGTCCCGGGGAGGGCCTCGAGCACCCGCCTCGGCCTCGGGGCATGGGAATGTAGCGCATCGATCCCTCCCTCCCGAGCGCTGCATCCCAGGCCGGGAAGGTCCGATGGGGTGTGCCCCCCAATGCCACATCCCAGCGGCCCTTCCCGGCCAAATTCTTTTTGCCCCGGGTCTCTCCCGGTCCGCCCCGCATGGAAAACCCCCCGCACTTGGAGTATGCTCAAAAGTCCAACGGGGGAATCCCATGTGGATGGTGGAGGCGGAGGGACTCGCAAAGACTTTCGTGACGGGGTGGCTTCGGCCGCGCCGCCGCGAGGCGCTTACTGGCGTCTCCCTCCGCGTCGCTCCCGGGACCATCTACGGCATCGTGGGGCCGAACGGGGCTGGCAAGACGACCCTCCTCTCCATCCTGGCGACCATCCTCACCCCCGACACCGGGCGGGCCACGCTCCTTGGGCACGACCTGGGTCGTGAGCCGGCCGCCATCCGCCAGCGCCTCAACCTGGTCAGCGGCCACGCGAACTTCGTCTGGAGCCTGCGGGTCGCCGAGATCCTGGACTTCTACGCCCGCCTCTACGGGTTGCCGGCCCGGGAGCGCTCCCATCGCGTGGAGGAACTCCTCGACTGGTGCGAGCTGCGCCCGTACCGGGCCGTGCCGTACAACGAACTCTCCACCGGGCTCAAGCAGCGCCTCGCGCTCGCCAAGGGCCTCGTCAACCGTCCGGCGCTCCTTCTCCTGGACGAGCCGACCGTCGGTCTCGACCCGGACATGGCTCTCAAGGTCCGAGCCCAGATCGCCGCGCTGCGGGCAGAGGAGCGGGTCACGATTCTCCTGTGCACCCACTACATGCGGGAGGCGGAGCAGCTGTGCGACCGGGTGGCGTTCCTGAAGCGGGGAGCGATCCTGGCCGAAGGCTCCCCCGCCGAGCTCAAGCGACACCTGGGCCTGGGGGACGCCATCCGTCTCCGGACCACCGGCCCCCTGCCCGACCTGGCGGGTCTCCCGGGCCTGCTCCAGTGGGCCGTGCGGGACGGGGAGCTCGCCTGCACCGTGGACGAGGCGGCCACCCGCCTCCCGAGCCTCCTCGGCCTGCTCCAGGCGCGCGGGGTGCGCATCCAGGAACTCAGGGTCACCGAGCCGGACCTGGAGGATGTGTTTGTCGAGTATGCGAAGCCACACCATTAAGGCGGGCGCCTTCTTCATCCGGAACCTCCGGATGACCCGCCGGAACGCCTTCACCCTCTTCGAGGTCCTCTTCTGGCCCGCGGTGGGGCTGGCCTCGGTGGGCCTGCTCACCCGCTTCCTGGCCCTGGATGCCGACACCACCGCCTTCGTCCTCACCGGGACCATTGCCCTCAGCGTGGTCCAGGTCTGCCAGCTGGACGTGGCCTACGGCCTCCTCTTCGACATGTGGAGCAAGAGCGTGAAACACCAGTTCCTGGCCCCGATCGGGGTGGGGCACCTGGTGGCCGGCTCCTGGGCCGTGGGGGCGGTCCGGGGGGTCCTGGCCTTCCTGGTCATGGCCCTCTTCAGCACGTGGGCCTTCGGCTTCGACTTCCTGAAGGCTGGCCTGGTCCCGCTGGTCCTTTTCCTCCTGGGGTGCCTCCTCAGCGCGGCGGCCGTGGGGATCCTGGTCTGCATCCTGGTCCTCTGCTTCGGGTACCGGGCGGAGGTCGCCGCCTGGTCGCTGGTCAGCATGCTGATGGTTTTGTGCGGGGTCTACTACCCCGTGGAGATCCTCCCGGCCCCGCTGGCGGTGGCGGGTCGCGCCCTTCCCCTCACGGGCATCTTGGAGGGCTTCCGGGCGGGCTACGGCTTCCCGTCGGCCGCCTCGGCCCCCTGGGCCGAGGGCTTCGCCTGGGGGGCGGCCTACCTGATGGCGGGGGGCCTCGCGCTGCACTGGGCGGCGCGTTACGCCCGGCGGAGCGGCATGCTCCTCCGCCTCTCGGAGTGACGCGATCACTTGGCTGCCCCGCCCGGGACCGTTATAATTCCGGGACTGCCCGTGAGGGCAAGGAGCACGGGTGGGCGAGCTGCGGGGGAAGATGAGGGGGATGCGCGCCCCGGTCCGCCGCCACGTCTCGGCGGGGGGCGTCATCTTCCGGGTCCAGGAAGGGCTCCCCGAGGTGGCCCTCATCGGGACCCGGCAGGGGAGCGTCTGGGGCCTCCCCAAGGGAACGGTGGAGCCGGGGGAGAATCCCGAGTCAACCGCCCGCCGGGAGGTCCGGGAGGAGACCGGCTTGGACGGGGCGGTGGTAGCCCCCCTGGGAAGCGTCCAGTACTGGTTCTACGAGAGGGAGGCCCGGGCCCGGGTTCACAAGACGGTCCACTTCTACCTGATCGAGTACGCCGGGGGACGGCCGGGCGACCACGACCAGGAGGTGGAGGAGGTCCGGTGGGTCCTCCTCCCCGAGGCCCACGCCCGCCTCAGCCACGACAACGAGCGGCTGATCCTCCGGCGGGCCTGGGGCCTCCTCCAGGGGCGGATCCCCGGGATGCCGGCGCCGCCGGCGGAGGGGGAGGATGCTGGACCTGGCGGCGCTGCGGACGATGCTGGCGCAGCGGCGGACCCCCCCCGCTGAGGGGGCCGGGCTGCGCCGGGCCGCCGTCCTGGTCCCCCTGACCAGCGGCGCCGCGGGGCCGGCCGTCGTCCTGGTCCGCCGGAGCGCGGCCCTTCCGCTGCACGGCGGACAGATCGCGTTTCCCGGCGGCACCTGGGAACCGAGCGACGCGGACCTGTTGGTCACGGCCCTGCGGGAGGCGGAGGAGGAGATCGGGCTCCGGCGAGCCGATGTGGAGATCCTGGGGGCCCTGAGCGACACCGTCACCGCCACCTCCCGGTTCTGCATCCGTCCCTTCGTCGCGTGGGTCCCCCCCGG
Source organism: Methylomirabilales bacterium (SeqCode) (assembly GCA_050732195.1). GTDB lineage: Bacteria > Methylomirabilota > Methylomirabilia > Methylomirabilales > JACPAU01 > JACPAU01. The sequence continues at coordinate 6,232 of JBOHQK010000029.1, forward strand.
CGCCGCCTTCGCTCCCGATCCGGCCGAGGTGGAAGCCATCCTCCCCGTCCCCCTGGCCCTGCTCCGGGAGCCGGCGAACTTCCGGGAGGAGTGGTGGGAGCGGGAGGGACGGACCTTCCCCGTCTACTTCTACCAGGCCGGCGCCGAGGTCATCTGGGGGGCCACGGCGCGGATCCTGCGGGAGCTCCTGGACCTCCTCTCTGCCCCGGCGCCGGGGCCGGCCGGATGAGCTCTCCGGATCTCCGGGAGCGGCTTGGCGAGGCTCTGGACGGTCTGCCCCTCCGGGAGTTCCTCCAGGGTCCCCGGGGGTGCTTGGTGACGTCTGGGGGTACGGGAATGCGGTCCTTCTGCTCCTGGCCAGCGACGAGGCGGGCATGACCGCAGGCCGCGCGCTGGTGGTGGACGGCGGCCACGCCCCCACCCGCCTCTGGTAGGGGGCGGGAGGGACCATGGACGCCCCGCTGGATCTCATCCAGGACGTCGTGCCCGGGACGGTTGCCCTGGCGGTGCGGGTCCGGAAAGGGCACCGGTCCATCGCCATCCTGGGGGAGGAGCGGATGGGGAGCGGGGCCGTGGTGGACAGCCGCGGCTACATCCTCACCGCCAACTACCTCGTGCTGGGAGCGGAGGAGATCACCGTGGGCCTCACCGACGGTCGGGCGGTGGAGGCGCGCGTCGCCGCCCGGGACTACGAGAGCGGTCTGGCCCTCCTGCGGGTGGAGGAGGCGGCCCCCGCAGCCCTCCGGATAGGGTCCTCCCTGGACCTCACGCTGGGGGACCCGGTCTTCGCCGTGGCGAGCACCGGCCAGGCGGAGCGGCGGGGGAGCGGGGGTCTGGTCACCTATCTGGGGGAGTTCGATGCGGAGTGGGAGTATATGCTGGACCGGGCCATCGTCTCCACGGCGGAGAACCCCGGCTACGCCGGCGGGCCCCTCTTCGACAACCGGGGCCTGATGGTGGGGATCGTCTCGCTCAACCTGGGGGGGATCGGCCAGGCCAGCCTGGCCATCCCGGTGGAGGCCTACCAGCTGCGGCGGCTCGAGTTGCTCGAGCACGGTGGGATCGTCAGCCGGCCGCGCCGCTCCTGGCTGGGGTGCTACGTGCAGAGCGACGAGGGGGAGGTCCTCATCGCCGGCCTGGTCCCCGGCGGGCCCGCGGAGGTCGGCGGGCTGAAGCAGGGGGACCGGATCCTGGAGGTGGGCTTCTGCAGCGTGAGCGGCCGCCGCGACTTCTACGAGGAGTTGTGGAAGTACCGGGCAGGGGAGCGGGTGACCCTCACGATCCGCCGGGGGGGGGAGCGGCTGAAGGTGAGCCTCCGGAGCGGGGAGCGGGAGGTCTTTTACGGGTAAGGAGGAGTTCATGGCGAAGGTGGCCACCGGGATCCTCCCCCTGCCCGAGGCGGGGGCCTGACCATCCGCACAGGAGAACGCGTATGCCGACGGCGCTGGACTTCCTGAGCATTGGCGCCCATCCCGACGACGCCGAGATCGGGACCGGGGCCTTCCTCCTCAAGATGAAGAAGCAGGGCTACCGGACCGGGATCGTCTGCCTGACGGAGGGGGATATGGGGAACGGGACCCCCGAGCAGCGCCGGAAGGAGGCGGCGGGGGCGGCGGCCGGCCTGAAGGTGGACGCCTTCGAGATTCTGAACATGGGGGACACCCGCCTGGAGGACTCCTTCGACAACCGGGTGGCCGTGGCTTCCCTCATCCGGAAATACCGGCCCACCGTGGTGCTCGCCCCCCACTACGGCCTGGAGCCAGGCCGGGGCCGCGGCCACGCCGACCACATCAGTGCCGGCCACCTGGTCAGCCACGCCGCCAACTTCGCCCACCTGGAGAAGTTCCCGGCCCAGGGGAAGCCCCACTTCATCAAGAAGGTCTTCTACTACTTCCTGGCCCCCTACTTCCGCCCCACCTTCATCGTGCCGGTGGATGAGGAGTTCTCCGAGGCCATCGAGGCCATGCGAGCCCATGCCTCCCAGTTCAACCGGACCGACCGACCCCCCTTCTTCCCCAGCCGCCTGGAAGCCACCGGGGCCTACTACGGGGCGCTCATCGGTGCCAAATACGGCCAGGCCTTCTACGTCCAGGATGCGCTGCGCCTGGACGACCCCCTCCCCCTGTTCGCGTGAGGCGCCCGATGCCCTGGCCCGCCTCCGTCCTGCCCCGCGTCGGCCCGGCACACCGCGCTCCCGCGGCCCGTGGCGGCGGGCGTCAGGATCCGGGAGCAGACGGGCGGTGAAGGAGATCGCATGGACCTTGGCGTGAAGGGGAAGGTGGCGCTGGTGACGGGGGGGAGCCAGGGGATCGGCTTTGCCATCGCCCGGGCCTTGGCCCTGGAGGGGGCGCGCGTCAGTACCTGCGCTCGGACCGGGTCCGTCCTGGAGGAGGCAGCCGGGCGGATCCGGGCGGAGACTGGCGCGGAGGTGCTCACCGTGGTGGCCGACCTGGCCCAGGCCGAGGCCATCCGGGCGGTGGTGGCCAGGACGGTCGCCGCCTTCGGGCGCGTGGACATCCTGGTCAACAACGCCGGGAGCACAGAGCGGGGGGACTTCCTCACCCTCCCCGATGAGCGGTACTGGGCCGACTGGAACGGCAAGCTCTTCGCCGCCATCCGGTTGAGCCGGGAGGTCTTCCCCCACATGCAGCGGCAGCGGTGGGGGCGGATCATTAATATCGTGGGGGCGGCCGGCCGCAACCCCCAGCCCACCTTCATGACGGGGGGGACGGGGAACGCCGCGCTCCTGAACTTCACCAAGGCGCTGGCCGACCTGGGGGCGCCGCACAACATTCTGGTGACGGCCGTCAACCCCAGCACGACCCGAACCCCTCGCTGGGAGCGGCGGGTCGCAGCGCGGGCGGCGGCCGACGGGAAGCCCCTGGAGGAGGCGATTCGGGAGGAGCACGCCCGGATGCCGCTCGGGCGGATCGCCGAGCCGGACGAGGTGGCAGCCGTGGTCACCTTCCTGGCGTCGGAGCGGGCCTCCTACGTGACCGGGACCAGCATCGCGGTGGATGGCGGCGCGACCCGCGGGGTGTACTAGCGCTGGACCAACGAGTTGCACCGAGGATTGCCGCCGAGCCGCGGGTGGCGCCGGGCGCGGCCCCCGAGCGGCCGGGCCAAGTGGGACCCCCTCCGCCTCCTTGCGCAATGCCGCGCATTGCGGAAGGGGCGGAGCGGGTGACGACGCCTGGACGCGCAGGGGGCCCGCCGGCGACAGGACCCGCGGCAGAACGGCCTGTCAGGATTGGGCCGCGGTACTTGGAGCGGCACTAGCGCCGCCGCCCGGGATACCCTCGCCCGGGGTCGCGAGAGCCCGACGATGCGGACTGGCAGCAAGGGGCTGAAGCTCACCATCATCACGGCGGCCCACGGGGCGACGGATGGGGGGGCGGTTTTTTTCCTCCCCCTCCTCCCCCTGGTGATGGGGGAGCTGGGCCTGGACGCCCTGCAGGCCGGGGTCCTGGTCGCCGTTTACAATTTAACCTCCTCCTTCCTCCAGCTCCCCCTCGCCCTGGTCTCCGACGTGAGCGGGAAGAATCGGCTCTTCTTCGCGGCCGGGTTGGCTCTCTCGGCGGCGGCCTTCATCGCGTTCGGCCACGCCCAGGGCTACCTGAGCATCCTGGCCCTCATGGTCCTGGCGGGGGTGGGCGCCAGCACCCACCATCCCCAGGCGGTGGCGATCCTGGCGGAGGAGTTCGCCGACCAGCGGGGCTTTGCGATCGGCTGGCACGGGGTGGGGGGGAGCCTGGGGATGAGCCTCTACCCCATCGTGACCGGCGTCGCGGCCCTCTACATGGGCTGGCGCCAGGCCATCCAGCTCGTGGCGCTGCCGGGCCTCCTGGTGGCTGCCGCGGTCTTGGTGGCCCTGCCGGAGCGGGCGCCGCGTCCGTGGACCTTCCGGCATTTCGTTGGGGACTTCCGCGTCGGGATCCTCCAGAACCGGCCCCTGCTCCTGCTTCTCCTGACCTCCACCTTCCGGATCATGGGGCAGAAGGGGATCGTGGTGTTCATCCCGCTCTTCGCCGCCCAGGTCCTGGGCCTGGGCTCCGGCGGCACGGGGCTCCTGGTTTCCGTCTTCTACGGCATGGGCGTCCTCTCCCAGCCGGTGGCCGGGCGCCTCTCGGACCGCCACGGCCGGACTCTGATCCTCTCCCTCCTCCTGGGGGCGGGCGGCCTGCTCACCCTGACCATGATCCGGGTGACCTCGGCGGCGGGAGCCTTCCTGGTCAGCGGCATCCTGGGGTTTGTCCTCCTGGCGGTCCGCCCGGTCATCCACGCCGAGGCGACGGAACTGAGCCGCCAGGGCTTCCAGAGCACCACCATGGGGGTCATCTTCGGGCTGAACGAGGGGATCTCCTCCCTCTCGGCGGTCCTGGGAGGCTGGGTCGCCGAGACCTTCGGTCTCAGGGCCTGCTTCGCCTTCTTCGCCCTGGTCCTGCTGGGGGGAGCGTGCCTCGCCCTGCTGCTCGAGCGGGTCGCGGCCCTCCCGCTCCCCCGGCCGGCCGGGGAGGCGCCCCCCCGGTAGGAAAGAGGCGGTGCGCTGGATCCGGCTGGCCCCATGGCATCGCCGTGGCCGCCGCCGGGGGGTCGGGTGCACGGCGCGCGGGATCTCCTGGCTGCCAAAGAATCTGCTTGACAGGCCCCCACCTTTGGCCTACGTTTTCCAGTGTTTTGGCCGGGACTTCGATTCGACAGGGCCAGGGTACCGCGCGACCGCAAGAGCCGAGCAGCCCAACGCTCTTGCGGTTTTTTTTGTGGGTCGAACCGGCCCCGCTGGGGCCGGGCAAACTCGGGTCCGGAAGACCCTGAGAGTTCAGGACAGGAAGGGGGGATAGGGGAGTGCGCAGCACGGGAACCGTGAAGTGGTTCAACGACGCGAAGGGCTACGGCTTCATCTCGCGCAGCGATGGGCCAGATGTCTTCGTCCACTACTCGGCGATCCAGGGTGACGGATTCAGGACGCTGAGCGAAGGCCAGCAGGTGGAGTTCGACGTCGTGGACGGGCCGAAGGGCAAGCAGGCCGCGAACGTCGTCAGGCTCGCCTAAGGGCTGGAGCGCCACGCACCGCAACCCCGGCGGGGGCAACTCCGCCGGGGTTTGGTTTTGCGGGGGGCGGCGGCCCGCCGCCTTGACCCGCCTCCGACCTTTCCCGTAGAGTAGGGCGGCGCGGGGGCCGCCGCGGCGGCCCGGCGGGGGGGGATGGACCAGGGGACCGGAGGGAGTGGGGCCCTCTATGTCATCGGGGACGTCCACGGCTGTCTCGTCCCCCTCCAGCGGCTCCTGGACAAGATCGGCCCCGGTCCCGGGGACGAATTGGTCTTCATCGGGGATTACATTGACCGGGGCCCCCAGTCCCGGGAGGTGGTGGAGTTCGTGCGGGGGCTGCCGGGGCGCATCACCTTCCTGATCGGGAACCACGAGAAGATGCTGCTCGACTACCTGGAGGGGGAGCAGCAGACCCTCTACCTCCTCAACGGGGGGGAGGAGACCCTCCGCTCCTACGGGGAGCCCCCGGTGATCCCGGAGCCCCACCTCGCCTTCTTCAAGAACCTGCGCCCCTACTACGACACCCCGGGGTTTCTCTTCGTCCACGCCGGGATCCGGCCGCTGGTCCCCCTGGATCGGCAGACCCTGGAGGACCTGGTCTGGATCCGGCACGAGTTCTTCCAGTTCATCGGCCGCTTCGGGAAGCCGGTCGTCTTCGGCCACACGCCCATGCGGGAGGTCCTGATGCGGGAGGACCGCATCGGAATCGACACCGGCTGCGTGTACGGGGGCAAGCTCACCTGCCTCAAGCTGCCGGACCGGGAGATCATCCAGGTCCGGGGGCTCGGCCGGGGGTTCTTCTAGCCCGGGCCGGGGCGCGCCGCCTCCCTGCTCCGCGCTGAGGGCCCGCCGGCCTCCCTCTCCGGGTCCCCGAGATTCCCCTTGACAGCAGGGCCGGGTTAAATTATTTGTATATTACAACTAATGTGCGGGGTGGCCATGGATGAGATCACGGAAGCGGCCGAACGCATGCACCAGGTCACGAAGGAGCTGTCCCGGCGGTACCAGTTCCGGGACCGCAACGCCATCTGCTGCCACGGCCTCTCCGTCACCCAGTGCTACGCGCTCGACGCCCTGGCGGAAGACGGCGCGCTCTCGGTCACGGCGCTGGCCCGACACCTCTTCCTGGCGGTCAGCACGGTGACGCGCCTGCTGGACCAACTGGAGCGCAAGGCCCTCGTCCTCCGGCGCCGGGGCCGGGGGGATCAGCGCGTGGTCCGGGCCGCGATCACGCCGAAGGGGAGAGCGCTGCTTATCCGGATCCAGGCAGACCTGGTCGCAACCCAGCGGGCGCTCCTGGCCCCCCTGGCCCGGGCCGAGCGGGAGGCGGTCCTGAAGACCCTGGCCGGCCTGGTCGCGGCGATCACGCGGTGGCAGGATGGTGGCGGGCTTGTCGGGAGCGGCCCGACCTCGCGTCCGCCCCGAGCATCGCGGAGGGAGGGACAGTCCCGATGAGGCGCGACGACGAGATCAAGGCAGCGGTCCGCGCACGCTACGCCCGCGCGGGGCAGGAGGGGAGCGCCTGCTGCGGGGCATCATCCCTCTCGGTGACATTCCAGGCGGCCGGGTACGGGGCGGCGGACCTGAAGGGGCTGCCCCCCGAGGCCGTGGCCAGCGCCTTCGGCTGCGGCAACCCCCTGGCCTTCGCCGAGGTACAGCCGGGGCAGGTGGTCCTGGACATCGGCTCCGGGGCCGGGATTGACTGCCTGCTCGCGGCGGAGCGGGTTACGCCCGGAGGGCGGGTCATCGGGGTGGACATGACCCCCGAGATGCTCCGGCGCGCCAAGGCCAATGCGGCCGCCGCCGGGTTCAGCAACGTGGAGTTCCGTCTGGGGGAGGCGGAGCGCCTGCCTGTAGCAGACGCCTCGGTGGACTGGGTGGTCAGCAACTGCGTGCTCAACCTCTCGCCCGACAAGCCCGCGGTCTTCCGCGAGGTCCATCGCGTCCTGCGGCCGGGGGGCCGGCTCCTGGTGGCGGACGTGGTGGCGGAGGATTTGCCCGAGCGTCTCCGGGGGGACCTGACGGCCTGGTCAGGCTGCCTCGCGGGGGCCCTGAGCGAGGCGGACTACGTGGCCGGCCTCGAGGCGGCCGGCTTCATCGAGGTCCGGGTGGTGGCTCGGCTCCCCTACGAGGCGAGGCAGATCGAGGGTCTCCTGGGCACCCCGGACCGGTCGGGCGGATGCGGCAGCCAGCACGGGGTGGAGGCTGCGGCTCTCGCCGGCAAGGTCTGGAGCGCCTCGTTCGCCGCGCGCAAGCCCGGCGGCGCGGCAGGGATCACCATCCGCTCGGCCGAGGCGGCTGACCTGCCGGCCATCCTGGCCCTCCTCGAGGAGGCCCGCCTCCCCACCGCCGGTGTGACGGAGCACGTCGCCGAGTTCCTGGTGGCCGAGGAGGCTGGAGTGATCGCGGGGGCGGTGGGGATGGAGCGAGCCGGGGAATTCGCCCTCTTCCGCTCCCTGGTGGTCCGGCTGGGTGCGCGACGGCGGGGGATCGCGGAGCGCCTCTTCCGGGGCCTGGAGACAATCGCCCGGGCCAAGGGGGTCAGGCGGGCGTACCTCCTCACGGAGACCCTCGAGGCCCGCTGCCGGGCCTGGAGCTTCACCCGGGTGCCGCGTGAGACGGTCCCGATGGCCCTCCGCGCCTCGCCGGAGTTTACGGGGTGCTGCCCCTCCTCCGCGGCCCTGATGGCGAAGGACCTGTAAGGTGCGCCTGACCCGCCGTCACCTCCTGGCCCTCGGGCCCCTGGCGGCCTCGGCCCTCTTCTTCCCCCAGTGCCGGGCGGTGCTGCGGCAGTTTCTTTTCTCGCCCGGGGGGGAGGTGGTCCCGCCCCGCCCGGTGCCGGCGGCCGCCCGCGGCGGGAAGAGGCGGGTGGCCCTCGTCCGGGCCGATGATGTCGGGGCGGGTGTCCGCGAGGCCGTGGCCCTGGTGGATGGCCTGGCCGCCCTGGACTCCCGGGGACGGCAGGTCCTGGTCAAGCCGAACGTCGTCTCCGGGAAGCCGCCGCCAGCCACCACCGACCCGCGCGTGGTTGCCGTCCTCCTCGCCCTCCTCAATGAGGCCGGTGCCTCCCGCCTCCAGGTGGGCGACATGTCCGCCGTCGTGAGCCTGCCCACCCGTCCGAACCTGGAGGCCACCGGCATGGCCGCCGTTGCGGGTGCGGCCGGGGCCGATCTCGTGCCCCTGGAGGAGGGGGAGTGGGTCGAGGTCCGGCCGAGTGAGGCCCGCCACGCCACCGCCTTTCACGTCGCGCGGGCGGTCTACGAGGCGGAGCGCCTCGTGAGCGTCCCGGTCCTGAAGGCCCACCGGTCCGCCTCCTACAGCTTCGCCTTGAAGAACACGGTCGGGGTCGTGCACGCCCGCAACAAGCCGTGGGCCTACGGGGGGTCCGCCTGGGAGGAGGTGGTGGCCGAGCTGAACCTGGCGGTCCATCCGCGCCTGTACGTGGCCGACGCGCTGCAGGTCATGGCGAGCGGTGGCCCCTGGTCGGGAGAGGTGATGCGGCCCGGCTGCATCCTGGCCAGCACCGACCCGGTTGCGCTCGACGTGGTGGGCCTCGGCATCCTCAAGCACTACGGGAAGGCCGACCACGTGGTGGGGAAAGGGGTCTGGGAGCAGGTTCAGATACGGCGGGCGATCGAGCTGGGCCTCGGAGCGCGAAGCGGACGGGAGGTGGAGGTCGTCGCGCGGGATCTCACCGCAGGCGACCCGGCCTTCACCCTGCTCCTGGACCGCGTCCGCGCGGAGGTCGGGGCCGCGTAGCGCTGGGGCACACCGGGCCGGTGCCGGCTGCCTTGCCGTTTCCTCGTGTGACCCCAACGAATTGTACCTCACGCTCACGCGACACGTGGGGTGCCGGGCCAAATGACGAGCATCACGAGCGCCCTCCGAGCCGCCGCCCTTTTCCCGGGGCGAGCCGCTCCTCCGCCCGATACCCAGATAGGGCTGCGTCGCGGCTCACCCCGGGCGGGCGGCAGCCGGAGGGGGGCCGGAGGCGTACGCCCTGGGACGCTCCGGACCGCCGCGGGCACGACCCGAAGGGGGGTCGGAGAACGACGTGAGGCGACGTCAGTTGGCCCGGCGCTAGTAGGCCGGGGGGGAGGATGGGGCGGGGGCCGGGGCGCCGCGCGTGGGGGAGGTGTTCGGGAGCAGGGCACTCGCCGCGAGTCCCAGGAGACAGGCGGCCAGTCCGACGGTGAAGGCGGCGGAGAGGGCGGCGGCGAGCGTCCCCCCGAGCACCTCGAAGGCCTGGAGTGCGAGAGCGGGCTCCAGCCGGATCACGGCCCCCGCCCCCCCGGTTCCCAGGCGGCGGGTCAGGATGGCGCCCATCACGGCCACCCCTACGGTCGCGCCGATGTTGCGGAAGAAGAAGGGGGCGGTGGTGGCGATTCCCAGATCCTCCCGCCGCACGGCGTTCTGGACCGCCACCACGGTGGTCACGGTGACGAAGCCCATCCCCAGGCCCAGGACAAAGACGGTCCCGATGATCCCCGGCAGGCTCGATCCCTCCGTAAGCCCGGCAATGTGCAGGTAAGCCCCCGCCATGCAGGTCATCCCCGCGAGGCCCAACACGCGGTAGCCCGTCCGGTTGACGAGCCGCCCCCCCACCGTGCTCCCCGAGGACCAGCCCAGGCTCATGGGGGTCAGGACCGAGCCGGCGATGGTGGCACTCCGGCCCAGGACCCCCTGGACGAACAGGGGGAGAAAGGAGATGGCACCGAACATCCCGACCCCCGAGAGAATGGACGCCAGGATGGAGGCGCTGAAGGCCCGGCTCTCGAAGAGGCGGAGGGGGAGGACCGGCTCCGGGGCGCGGCGCTCGAGGTGCAGGAGCGTGCCGCTCAGCAGTCCGAAGAGGGCCAGGGGGAGCAGAGTCCCGGGCGTACTCCAGGTGCCGGTCTCCCCGAGCCGCAGGGCGGCCAGCAGGAGGGCCAGGATGGCTCCGGTGAGGGCGAAGGCCCCCGCGACATCCAGCGGCCGGCGGCTCCCCCTGGCGAACGCCCCCGTGAGGCCCCGCTGGATCATGGCGGCGGCGGCGGCACCGACGGGGATGTTCACATAGAAGGTCCAGCGCCAGCCCAGCGCGTCCACGATGAGCCCGCCGAGGAGCGGCCCCACGATGCTGCTCAAGCCCCAGACGGAGGCGAGGTAGCCCTGCATCCGCCCCCGCTCCGCGGGGGAGAAGAGATCCCCGAAGATGGCCTGCGCCAGCGAGAAGATGCCACCGGCTCCAAGCCCCTGGATGGCCCGGGCCCCGATGAGCTGGGGCATGGAGGCCGCTGCCCCGCAGAGGGCGGAGCCGGCGGTGAAGATCCCGACGGCTGCCAGGAAGAGCCGCCGCCGGCCGTACAGGTCGGAGAGTTTCCCGAAGAGGGGCATGGAGGCGGTGGCGGCCAGCATGTAAATGGAGAAGACCCAGGCGTAGAGGGGAAGGCCGCCCAGGCTGGCCACGACCGTGGGCATGGCGGTCCCCACGATGGTGGCGTCGAGGGCCGCGACGAGCATCCCCAGGCAAACCGCCAGGACCACGAGCCCCTTCCGGGCTTCCACAGCCTCCTCCAACCGATCCGCTCCCGATGCGCCCCGTTGCGGCAGCAGGCCGTGCGGACGAACGGGCCGGCGCTCGCTCGCCGCCAGCCGGCCGCGAGTATAGCGGCGGCCGCCGCGTCCGGCCAGGCAAATCCGCCCGGCGCCTTGACACCGCCCCCGGGGATGGATTATCAACGGCCGAGGGGAAAGGGGGAGGGGCCGACATGCTGCCCGAGAATCGGATGGCGCTGAAGGAATGGGCGGTGGTGGTGAAGGCCCTTCAGGAGGGGCGGCAGATCGTCCTCCTCCGCAAGGGGGGAATCGCAGAGGAGGGAGGGGAGTTCCGGGTGGACCACCCGGAGTTCGTCTTCTACCCGACCTACGTCCACCAGCAGCGCGAGCACGTCCGCCCCGAGTTCCACGGGGACTTCGCCGCCGTGGACCTCGCCCCCTGGACTGTGGAGCGGATCCCCCTGGACACCTCCGCGGTGGTGGAGGAAGTGGTGGAGGCCGCCGACCAGGCGCGCCTGCACAAACTCACCGGGCACCACATCTGGACCCCGGGCTACGTGGACATGCGCTTCCACTACCGGCCCGGAACTCCCCTCTACCTGATGCTCCTCAGGGTCCACCGGCTCCCCCGGGCCGTGGAGGTGGTGGAGACCCCGGAGTACCGGGGGTGCAAATCGTGGGTCACTCTGGAGGCCCCGGTCGCCACAAGCGGCGCCACGCCGGTCCTGTCCGACGCCGCCTTCGCCCAAAGGGTGGCCGCGGTCAAGGCCATCCTGAAGGCGGACTGACCCTCCTGCCGCCGCCCGTCGAGGCCTACCTGCAGGCCCTGCCGGCACCGGCCGACCCCCTGTTCGCCGAGCTGGAGGCCAGGGCGGCGGAGCGGGGGTTCCCCATCGTGGGGCCGCTGGTCGGCCGCCTGCTCGAGCTCTCTGCGCGGCTCATCCAGGCCCGCCGGATCCTCGACCTGGGCTCGGGGTTCGGGTACTCCGCCCTCTGGCTCGCCCGGGGGCTCGAACGGGACGGGACTCTCCTCTGCGTGGACGGCTCGGCGGAGAACGCGGCGTTCGCCGCCGAGGCGTTCCGGCGGGCGGGGATCGCGGAGAAGGTCCGCTTCGAGGTGGGGGATGCGCTGGTGCTCCTGGACCGGATGCCGGGCCCCTTCGATCTCATCTTCAATGATATTGACAAAGAGCAGTACCCGGAGGCCTTCCCCAGGCTCTTGCCCCGGCTCCGGCGGGGCGGCCTTCTCCTCACCGACAACCTCCTGTGGCAGGGGCGGGTGGCCACGGAGGAGCCGGCCGCGCCCAGCACCCGGGGCGTCCGGGAGTACACGCGCCTCCTCTACGCTTCCCCCGAGCTCCTCACCGTCATCCTCCCGCTCCGGGACGGGGTCGGGATGAGCCTCCGCCTCTGAGGAGCCCCGTGGCCCCGTTCCCCCTCCCCCTGTTCCCCCTCCCCGACACGGTCTTCTTCCCCCACACCCTCCTTCCGCTCCACGTCTTCGAGCCCCGCTACCGGGCCATGGTGGCCGACTGCCTGGCGGGGGAGAAGCGGATGGTGGTGGTGCGGCTGCTGCCGGGGTGGGAGCAGGACTACTACGGGCGGCCCCCGATCCACACGGTGGCCGGGGCGGGGGAGGTGGTGGAGGTGGAGCGGCTGCCGGACGGGAGGTACAACATTCTCCTGGAGGGGTTCGCCCGGGTCCTCATCGAAGAGGAGCTCCCTCCGACCGCGGACTACCGGGTGGCGCGCTGCCGCCCGCTGGAGGACCAACTCCCGGCCGCCGGGTCCGCCGTCCTCCAGCCGGCCCTTGAGGCCCTGACGGCCTCCACCCTGCGCTTGCTGAGGGAGGTCGGGCGCACCGAGGAGGCTCTCAGCCGGCTGGTGACCGAGGCGCCCACCCCCGCGGCCCTGGTTGACCGGGTGGCCTCGGTGGTTGTGGTGGAGTCCGCCCGGCGCCAGCGGATCCTGGAGACGCTGGATTTGGGGCGCCGCCTGGAGCTGGTGACGGCGGCCGTCTCCGAGGCCCTCCTGGTACTCCACCGCGAGGCAGGGCCCGCCTCCGGGGAAGCCCCCCGCTGGAACTGATCCCCCTCAGGGGACCAGCCGGAGCCCGGGCCCGGGCGGAACCTTCAGGGCCCGGAGGAACCGCCGGATCAGCCGCTCCTCAAACTTTGCCACTGCCTTCACCCCCTGGTCCTTCAGGGGAATTCGCCCTCCCGCCATCATCCCGTGCCCACCGGCCGCCCCGATCCGCCCCACGGCCTTTCGGATGAAGGCCCCGGCATTGGCATCCCCCTCCGAGGTCCGGAGGGATACGAACAGATCCTCTCCGTAGGTCCCGAGGCAGATCGCCCACTGGGCGCCCTCCAGGCGCAGGAGCAGGTCGGCCATCTCCGCCACCATGTCGGGGTACTCCAGCTCTCCCAGGCGGGAGACCACCACGCCGTCGTGGATGACGGCGTTCTTCAGGACCCGGCCCAGGGCGCGGAAGTACTCGGGGGGGACCCGGGAGTACTCGATCCGGGGCAGGAGCCGCCGGTTGGTGAACGGGTAGAGGTAGAGGGCCGCCTCCACGTCGGCCTGGGAGGCCTCGCGGCCGAGATCCTGGGTCTCCGACTGGATCGCGTAGAACAACGCGGTGGCCAACCGGCTCTCGGGGCTGATTCCGGCTGCGCGCAGGTACTGGGTGAGGATGGTCGAGGTGGCCCCATAGCCACGCCGGATGTCCCGGAATGGGACCTGCCGGGTCTGGCGGCGCAGGGGGTGGTGGTCAATGACGATGGCCGGGAGCCGGTCGGGGGGAAGGGAGTTGTTCCCGGTGCGGGGCTGGGTGTCCACGAGCGCCAGCAGGTCGAAGGCCTCCAGGGAAAGGGCCTCGACCGGCTGCGCCTTGATCGGGAGGTAGCGCAGGAGGGCGCGGTTCTCGGCCCGGCCCACGATCCCGCCGAAGGCGAGGGCGGACTCGGCGGCGCACACCTCCGCCAGCAGGAACCGGAGGGCGGCCCCGCTGGCCAGCGAGTCGGGGTCGGGGTTGTCGTGGGTGAGAATGAGCACCCGGCTGCGGCGGGGAACCAGCTCCCGGAGGAGCGTGAGCTTCTGTCGGCTGCGGGTCGTCATGGCGCGCCCGGCGCGAGGCGGGGAGGCCCGCGGCGAGGACCGGCGGCTACTTCCGGGGGAGGACCAGGCCCTGGTAGAGGAACGCCCCCAGCAGGCCCCCCAGGACGGGGCCGATCCAGTAGACGAGGTGGTTGGCCCAGAAGCCGGCCACCAGGGCCGGGCCGAAGGTCCGGGCCGGGTTCATGGAGGCGCCCGAGAGGGGCCCGCCGGCCAGGATATCGAAGGCGACCGTGAGCCCGATGCAGAAGCCGGTGATGTGCTGCGGCGCCCGCGGGTCCACCGCCACGCCGAAGATGGTGAAGAGGAGGAGGAAGGTGAGGATGGTCTCGATGACGACCCCCTGGGCGAAGGTGACCCCGGGGCCGAGGGCGGGGGTCCCCAGGTTGCTCTTGGCGACCGCCTGGGCGGGGTAGAATCCCTTCAGGAGGACCCCGGCCAGCGTGGCCCCCAGGAGCTGGGCGGCGATGTAGCCTCCCGCCTTGCCGGCGGCGATCCGCCTGGTGCCCAGCATGGCGAGGGTGACGGCGGGGTTCAGGTGGCCACCGGAGATGGGGCCGGTGATGGAGACGGCGATGCTGAGGGCGAGGCCGTGGGCCACGGCGATGCCCAGCAGCGTGACGCCGCCACCGGTGTGGGCGTCCAGGATGATGGAGCCAGCCCCCACGAAGACGAGATAGAAGGTCCCGACCAGCTCCGCGACGAAGGCGCTCATGGGGCGTGCCTCCTTGGAGTGACGCGGCGGGGGCGGGACGGTCGACGCCCGCGCCCGGGATGGGCCGCGGCCGCGGGCCGCCGGGCAACGGGCTGATAATGGGGGGCGGGCCGGGAGAGTGTCAAGGGGCGGAGGCATGCGCCCCGCATGCTAAGGCATCCCTCCTCCTGAGCGGACAGATCACGTGTCAAACACAAGCGGACAATTCACTTGCTAACAACACGGCGGGGCAGGATTTACCTTGACAGGTTCAGGAGCCTCGGCTACTATGTACGGCGAAGTTTTCATCATCGGATTCCGCAGGACAGGACGATTCCCGTGAGCGTTCGCCCCTCAAAGGACTGGAGATGCCTTTGAGGGGTTTTTTGTTTCCGGAGAGGTGGGAGAGCGAGGAGGGAGTATGGCACGGAGACTGTACGTGGGGAATCTGTCCTACCAGGCAACGGAGGGGGATCTGCGGGATCTGTTCGCCCAGGCGGGGTCCGTTGCCTCGGTGAAGATCATCACTGATGCCTACACCGGCCAGTCGCGGGGCTTCGGCTTCGTGGAGATGACCACGGACGAGGAGGCGCAGAAGGCCGTCTCCCTCTTCAACGGCCATGCCCTGAAGAACCGCCAGTTGGTCGTCAACGAGGCCCGGCCGCCCCAGAGGGATCGCGGGCCCGGACCCGGCCGGGGCGGCCTCGAGCGGGGCGGCCGGTTCTGAGCTCGAAGGCCTCCTCCTCCCCCTCTTCCGGATTGCCCAACCGGCCCTGCCCCCGCCTCGCCCTGCTGCCTGCCGGCCCTTACGGGAAGGTCAGGCTGGCGAAGGTGACGGTTCCCTGCGGGTCCGGCCACTGGCTGTAGCGGAGGAGTGTCCCCTTCGCTCCCTCCAGGACCTTCAGCAGGATGTAGATGGGGGAGAGACCGCAGATGCGCCGGCGGTCCTGCTCCCGCTGGACGAAGCGGAAGAATCCCTCCGCCTCCCCCGCCGTGACCGCCTGAAGCATCGCCGTATCGTCCTGGGCTGCCCTTCTCAGGTGCGTGGCCGTGAGGGGGTGCGGGTCCCCGAAGCGGGGCCCGAGGTGGGCCAGGTCCACCCCGCCGACCAGGCAGACCCGCTCCCCCGCCGTCGCAATGGTCTCCTGAAGACCGGTGACGAAGCGGCGGACCACCGGGTCATCCGCCGGCGACTTCCCCGTCTGGACGAAGTCCGCGAGCGTGCCGCACAGGATCGGGACCAGGCGGATCGTCCTCCTCCCGGCGTACAGGTACTGGAGGAACACCGCCTGGAAGTCAATGGAGTGCTCCGCCCGGTGGACGAAGTCATCTACGACGATCCCGTCGCGGCCGGTCCGGGCTAGCAGCCGCTCGACGAACCCCCGATCGCTCACGAGGGGGCCGAAGGGCGTGGCGAAGTCCTTGAGGCTGGGGGAGAAGCGGCCGGCCAGGGGCGAGTGGGATGTCCCCAGCACGATGAAGCAGTCGGCATCCGCGGCCTCCAGGAGTGCCCGGTAAGCCCAGGCGTAGGTGGGCCCTCCCCGGGCGAAGTCAATGTGTGGGGCGAGGACAGCCTTGAGGCCCGTCTCCCGGGCTGGCCCCGGCGGCCCCGGGCCCTCGGGGCTGGTGAAGAAACCGTCCAGGGTAGCGCGGAGGTGGGCCGGGTCGGCGTCGTAGGAGCGGCCGGCGTGAAAGGCAGGGCGGAGGCGGGCGGCGGCGAACTCCCGTTCCGCTGCCTCCCGGGCGGCGGCGGAGCGGGCGTTCTCCAGGAGCAGGTGGTCGTCGAGGAGGGCGAGGAGCTCCTCCACCTGCTTCCGGAAGAGGAGGTCCCCGTGCCGCCGGACCCAGGCGGCCTGGATGTCCAGGATGCTGTGGGTCCCGTCCAGGTGCTGGAGGATCTCGGCTGCCGCCAGCGGGAGGAAGAGGACCCGGTCGGTGAGGCCCTGCGGGTCGCGCAGGCACAGGACCGGGGTCCCATCCACCTGCGTGGGGAAGGCGTCGATCGGGCGGAGCCGCGGTCTCTCCATGGGGCACTCCGGTGAACCCGTTGCATTCTACGCGCTTCATCCGGTAGGTTCAAGGCGGGGGCGCGCCGCTCCCGCCGGGGGCTGAATGATCCGCCGGGCGCTGAACGGGCACTGGCTTTGCATCAGCCAGCCGGAGCACGCCCGTCTCGCGGGCGCGATGGCCGAGGCCTGGGGGCGCCCCCCCTTCCTCCCCCCCGTCCCGCGAACCGAGGTCCTCCAGGCCGTGGCCGAGCACGACAACGGCTGGGAGGAGTGGGAGGCTGCCCCGGGCCTCGACCCGGCCGCCGGGGGCCCGTTCCACTTCACCGAGATGCCGGTGGCGGATCATCTGGCCATCTGGCGGCGCGGGGTGCAGCGGATGCTGGAGCAGAACCCGTACGCCGGGCTCCTGGTCAGCATGCACGGGGCGGCCCTGATGCGGTTCCGGCTGGACCCGGCGGCCCGCACGCCGGAGGCGGCCGGGGCCGCCGTCCGGACCTTCCTTGCGGAGCAGGAGCGTCTCCAGGCTGCCCTGCGGCAGGGCCTCGCGATGCGCTCCCGCTATCGGGAGGCCGTCGCCAGCGCTCGCCTCACGGCCAACTTCCGCATCCTGCAATTTCTGGATGCTCTCTCCCTCCTCCTCTGTTGCGGCGCGAGCGAGCGGCAGACCTTTACCGCAGTCCCGCTCGGGGAGGGGCAGCGTCGGACCGAGATCGAGTTCACGCCGGATGCAGAGGGCGCGACGCTCACGCCCTACCCCTTCACCGCGGGTCCGGCGAGGCTCGCGGTGACCGGGCGCCTGCTTCCCAGCGCCCCGCTCCCCGATCTGGCGGCGCTCCGCGTCGCGTGGGGCTGGGCGCCGGAGCGGAGCCTGACTTTCACCCTCCGCCCCGGGGCCGCGGGGGCTTGACCGGGCCGATTCCCGCTGGTAAGGTGGCGCCCTGGCGATGCCGGTAGCGGGCAGCAGGGAAACGGACAGCGGGGGCGGCCGCGCGGGACCGAGGCGTGGCTGAGCGGCGCCTCCGCGTTCCCCAGCGCCTGCGCCCCGGGGACACGCTGGGGGTGGTGGCCCCCTCGGGCCCCCCGGAGCGCGGGCCGCTCAAGCGGGGGCTGCGCGCCCTGGAGCGCCTCGGTCCCTTCACGCTTCGGCTGGCGCCGAACCTGGACGCCCGGTGGGGCTACCTGGCCGGGCGGGACGCCGAGCGGGCCGCCGGCATCATGGCCATGGTGACCGACCCGGGCGTCCGGGGCATCGTGTGCGCTCGGGGCGGGTACGGCGCGGGTCGCCTCCTGGAGCACCTGAACTTCAGCGCCTTCCGGCGCCATCCCAAGGTCTTCGTCGGATCGAGCGACGTCACCATTCTCCTCCTGGCACTCTTGCAGCGGGCCGGGCTCGTGGTCTTTCACGGGCCCATGGTGGCCCCCGACTTCGGCCTCCTCCGCTCCCGGCGGACCCGGGAGAGTGTCCGGGCTTTGCTCCTGCACCCGGGCCGGCGCCACAGCTTCAGCGCGGCGGGACGGTGGTGGGGAGGGCGCGGGCCGACCCTGCTGCGGGGATCCCTGACCGGGGGCAACCTGACGCTGGTGGCCGCCTCGCTGGGGACGCGGGATGAGATCCGGACCGCGGGCCGGGTTCTCTTTCTAGAGGACGTGAACGAGGAGCCGTACCGGGTGGATCGGATGCTCTGGCAGCTCCGGGCCGCGGGGAAACTTCGCGGTCTGCGCGGGCTCCTCTATGGGGAGTTTACCCGCTGCCGCTCGGTCCCGGGACGGCCGTCCCGTCCGCTCGCGGAGGTGCTTGAGGAGTACGCCGCCGCCGCGAACACCCCCTGCTTCGGCCCCATCCCGGCTGGGCACCGCCGGGACAATGTGGTCCTGCCTCTCGGGGGCTGGGTGGCCTGCCGTCCGGAGGGCGCCGGGCGTGCGCGCCTCACCGTGGGCTACTGACGGAGCCGCTTCATGAGACTCACCTACGATCCCGAGGATGAGTCGGGGATCATGCGCGCCCTGGAGGTGCTGATCGGGGCCTACGTGGAGCTCTGCTCCCCCGGACATGTGGCCGAGCAGCTCCAGCACATCGTCAAAGAGTTGCAGAAGGCGCAGGAGAAGCTGGACCGGGGCAACCCCTGGGGGGAGTGATGGGGCGACGGCTGAAGATCCCCGAGGTGGAGCAGATGATGGCGGCGCGCCCCGAGGCGAGCATGGAGGAGGTCCTGGAGGTCTTCGAGGTCTTCGCCAGCGGAACCCTGAAGGAGGAGGTGTACATCCTGGACGACGTCAGCGGGAAGCGGATTGCGATCGCCCCGACGGCCCTGAAGGAGAAGTACCGCCGGCCGGCGCCGGAGTAGCCTCTCCGCGCCGATGCTCCCGACCCTGGTCCTCGCCGCCCTCCTCGCCGCCAGCCCCCCGCCCGAACGGCTCTTCTACGCCGTGGATGATGCCGCGGGGCTGGCGGCGCTCGCGGCCCATGGGGCCGAGGTGGATGTCCTGGCGCCGCAGGTGTTGACGCTGGAGGCGGACGGCACCCTGACCGGCGCCGTTCCATCGGCGCTCGCCGCCGCCGCCCGGGCCTGCCGCATCCCTCTCGTCCCGCTGGTCGTGAATCCGGGCTTCCGCCCCGAACCCATCCTGGAGGTTCTGGACTCCCCCGAGCGCCAGGCGCGGGCGATCGCGGCCCTGCTTTCGCGGGCAACGGCCGAGGGATGGGCCGGGGTCCAGTTTGACTTCGAGCACATCCCGGCGGCCGCTCGGGACCGCTATACCAGTTTTGTCCGGGCCACCGGGGCGGCGTTCCGGGCCGCGGGGCTCTCCTTGAGCGTAGCGGTTGTCGCCCAGCACAGCCAGGAGCCGGGCGGGTATCCCCCCGGCTTCTGGGAGGAGTGGGCGGGGGTCTTCGATTACGCTGCCCTGGCCGATGCGGCGGACTTCCTCTCCCTGATGGCCTACGATCAGCACACCCGCCTCACGGGTCCCGGGCCGGTCGCGGGGCTCCCCTGGGTGGAGGCGGTCCTGGCGCATGCCCTGGCCCAGGTAGCGCCGGCCAAGCTCTCCCTGGGCATCCCCCTCTATTACCGGGCGTGGCGGAGCAGGGGCGGACCCGGGTACGGCGGGTTCCGGGAGGCGCAGGCTCTCCGAGAGGCGCTCGGGGTTTCGGCCCGGTGGGACCCGACCCAGCGGACCCCCTTCTTTGTGGCGGCGGGTGATGCGACGGTGACCACCGTCTGGTACGAGGATGCCCGGAGCATCGCGCAGCGGCTAGCCCTGGTGCGGCGCCACGGGCTCCGGGGATTCTCGGCTTGGGTGCTCGGGCAGGAGGATCCGGCCGCCTGGACCCTCTTGCAGGGCGGCAGCACCGACGGGGATGCCCCGCATCGGAGAGGACGGACATGCGACTGAGCGGGAAGGCTGCCCTGGTGACGGGGGGCGGGACGGGCATCGGGCGAGCCATCGCGCTCGCTCTGGCGCGGGAGGGGGCGGCGGTCGCCGTCAACTACTCCCGCTCGCGGGCGGCGGCGGAGGCGGTCGTGGCCGAGATCGCCCAGGCCGGCGGGGGCGCGGTCGCGCTGCAGGCCGATGTGGCGCAGGATGCGGAGGCGCGACGGCTCGTCCAGGCGGCGGTGGAGAAGCTCGGGCACCTGGACATCCTGGTGAACAACGCCGGGTGGACCCAGCGGGTCCCCCACGACGACCTGGAGGGGCTGACGGAGGCCATCTGGGACCGGGCCCTGGGGGTCAACCTCAAGGGGCCGTTCTACTGCGTCCGGGCGGCGGTCCCGGCGATGCGCCAGCGGGGTGGGGGGTGCGTCATCAACATCGGGACGGTGGCAGCCTTCACGGGGGCCGGCTCCTCCATCGCCTACGCGGCGTCGAAGGCTGGCCTCACGACGATGACCCGCTCGCTGGCCCGGGCGCTGGCCCCGACCGTCCGCGTCAACGCGGTGGCGCCGGGGTACGTGTGGACGGGCTTCGGCAACTGGCCCGCGAGTCTCAAGGAGGAGGTGCAGCAGACGACCCCGCTGAAGCGGCTGGCCACTGTGGAGGACGTGGCGGCGGCGGCCCTCTACCTGGCCACCGACGTGGCGCTCACGGGGCAGGTCATCGTGGTGGACGGGGGCCTCACCACGCTCGGGGCCGGCGCCTGACGGGCCGGGGGGCCGGGGGGAGCATGCGGCTGCAGGGGAAGACGGCGATCGTCACGGGGGCGGGGAGCGGCATCGGCCGGGCCATCGCCCTCCGCCTGGCACGGGAGGGCGCGGACGTCATCCTGCCGGACATCAACCTCGCCGGGGCGAAGGCGGTGGCCGCGGAGGTCACCCGGGCCGGCCGGCGGCCTCTGGCGGTCAAGACCGATGTGGCGAAGGCGGCCCAGGTGGCCGCGATGGTCCGCCGGGCCCTCAAGGCCTTCGGGAAGGTGGACATCCTGGTGAACAACGCCGGCATCCCCGCCCCGATCGGTCTCCCCTTCACCAAGAACGTCGAGCGGGACTGGGATCGGGTCTACCAGGTCAACGTGAAGGCGATCTTCCTCTGCTGCAAGGCGGTGGCCCCCCACATGATCGCCCGCAAGGCCGGGAAGATCGTCAACATCGCCTCCATCGCTGGGCAGCTTGGGGCGGCCACCAGCCCCCCCTACAGCGTCTCCAAGGGCGGGGTGATCACGCTCACCCGGGTCCTGGCCCGGGATCTGGCCCCGCACGGCATCACCGTCAACGCCGTCTGCCCCGGGCTCCTGTGGACCCCCATGTGGGAGTTCATTGGCGCCGGCATGATCAAGAACGTGGCTGCCCTGAAGGGGAAGAGCCCGCGGGAGGTCTTCGAGATGCGGGTGCGGGAGTTGGTCCCGCTCCAGCGGGAGCAGACGCCAGAGGACGTCGCACACGCCGTCGCCTTCCTGGCCTCCGACGAGGCCCGCAACATCACCGGCCAGGCCCTGAACGTGGACGGCGGCATTTACATGCA
>JBOHQK010000030.1:0-5909 GCA_050732195.1 Methylomirabilales bacterium (SeqCode)
GGGGCCCTCCGGGCGGGCTTCGCCGCCGCCCGGGGGGAGTACCTCCTCACCATGGACGGGGACTGGTCCCACGAGCCTGAGGTGATCCGCGCCCTCTGGGCCGCCCGCACCGGGGCGGACCTCCTCATCGCCTCCCGCTACATCCCCGGCGGGCGGGCCGAGATGGGCCTCTCCCGGTGGGTCCTCAGCCGAGTCCTGAATGCCACGTATCGCCGGATCCTGGATCTGCCCGTCCGGGATCTCAGCAGCGGCTTCCGCCTCTTCCGCCGGCAGATCGTGGAGGAGATTGCGCCCCAGGCGACCGACTTCGACGTCCTGCAGGAGATCCTGGTGAAGGCCGTGGGATCCGGGTTCACGGTGGGGGAGGTCCCGTTCCGCTTTCGCCCTCGGGGGGCGGGGCGGTCCCACGTCCGCCTGCTCCGCTTCGCCGCCGCCTACCTCCGGACCCTCTGGCGCATGTGGCAGCTCAGAAACTCGGTCGCCTCCGCCGACTACGACGCCCGGGCCTTCGACAGCCGCATCCCGATCCAGCGCTACTGGCAGCGGCGGCGGTACCGGATCATCCACGGGTTCCTGGAGGAGCGGCGGAGCGTGCTGGACATCGGCTGCGGCTCCTCCCGGATCATCAGTGGTCTGCCGGAGGCGGTGGGGCTGGACGTGGCGCTCCGGAAGCTCCGCTACCTGAAGCGGCACAAGGGGCGGTTGGTCCAGGGGAGTGTCCACGCCCTCCCCTTCCGGGACGCCGCCTTCCGAACCGTCATCTGCTCCGAGGTGATCGAGCACGTCCCGCCCGACCCCGGCCTCTTCCGGGAGATGGTGCGGGTGCTCGCGCCGGGCGGAGTCCTGGTCCTGGGGACGCCCGACTACAGCCGCTGGATCTGGCGGGTCATCGAGCGGATCTACGGCTGGCTCCTCCCGGGGGCGTACGCGAAGGACCACATCACCCGCTACGATCCCGCCGGGCTCCGCCGGCTCCTCCAGGCGATGGGCTGCCAGCTCCTCGAGGCCCGGTACATCGGCTTCTCCGAGTGGATCGCCAAGAGCCGGAAGGTGGGCCCGTGCGCCCCGGGGCTCGCGGTCCCGACCTGGGGGGGAAGGGGGTGACCTTCGCCACCGTGACGCTCGGGTTTCTCCTCGGCCTCGCCGTGGGCTCCTTCTGCAACGTCTGCATCCAGCGGCTGCCCCAGGAGGAGAGCGCGATCTCTCCCCGCTCCCGGTGCCCGGCGTGCCGGACGCCGCTCCGCGCGCTGGACAACGTGCCCCTGCTCAGCTTCCTCTGGCTCCGGGGGCGCTGCCGCGCCTGCGGCGCGGCCATCTCCTGGCGCTACCCCCTGGTGGAGGCGCTGACCGGGGGCCTCTTCACCGCCTCCCTCCTTGCCTTCGGGCCGACCCTGCACGGCCTCGTGGCGGCGGTCCTGCTGGCCGCCCTGGTCGTGGTAACCTTCATCGACCTGGAGCACCAGGTGATCCCCGACGAGGTCACGCTGGGCGGGCTGCCGGTCGGGCTGCTGGCCAGCGTCCTGCTTGGAAGGCCCCCCTTCTCGGAGGCCCTGCTGGCGGCCCTCGGGGGTGCCGGGGCCCTCTACCTCCTGGCCATCTACGGCGAGTTGGTCTTCAGGCGAGAGGTGCTCGGGGGCGGGGACGTGAAGCTGGCGGCGATGCTGGGGGCGTTCCTGGGGGGGCGCCACCTCCTGCTGACCTTCTTCCTGGCCTGCCTGGCGGGGGGGCTCGTCGGCGGTCTGATGCTGGCCACGGGGCGGGCGGAGCGGGGGACGCTCGTGGCATTCGGCCCGTTCCTGGCATTCGGGGCGGCCGCTGCCCTCTTCTTCGGTGACGCCCTCTGGGCCTGGTACCGGGAGTGGCTGCGGTGAGGGCGGGCGGGGGGAAGGGATGGGGGGTCCGCCGCCTCGACTTCACGGCGAAGGTCCGCCTCTTCGTCCTCCTCAGCTTCCTGTTCCTTCTGGTGATCCTCCTGAGCGCCACCGTCCTCTTCAGCGAGGCCAACTGGCAACTCGAGCGAGAGCTGGAGGAGCGCCTCACCCTGGTGGCCCGCCTGGGGGGTCAGCAGCTGCTGGATGCCCTGCCGCGCCCGGAGTCGGGGAGGGCGCCGGCCGACCTGCGGGCCAGGGCGCTGGGGCTGTTAGAGGTCCTGCAGCGGGAAGCGGGGGTCGCCCGCCTGGCGCTCATCTTACCGGACGGTTCGCTGGCCGAGAGCCCGGCCCCGGCCGACCGCCGGCCGTTCCTCCCCCCGCCGCAGGCCTGGCAGCCGGGCCTCGAGGCCGGGGAAGGCGCCCCCCGCCTCCTCTTCACCGACTACTACTGGACCGGCGGGGGCTACTTCCGGACCCTCTTCTGGCCGCTCCGAGAGCCCGGGCAGCCCCCCTGGGCCCTGCTGGTGGTGGAGGAGCGGGCCAACTTCCTGGGGTTCCTGGACCGGGTCCGGTGGCTTCTCCCGGCGGTGTACCTGGCGGGGCTTGGCGGGGCGGCGCTGCTGGGGTGGATGTTCCTCCGGACGGTGCTGCGTCCCTACGCCGCCCTGGCGTCGGCGGCGCGGGACCTCCAGGCGCTCACGCCGGAACCGCTCCCGGAGGCGGCCGAGGGGGACGTGGGGTCGGTTCCCGGCCTCCTCCGGCGCCTGGTGGATCGGCTGCATCGCCAGGAGGCAGAGCTGTCCCGGCTCTACGCGGGCGCCGACCGGCGGGGCGGCGCCAGCGCGGTGGAGGAGTCCATCCTGGGGAGCATCACCAGCGGCGTTATCAGTGTCCGGCCGGATCTGACCCTGATGGTCTTCAACCGGCCGGCGCTCCAGATCTTCGGCCTCACGGAGGGAGAGGTCCTGGGGCGCTCCTGCCGGGAGGTGTTCGGCCCGGCAGGGCCCATCACCGTGCTGGCGGCGGAGGCGCTCACCACCGGGAAGACCCACTCGCGCCTGGAGCTCAGCGTGACCCGCCCGGACGGGACCTCCCGCTGGATCGGCCTGGCCTCCTCGGTGGTGCGGGACGTCCGGGGGGAGGCGGCCGGGGTGACGTTCCTCCTGACCGACCTGAGCGAGGTTCGCCGGCTGCAGGAACGGGTGACGCTCCAGGAGAGCCTGGCCAAGGTCGGCCAGCTCTCCGCCGGCATCGCCCACGAGTTCCGGAACGCCCTGGGGGCCATCCTGGGATTCGCCAAGCTCCTCCAGAAGAGGCTCCCGGCGGAGGACCCGCACAGCGTGCACGTGCAGGCCATCATCGACGAGACCAATAGCCTGGAGACCACCCTTCGCGACTTCCTGGCGTACGCCCGACCGGCCCGGCTTCAAGTGGCGGCGGTCGGGGTGAAGGAGCTGGTGGAGGAGTCCCTGGACCCGTACCGGGCCCCGCTGCAGGAGGGGAGGGTCGAGCTGGTCTGCCGCCACGAGGTGGGGGAGGCACAGATTCAGGGGGACCGGACGGCCCTGCGCCAGGCGCTGGGGAATCTCATCCGGAACGCCCTTGAGGCCATGCCGCGCGGGGGGCACCTGGGCCTCATCACCCGGCGCCTCCCGGAGGGGCCGGAGGGGGACGGCGCGGGCCCGGTGGAGATCCGGGTGGAGGACACGGGGGAGGGGATCGCCACCGAGGATACGACCCGCATCTTCACCCCCTTCTTCACGACGAAGAAACAGGGGACCGGCCTGGGGCTCGCCCTGGCCCAGAAGGCGGTGGTGGCCCACGGCGGGCGCATCGAGGTGGAGAGCCGGCCCGGGGTCGGCACGACGTTTCGCATCGTCCTGCCCGCCACGCCGACGACGGCGCGGGCCCAGGGGGAGGCGGCATGATCCTGGTTGTGGAGGACAAGCTCAGCATGCGCCGGATGCTCCGGGAGACCATGGAGGGGGCCGGCTACAAGGTGGACGAGGCCGCGGATGGGGAGGAGGCCGTCAAGAAGCTGAGCCTCAATCACTACCAACTGGTCCTCACCGACCTGAAGTTGCCCAGGAAGGACGGGCTGGCGGTCCTCCGAGCCGCCCGGGAGGTGGCCGGCAACCTGCCGGTTATTCTCATGACGGCCTACGGCACCATCGAGAGCGCCGTTCAGGCGATGAAAGACGGGGCCGTGGACTTCCTGACGAAGCCCTTCGACAGCGACTACCTCCTCCGCCTCATGGAGCGGGCGCTGGAGCGGTACCGCCTCTACACCGAGAACCTGGTCCTGAAGGAGGGGTTCGCCGAGAAGTTGGGCTTTCCCAAGATCGTGGGGGCCAGCAGGGCGATGCAGCAGGTGAGCGCCCTCATCCAGAAGGTGGCCCCCAGCAACGCCACCGTCCTGCTGCTGGGCGAGAGCGGGACCGGGAAGGAACTCTTCGCCCGGGCCATCCACCAGATGGGGACCCGGGCGGGCCGGGCCTTCATCGCCATCAACTGCGCGGCCATCCCCGACACCCTCCTCGAGAACGAGCTGTTCGGGCACGAGAAGGGGGCCTACACCGGGGCCCAGGCCCAGAAACAGGGGAGGTTCGAGCTGGCCGACGGCGGGAGCCTCTTCCTGGACGAGATCGGGGATCTGAGCCCGGCGGTCCAGGCGAAGCTCCTCCGGGTCCTCCAGGACGGCGCCTTCGAGCGGGTCGGCGGGACGAAGCCGATCCAGGTGGATGTCCGGATCATCGCCGCCACCAACACCGACCTGGCCCGGGCCGTCCGGGAGCGGAAGTTCCGGGAAGACCTCTTCTTCCGCCTGAACGTCTTCCCCATCAGCATCCCGCCGCTCCGGGAGCGGCCCGAGGACATCCCCATGCTGGTCACCCACTTCGTCCACCGGTTTGCCCAAGAGATGCGGAAGGAGGTCCGGGAGGTGACCCCGGAGGCCCTGAAGGCGCTCATGGCCTACCCGTGGCCCGGGAATGTGCGGGAGCTGGAGAACTTCATCGAGCGAGCCGTCATCCTGGCCGCGGGGCCGGCCCTCACGGTCCAGGACTTTGCCCTGGGGGTCAAGCGGGGCCGGGGGGAGCGGGAGCCGGACCTCCCCCTCACGGGGAGCCTCCACGAGGTCAGCGCGCGCGCCTCGGCCCGGGCCGAGCGGGACCTCATCGCCCGGACCCTGCAGGAGACCGGAGGCAACAAGTCCAAGGCGGCCGAGCTGCTCCAGGTCTCCTATAAGACCCTCCTGAACAAGATCAAGGAGTACGGGACCGAGGCCACGCCGGAGGAGGGGTGACGGGGGCGGACCGTGCGGGCGGTCATCCAGCGGGTCCGGGAGGCCTCCGTCAGCGTCGAGGGGTGGGAGGTGGCCGCCATCGGCCCCGGACTCCTTATCTTCCTGGGGGTGGCGCACGCCGACACGGCGGAGGCGGCGCGCTGGCTGGCAGGGAAGGTGGGGGCGCTGCGCATCTTCGAGGACGCCGAGGGGAGAATGAACCGGTCCGTCCAGGAGGTGGGGGGCGCGGCCCTCGTCGTCTCCCAGTTCACCCTCTACGGGGACGCCCGGAAGGGGCGGCGGCCCTCCTTCACCGATGCCGCCCCGCCGGATGCGGCCCTTTCCCTGCTGCGAACCTTCGTGGGCGACCTGCGGGAGCAGGGCCTCCCGGTCCAGGAGGGGGTGTTCGGCGCGAAGATGCAGGTGCGCCTCGTCAACGACGGCCCCGTCACCATCCTGCTGGACACCGCGGACCGGTGAGGGGCCGCCGCCCCCGGCCTCTTCTCGCCGTGCGCTTATCGGAGCCGCGTGTCGGTGTGTCCCGTTGCCGCCGCCCGCCCGGGGCCTGCCGCGACGCAGCCCTGTCTGGGTATCGGGCGGAGGAGCGGCAGGTCCCGGGAAAAGGGCGGCGGCTCACTACCGGTCCGCGGTGTCCAGCAGGATGGTGACGGGGCCGTCGTTGACGAGGCGCACCTGCATCTTCGCGCCGAACACCCCCTCCTGGACCGGGAGGCCCTGCTCCCGCAGGTCGCCCA
>JBOHQK010000031.1:0-4118 GCA_050732195.1 Methylomirabilales bacterium (SeqCode)
GACAGCGGCCTACCGGCGGCGGGCCCGGGAGAACTACCGGGAGAGCCGGAAAGTCCTGGCCCGCCTGAACGCCTATCTTCAAGAGCACATCTCCGGGATGGCGACCGTCCAGGCCTTCGGCCAGGAACTTCGCGCCCTCGACCGGTTCCAGGAGATCAACACCCGGTACCGGGACCTGCTGCTCCGGTCGGTCCGCTACAATGCCCTCTTCTTCCCCCTGGTGGAGGTCCTGAGCGCGCTGAGCGTCGGCATCGTCTTCGCCGCCGGGGGCTGGCTGGCCGGGGCGGGAGGCGTGGCCGTGGGCGAGGTGGTGGCCTTTATTCTCTACGTGCAGCGAGCCTACCGGCCGGTCCGGGACCTGGCCGAGAAGTACAACATCTTCCAGGCCGCCATGGCCTCGGGGGAGCGGATCGTGACCCTCCTGGACACCCGACCCACCCTCGTGGACCCCGCGGTGCCCAGGGCTTCGGCCCCGTTCCGGGGGGAGGTGGAGTTCCAGCGGGTCTCGTTGGAGTATGTGCCCGGGGAGCCGGTCCTGCGGGAGGTCTCCTTCCGCGTGTCCCCGGGGGAGAAGGTGGCGCTCGTGGGGGCCACGGGGGGCGGGAAGACCTCCATTGTCTCCCTGCTCTGCCGGTTCTACGATGTGACCGCGGGGCGGATCCTGGTGGACGGCATTGACATCCGGGAGTGGGACCGGGCCACGCTCCGCCGCCACCTGGGCCTGGTCCTCCAGGATGTCTTCCTGTTCTCGGGGGACATCGCCGGCAACATCGGGCTCCACGACCCCCGCGTCGGCCTGGAGGCGGTGGAGACGGCCGCCCGCCGGGTCCACGCCGACGCCTTCATCGGGCGCTTCCCCGGGGGCTTCGCCGAGCCGGTCCAAGAGCGGGGCGCCACCCTCTCCCAGGGGGAGCGACAACTGCTGGCCTTCGCCCGGGCGCTGGCCTTCGACCCCAGGGTCCTCATCCTGGACGAGGCGACGTCCTCGGTTGACACGGAGACGGAGCGCCTCATCCAGGAGGCGCTCCGGACGCTCCTGCACGGCCGCACCGCTCTCATCATCGCCCACCGCCTCTCCACCATCCGGTTCGTGGACCGGATCCTGGTGGTCCACCGGGGGCGGATCACGGAGGAGGGGAGACACGAGGACCTCCTCCGGCGGGACGGCATCTACGCCCGGCTCTACCGGCTCCAGTACCTGCCGCAGGAAGTGCGGTCGGCTTCGTCGGCCTCATAGGCTCCTTGCTCCGGGAGGGACTCATGCCTTCATTTCTGGCCGGTGTCCTCACGCTCCACCTGACCGGGATCGTCTTCTGGGTCGGAAGCCTCATGGCCCGGGTTTTCCTGCTGGGCCGCCTCGCCTCCCCGGGCTCGGCGGAGGCTCGCCCGCTGGTGGCCGGGCTGCACCGGCGCCTGCACCTGATGGTGGAGGTGCCGGCGTTCATCGTGCTCCTCATCGCCGGCCTCGCCCTCCTGCACCTGACCCGCTCATCCCTCACCGCCTCCTGGCTGCTGACCAAGCTCGTCCTGGTGGCGGTCCTGGTGGCCCTGGACGGCCTGGTCTCCGTCCAGATCAAGCGGGCGGCCACCGGGAAGCGGGTTCCCGCCTCCCAGCCGGTCCTCTACGGCGTCTCGGTGCTGGTGGGGACCGTCCTGATTATCTACCTGGTCCTGACGAAGGGCGCCTGACGCTTGGCGGGGCGAGCCACGCCTACGCCTCGGGGATGCCGGCCAGCCGCTTGGCGTAGGCGACGGCCGGCTTCGGGTCGTAGGCGCGGAGGGCGGCCAGTTTCTCCGCCTCGATGGAGCCCTCGGCGTGGATGGCCAGGACAGCCTGGTAGCCGCCGAAGTCCGAGGCGGTGAGATCCTGGATCAGGTTCATGAGGCGCAGGCGGTTCTCGGCCGGGACCCCCTTGGCCCCCCCGAAATAGCGCTCGAGGTACGGGCGCGTCTCGGGGCTCTCCCAGTCCTCCTGGCCGGGACCGGTCACCAAGAGGCCCCCCGCGATCTCCTGGACCCAGGCGACCGCCTGGGCGTAGCCGCTGGCAAAGTGGTGCTTGGCGATGTTGACCAGGAGGGGACTCGGGACGGCGAGGCCCGGGGGCACGACCCGGCATTCCAGCGCCGCCTGCCGGATCAGGGCCCGGAGTGTCTCGGCGTAGGCGATGAGGTGGATGAGCTTGTCCCGGATGTGCCCGACCTTGTCCAGCCCGTTGTACTCGGCGATCAGGCGGGCCGCCCCCACCAGGAGGTCCACCAACGGGAGCTTGTAGGAGATGGCCGTGAACCGGTGGAACTCCACGAAGGTGAGGGCAAGCGGCCCGGCGTGCTTCCACTCGCCCTTCAGGAAGACCCGCTCGTGGGGGACCAGGACATCCTCGAAGACGGTGAGGGTCTCCATCATCTTGTGGGCGGCCGTGATGGGGGACTCGAAGGGGCGGGGGCGCGGCGCCCCGTAGGGGCTGGCCAGGAGCTTGAGCCCTTTGGCGTTGGCTGGGACGGCGAAGGCCACGGCGTAGGCGGCATCCTGCTCCGAGAGGGCCCGGGTCGGCAGAACGATGATCTCGTTGGCGTTGGGGGAAACGGAGGTGTGGGCCTTCGCGCCCCGGACGACGATCCCGTCCGGGCGCTCCTCCACGATCCGGAGGTAGTAGTCGGGGTGGGCCTGGGCGGCCGGCCCCAGGCTCCGGTCCCCCTTTACGTCCGTCTGGGCCACGGCTATGGCCAGGTCCTGGTCGCGGCAGTGCCGGTAGAATCGGGCCACACGTTCGCCGTAGTGGGTCCCCAGCGCCTTGTCCATCTGGTCGGCCACGACCTGGAGGGCGAAGAGGGCGTCGCTCCCGATCTCCTTGATCAGGACCACGAGCGTCCCTCCCTCCCGCGTGGCGGCCTCGATGAGGGCGCTCCGCTTCAGGAGGTCCTCGGCGCTGCGGGGGACCTGGAAGTAGCGGCTGATGGGCTCGCCCGTCTCCGGCGACTTGACGACGGCCAGGTCTCGGGTCTCCGGCCGCTCCGCCATCTCGTAGTCTATGCTGGCGTGCTCGATGGCCACCCGGATGACCGGGTGCTCCGTCACATCCGGGACCCGCTGCCCCCGGTAGAAGACCACCCGCCCGTCCCGCAGGCTCTCCCGGTACTGCGCCGCCGTCCGTAGCGCCATGACTTCCCCCTCCTCACGCCTTCCGCTCGACGTGCTGGACGATCTCGTGCATCTCGAAGACGTTGGGGCCGGCGAACATCTCCTTCGGGGGCCGGTGGGAATGGGCCTCCCGGAACTCCGGGCTCTCCGTCCATGCCTCGAAGTCCTTGGGCGACTCCCAGTAGGTCAACACGACGTAGTACTCGCTCTTCGTGGGGCGGAGGATCTCCAGCCGGACGAACCCCGGCATGCTCTCGACCAGCCGGGCCCGGCCCTCGAAGCGCCGCTCGAAGGCGCTCTCCTGCCCCTTCGTCACCTGGATCCGGTTTGACACGACGATCATGGCTGGCTCCTCTCGAGAACGGCGTGGCGGCCGGCCGTGGGGCTCAGTGGCCGGCGACTGTCATGCGGGCGATCTTGAGGGTCGGGGCGGCGACGCGCCCCCGCAGCACGAGGTCGTTGCCCACCATCTCGATCTGCCGGAGCATCTGGTTCAGGTTGCCGGCGATGGTGATTTCCTCTACGGGGAAGGCCACCTCCCCCCCCTCGATCCAGAGGCCGGCCGCCCCCCGGGAGTAGTCGCCGGTCACCAGATTGACCCCGAAGCCGATGAGCTCCGTCACCAGCAGGCCGCGGTCCACCGATCGGAGGATCGCCTCCGGGAGGTGGGGGCCGGGCAGCAGGAAGAGATTGGTCGCGGTCACCCCCGGGGCATCCCCCACGTCCCGGCCGGCGTTCCCGGTGGAGGCGAGGCCCAGCTTGCGGGCGGAGTAGGTGTCCAGGAGGTAGGTCTTGAGGGCCCCGTGTTCCACGAGGACGGTCCGGCGCGTGGGGAGGCCCTCGGCATCGAACGGCCGGGAGCCGAGCGCCCCCCGGAGGGTCCCGTCATCCACCACCGTGACGGCGGGGGAGGCGATGACCTCCCCGAGGCGGCCGGCCAGGAAGGAGGCCTTCCGGTAAATGGCGCTTCCGGAGGCGG
>JBOHQK010000032.1:0-8442 GCA_050732195.1 Methylomirabilales bacterium (SeqCode)
ATCCGGGCGGGGCCGCGGGGCGCCGCGGCCCGCCCTGTCCCGCTCCCCTCCGGCCCCGCCGCCCACAGGGCCCCCAGCAGGAGACAGACGGGGAGCGCGATGGCCGGCAGGCTCCAGTCCAGATCCAGGAGGGCGTGCGCGGCCGACGCCAGAAGGGCAGCGGTGATCCCGAGGAGGGCGGGACGCTCCGGCCCGGCCGCACGGAGGGCCTGGAGGCCCTGGCGGATGCTCAGGCCGAAGCCGGCAAGGAGCAGGAGGGTGAAGGGGACGCCCGTTTCGGCGGCGAACTCCAGCCAGGCGTTGTGGGCGTAGCGCCCGGTCACGTAGGGGACCTGCTGGTACTGGCCCAGGACGAGGGGGAAGGTGCCCGGCCCGGTCCCCAGCAGCGGGTGATCCCGGATCATCGCCACCGACCAGGTGTAGATAAGTTGCCGCCAGCGGAAGGAGGGCTCGGCAGTGTCGCTCGCCAGGGCCCAGGGGAGGTGCGCCCATCGCGCGAGGCTCCCTGGCCCCTCCCACAGGGCGACAGCGAGGGCGATGCCGAGGGCAGCCGCCGCCGCGAGGCCCGCCATCCGCCGGCCCTGTTCCGGCAGGAGACGAGATGCCCCGACGCCCCAGCAGAGAAGACCCACGCCGGCCGCCAGAATCCCGCCGCGGGAGCGGGTCCCAGCCAGGGCGGCCGCGAGCAGGATGGCGCCAAGCCCCCACCCCCACCGTGCGCCGCGCCCGCGTGCGGCGCCGGCCAACCCCGCGGCGCAGAACACCCCCAGGAGGAGGTAGCCGGCAAGGGCATTACTGGTGGGAAATGTTCCCCACAGGGCGGCCCCGTAGAGCGAGCCCCCGGGCGCTTGGAGGAGGGCGAGGAGGGCGGCGCCGGCCGCGAGGAGTCCCCCTCCGGCCACGGCGCCCGCGAGGGCCGCCCGGTGCGGGGCCAGCGTGCAGAGGTGGAAGGCGAGGAGCCCCGCCAGGAGGTAGGCTGTAAACAGGAGCAGGGCCTGCAGCGTCAGTTCCAGATACACGGACCGCCAGGCCGAGGCCAGGAGCAGGAGGAGCCCCAGGAGGAACGGCCACCGGGGACGGAACAGGGGGGAGGCGCCGGGAAGAACGCCCGCGGCCAGGGCCACCAGGGTCAGGACGCCCAGCCCCGCCGGCAGAAGGGCCTGGGCCACGGGGTGGAGCCCCGCCTGCAGGAGGGGGAGCCCTGCGGCGAGGGCCAGGATGATGAGGAGGAGGACCCGGGCCACGGGGGCCCGTCCTACGCCTCGCCCGCGGCCCGATCCGCCCGCGCCGGGCCTCCCCGCGGGCGCTCCAGACCGTACTTCTTCAGGCGATAGCGGAAAGAGCGGAAATTGATCCCCAGGATCTGCGCCGCCTTTGTCTGCACCCCTCCCGCCTTCTCCAGGGCCTCCAGGAGGAGCTTCCGCTCCACCTGCGAGACCACGTCCTCCAGGTTCAGGCCCTCGGGCGGGATCGTCGGGGGGGCCAGGGCCGGCGCGGGGGTCGCCTCGGTCGGCTGCCAGGCGCGGATCTCCTCCGGCAGGCTCGCCGCTGTCAGGACATCCGACTGCTCGAGCGCGATGGCCCGCTCCAGGGCGTTCTCCAGTTCCCGGACGTTGCCGCGCCAGGGGTAGCGGGTCAGGAGGGCCATCGCCTCCTCGCTGACCGGCTTCACGGGGAGGCGGTTCTGCTGGCAGAAGCGGGTCACGAAGCTCTCCAGTAGGAGCGGGATGTCCTCGGGCCGCTCCCGCAAGGATGGCAGGTGGATCGGAATGACATTCAGCCGGTAGAAGAGGTCCTCCCGGAAGGTCCCCTTCCTGATCAGGTCCGGCAGGTGCTTGTTGGTGGCGGCGATGACCCGCACGTCCACTCCGATGTCCTCCGTCCCCCCCACCCGCCGGAAGAGCCGGTCCTGCAGGACCCGGAGCAGCTTGACCTGGAGCGCGAGGCTCATCTCCGCCACCTCGTCCAGGAGGAGGGTGCCGCCGTGGGCCACCTCGAAGAGGCCGGCCTTGTTGGCGATGGCCCCCGTGAAGGCCCCCTTCACGTGGCCGAACAGCTCGCTTTCCAGGAGCTGCTCCGGGATGGCGCCGCAGTTGATGGCCATGAAGGGCTTGGCCGCCCGGTCGGAATGACGGTGGAGGGTCCGCGCCACCAGCTCCTTCCCGGTCCCGCTCTCCCCCGTGATGAGGACGGTCCCGGCCACGTTGGCGACCTTGCTGATGACCTTGTAGACCTCCACCATCTTGGGGCTCCGCCCGATCAGACCCTCGATGGCCGGCGCCGCCTCTCCCGGGGCCGCCGCCCGGGCCGCCCCGGCCGCCGCCCGCACGCGCTGAGCCTCCAGGGCCCGGGTCACCACCCCCTTGATCTCCTCCACCTTGAACGGCTTGGTGAGGTAGTCGAAGGCGCCCTGCTTCATCGCCTCGATGGTGGAGGAGGCCGAGGCGAAGGCCGTGATCAGAATGACCGGCATCTCGGGGTCCGCCTCCCGGAGTCCCTCTAGGAGGCCGACCCCGTCCAGCTGGGGCATCCGAATGTCGGAGATGGCCAGGTCGAAGCGCCCCTCGCGGGCGAGGCGCAACGCCTCCTTGCCGTTGGCGGCCGCCACCACCCGGTGCCCCTCCCGCTGGAGGAGGATGGAGAGGAAGTCGCGCATCCCGGCCTCGTCGTCCACCACCAGGATGCGGGCGCCGCTGTCCTTGCCGCTAGCCATCGTCCACCGCTCCCGCTCAGGCCAGGCGCTTCAGGACGACCCGGAAGGTCGCCCCCTCGCCCGGCCGGTTCTCCACCTCGATCCGACCGCCCAGCTCCTCCACGATCCGGCGGGCGATGGAGAGCCCGAGGCCCGTGCCGGTCCCCTTGGTCGTGAAGAAGGGCTCGAAGATGCGGTCCAGGTCCTCCGGCCGAATCCCGCCGCCGGTGTCGGCAAACTCCACGGCCACCTCGGGGGCTTCGCGATCAGCCGAGAGGTCCCGGAGGTCAATGCGGAGGGTCCCGCCGTCAGGCATGGCCTGGACCGCGTTCAGGGAGATGTTCCAGAAGACCTGGCGGAGGTGGTCCTCGTCCGCCGCCACCACCACGGCCCCCTCCGGCGGGGTGAAGTCCACCACCACCTCGGCTCCTGCCCGCTCCCGCTGCCGGAGGAGGAGCACGGTCTCCTCCAGGCAGGTGACCAGCTCGCCCTCCTTCCGCAGCGGGGTCCCGGGCCGGACGAACTCCAGGAACTGCCCGGTGATGAGCTTGAGCCGATCCGCCTCCCGCAGGACGATGTCCAGCAACTGGCGGGTCTGCCCCTGCGGCTGCATCTCCTCCTGCAGCACCTGGATGGAGCCGCTGATGGCGGCCAGGGGGTTGCGGATCTCGTGCGCGATGCTGGCCGCGAGCTGCCCCACGGCCGCCAGCCGGTCCGCCCGGCGGAGCTGCTCCTCGATCCGCTTCTTTTCCGACAGGTCCTGGAAGACCGCCACCAGGCCCAACACCCGCCCCTCCTGGTCCCGCAGGGGGGAAAGGCTGATCCCCACCGGGATGCGGACCCCGTTGCGCCGCGCCACCGTCACCTCTGCCGCCGCCAGGGCCGGCGGGGGGGCGCCCCCCTCCACGAAGGCGGCCACGCCTGGGACCTCCCCGAACCCGGCCGCTTCGTACGGCCGGTCCCGCACCTCGGTCTCCGCGTACCCGGTGATGGCCTCCGCGGCGCGGTTGAAGGCGACGATCCGGCCCCGCGGGTCGAGGGTCATCAGGCCGCTGGGGACGTTGGCCACCACGTCCCGGTGCAGGGACTCCAGGGTCCGGAGGTCGAGGCTCCGCTCCTCCAGGCGGCGGGCCGTCTCCCGCAGGCGCTCCGCCAGGTGACTGCTCAGGAGCGCGACCAGGAAGAAGCCGGCGATGTTGATGAAGACCTGGAAGGCCAGGTAGGTCTGGGGCCGGGGCGGCGCTCCGGTCACGACGGCAGGCAGCACTCCGTAGAACTCCAGGTTGATGAGGCCGCCGTACAGGATGCTGGCCAGACCGGCCATCCCCAGCCCGCCCCGCCGGCCGAGCAGGGTGGCGGCGGCAAAGATGGGGAAGATGTAGACGAAGGTGAAAGGGCTGTCCTTCCCCCCCGAGATATGGACCAGCCCGGTGCTGACCAGAATGTCCACGGCCACCTGGCAGACGCAGAAGAGGACCAGGTTGCCGAGCCGGGGGAGGGCGAGCGAGTAGAGGAGGCTGAGGAGGAAAACGAAGGCGATGATGGCGAAGAGGGGCTCGGGCGGAAAGGGGGGCTCCGTCCGGAGCTGGATCACCACCGCCGAGCCCAGGAAGAGGGCCACCACGGCCAGGCGGAGGCCGACGAGCCACTTCAGGCGCGTCAGCATCTCCTCGCGAGAGGTCCCCCGGTCCGTCGGCCTTTCCATCATCCCCCCGAGACCGGAAGAGGCGGCCGGTGGCCGCCTCCCCGGTGGTGCCTCCCCGCGGCCGGCCCCGCTAGCGGCCGAGGACCGTGATCAGCTTGAAGATGGGCAGGTACATGGCGATGACCACACCGCCGATGACGATGCCCAGGAACACCATCAGCATCGGCTCCAGCAGGGCGGTGAGGTTGGCGACGGCCACGTCCACCTCCTCATCGTAGAAATCGGCAATCTTGCTCAGCATGGCGTCCAGCGCGCCCGTCTGCTCCCCGACGGCAATCATCGAAACAACCATGGGCGGGAAGACCTTGGAGGCCTTCAGCGGCTCGGCGATGGTCTTGCCCTCGGCGATGCTGGCGCGGGTCCGCATCACCGCCTCCTCGACCACCTTGTTCCCCGCGGTCCGGGCGGTGATCTCCAGGCCGTCCAGGATGGCCACCCCGCTGGAGATGAGGGTCCCCAGCGTCCGCGTGAACTTGGCCACCGCCACCTTCCGGATCAGCTCCCCGAAGACCGGCGCCTTCAAGAGCAGCGAGTCGATCACCTTCCGGCCGTTGGGGGTCTTGTAGTAGTAGCGGATCCCCACGACGCTCACCACCAGCAGCCCCGCAAAGATGTACCAGTAGGTCGTCGTGATCCGGCTGGCCTCCAGGACGATCTGCGTGGGGAGGGGGAGGCTCGCCCCGAACCCTTCGAACATGGCCTTGAAGGTCGGGATGACGAAGATGAGCAGGAACACCACCACCAGCACCGCCACCGTGACGATGGTGCTGGGGTAGATCATGGCCGACTTGACCCGGCGCTTCAGCGTGATGGCCTTCTCGATGTAGGCCGCCAACCGGTTCAGGATGGTGTCCAGGATGCCCCCCGCCTCGCCGGCCTCCACCATGTTGGTGTAGAGATGGTTGAAGATCTTGGGTTGCTTCTTCAGGGCGTTGGCAAAGGTGGACCCCCCCTCCACGTCCTGCCGGATATCCTGGAGGGCCTTCTTGAAGACCTTGTTGGGCTGCTGGGTGGACAGGACCTCCAGGCACTGGACCAGGGGGAGCCCGGCGTCGATCATGGTGGCGAACTGCCGGGTGAAGATCGCGATGTCCTTGTCCTTGACGCCGCCCCCGAACCCGGGAAGGCTGAACTGGATGTCCTTGGCCTTCTGCTTGACGGAGGTGGCCAGGACCTGCTGCTTCCGGAGCTGGGCGACCACGGCGTCCCGGTTGGGGGCATCCATCTCCCCCGAAATGGTCTGGCCGCCCCGGGTCCGTCCCACGTACGCGAACATTGGCATGGTGCGCTCCTCCACCCGCGCCCCCGCGGGGCGCGCTGCGGCCTACCGCCGGGCCCCGGCCACCGCGCCGGGCTGGGCCCGCTGGATCATCTGCATCAGTTCGTCGGGGCGCGTCGAGGCCGCGAGGGCCTGCTCCATGGTGATATTGCGCTTCACATAGTGGTCCAGCAGGGCTTGATTCTGCGTTTGCATCCCGAACTTCTCCTGGCCCGTCTGCATCGTGGAATAGATCTGGTGGACCTTGTCCTCCCGGATGAGATTCCGGATCGCCGCGTTGGGCACCATGATCTCCAGCACCAGGACGCGCCCCTGCCCGCTCGCCTTCGGCATCAGCGCCTGGCAGAGCACCCCCTCCAGGACGAAGGAGAGCTGCGCCCGCACCTGGGGCTG
The DNA here is from genome assembly GCA_050732195.1 of Methylomirabilales bacterium (SeqCode). GTDB lineage: Bacteria > Methylomirabilota > Methylomirabilia > Methylomirabilales > JACPAU01 > JACPAU01. The sequence goes on from JBOHQK010000032.1 coordinate 6,070, forward strand.
CTGGTGGGCCGGGAAGACATCGATGATCCGGTTGATGGTCTGCTCGGCCGAGTTGGTGTGGAGGGTCGCGAAGACCAGGTGGCCGGTCTCGGCGATGACGAGGGCGGCCTCGATGGTCTCCAGGTCGCGCATCTCCCCGATGAGGATCTTGTCGGGATCCTCCCGGAGGACCGCCTTGAGGGCGTTCTTGAAGGAGAAGGTGTCGGCGTGCAGCTCCCGCTGGTTCACGATGCACTTCTTGTGCTGGTGGACGAACTCGATGGGGTCCTCGATGGTGACGATGTGCTCCTGCTTCTCCATGTTGATCTTGTCGATCATGGTGGCCAGCGTGGTGGACTTCCCGGACCCCGTCGGCCCCGTCACCAGGACGAGCCCCTTGGGTTTGTTGCAGAGGTCCTCCACGATCTTGGGCAACCCCAGCTCCTGGAAGGTATAGATCTTGTGCGGGATGCTCCGGATGGCCACCGCCACCGCCCCCCGCTGCATGAAGACGTTGGCCCGGAAGCGGGCGAGCCCCTTCACGCCGAAAGAGAAGTCCAGCTCCTTGTTCTCCTCGAACTTGTGCTTCTGGGCATCGGTGAGGATGCTGTAGGCGAGCGCCTTCGTCTCGGCCGCCGCCATCGGCTGGGTTCCAATGGCCGTCACCCGGCCGTGGAGCCGGATCATGGGGGGGATCCCCGTGGTGATATGGAGATCCGAGGCCCCCTTGGCCACCAACTCCTTCAGCAACTCGTGGAGGTTCGGCATCGGTCCGGTCCCTTTCTCTGACGTGCGGGTTCCCCCGGCCGCGGCTGCCGGGCCGTTCCCCGGTCCCTCCCCGCTACGACCCGCTGGTCACCCGCATGACTTCCTGGATGGTGGTGACCCCCTCGCGGATCTTCTGCAGGCCGGCTTCCCGCAGGGTCTTCATCCCGTTCGCCCGGGCCAGTTCCCGGAGTTCCGCGGCGGACCCTCCCTGGAGGACGGCGTCCTTGACCTGCTCGGTGATGACCATCACCTCGTAGAGGGCCACGCGCCCCTTGTAACCGGTCTCGCTGCAGGCCATGCACCCCTTCCCCTTGAAGGCCTTGATGCCCTTGGCCTCCTCGGCGGAGAAGCCGATGTCCACCAGGGCGCCCCGGGGGAGGGCGATCTCCTCTTTGCAGGAGGGGCAGATCTTCCGGCAGAGGCGCTGGGCCAGGATCATGTTGGTGGAGGCGGCCACCAGGAACGGCTCCACCCCCATGTTCAGCAGCCGGCTGACCGTGCTGGGGGCATCGTTGGTGTGCAGGGTGGAGAGGACCAGGTGACCGGTGAGGGCCGCCTTGATGCTAATCTCCGCCGTCTCGTAATCCCGGACCTCACCCACCATGATGATGTCCGGGTCCTGGCGGAGGAAGGCCCGCAGGGCAGCCGCGAAGCTCAGCCCGATCTCGGCCTTCATCTGGACCTGGTTGATGCCCGGGAGGTTGTACTCCACCGGGTCCTCGGCGGTCATGATGTTGGTCTCGATGGTGTTGAGGCGGTTGAGGGCGGAGTAGAGCGTCGTGGTCTTCCCGGAGCCGGTGGGCCCGGTCACCAGGACCATGCCGTAGGGGGCCAGGATGGCCTTCTCGAAGTCTTCCTGGGCCTTCGGATCGAACCCCAGCCGGCTCATGTCCAGCTGCAGGTTGGACTTGTCCAGGAGCCGGAGGACCACCTTCTCCCCGAAGATGGTGGGGAGGGTGGAGACGCGGAAGTCCATCTCCCGCTGCCCCATCTTGATCTTGATGCGGCCGTCCTGGGGCAGGCGCCGCTCGGCGATGTCCAGCTGGGACATGATCTTCAGGCGGGAGGTGATGGCGGCGCGGAGCTTCATGGGGGGTTGCATCACCTCGTACATGACGCCGTCAATCCGGTACCGGACCCGGAACGACTTCTCGTAGGGCTCCACGTGGATGTCGGAGGCCGCCTTCTTGATCGCGTCGGTCAGGATCAGGTTCACCAGCTTGACCACCGGGGCATCCTCGGTGGCCTTCTCCAGCTCGGCGACGTTGACCTGGTCGTCCGCCTCGGTGACCGCGCTCACGTCGCGGTCGTCGAAGTCCTTCATGAGGTCCTGCACGAGCCCCGCCGAGTCGTAGTACTTGTTGAGGGCGTTCTTGATGGAGGACTCGGCAGCCACCACCGGCTCCACCTTGAAGCCGGTCATGAACTTGATGTCGTCAATGGTGAAGATGTTGGAGGGGTCGGCCATCGCCACCGTCAGGACGCTCCCCGTCCGGTTGATCGGGACCACCATGTGCTTCTGGGCGATCTCCCCGGGAATCAGCTTGATGACGGCGGCGTCGATCTCGAAGTGGGAGAGGTTGATGGAGGGAACGCCGTACTGCTTGCTGAGAAAGGAGGTGATGT
>JBOHQK010000033.1:0-3249 GCA_050732195.1 Methylomirabilales bacterium (SeqCode)
CTTCCCCCTCCGCTACGACACCAACGCGGAGGTGGCCGCCCTCCTCACCCAGATGGAGCTGCACGGGCTGGGGATGGATTTCCCGGCGCGCTACCCGGACCTGATCCGGGCCCTGACCCGTCAGGAGATCAACCGGGTCGCCCGGCAGTACCTGGATCCGGACCGCTCGGTGGTGGTCGTGGTCGGGAAGCAGGAGAAGATTCTCCTGCCGTTCTGAGGGGGCAGGGCCGCCGCCCTTTCCCCGGGGCCGGCCGCTCCTCCGCCCGATACCCAGACAGGGCTGCGTCGCGGCCAGCCCCGGGCGGGGGGCGGCTCCGCCGCCCGCCGCCAAGGACCGCCCTCCGGCTGTGCTATAGTGGCGCCCGGCCGGAGGGCGGTTCTCTTTTGGAGGCAGGGGGGGAATGACGGGTCACGCGGTCACGGTGCGGGTTCCGGCCTCCACGGCCAACCTGGGGCCCGGCTTCGACAGCCTGGGTCTCGCCCTGACCCTCTACAACACCGCCACCCTGGCCCTGCGGGCCGATGCGGAGGTCCGGCTCACGGTGGAGGGGGAGGGGCGGGGGCGCCTCGACCGGGAGGGGAAGGCCTCGCTCCTCGCCCGGGCGGCTTACGCCGCCTTCCGCCACCTGGGGGCCGAGCCGTTCGGCCTGGACATCGCGCTGCACAACCAGATCCCGCTGCGGCGGGGGCTGGGCTCGAGCGCGACCGCGATCCTGTGCGGCATCACCGGGGCCGCGGCCCTCCTGGGGCGGACTCTCACGGCGGACGAGGTGCTCCGCCTGGCCCTCCCCTTCGAGGGCCACCCGGACAACCTGGTCCCGTCCCTCCTGGGAGGGCTGGTGGCCTCGGGCCTCGCCGACGGTCGCGTGCTGGCGGTCCGGGTCCCGCTCGGCGCTCCCCTCAGGGCCGTGGCGGTGATCCCGGATCGGGAGCTCCCCACGGCCGAGGCCCGGCGGGTGCTCCCCCGAGAGGTGCCCCGCGAGGATGCCGTCTTCAATGTGACCCGGACCGCCCTGCTGGTGGCAGCGCTCGCCACGGGCCAGTACGCCTGCCTCCCGGAGGCGAGCCGGGACCGCCTGCACCAGCCCTACCGGGCCGCGCTGCTGCCGGGCCTCGAGGAGGTCTGCGAGGCGGCCCGGGAGGCCGGGGCGCTGGCGGCATTTTTGAGCGGTGCCGGCTCCACGGTCCTGGCCCTCGTGGCGGCGGGGGGGGAGGGGGCGGGGGAGGCGATGCGGCGCCTCTGGCAAGACCGATTCGGCATCACGGCCGAGGTCCGCCTCCTGGAGGTGGACACGGAGGGGCTGAGGGCGGCATGAACCGGTCGAGCGTCGGGGACAAGCGGCTGGAGGGCGGCGGAGCCGACGAGTGGCGGGAGCGGGTCCGCCTGCTCACGGCCCTGCTGGAGGCTGTCCGGACGCTGCACGCCGAGATGGACCTGGAGCGCCTGCCGGACGTGCTGGCCAGGGAGGCCCAGCGCCTCACGGGTGCCGAGGGGGCGGTCCTCTATCTGCTGGACCGGGAGGCCGGGCGACTCACGGCTCGGCTCGGGGAGGGCCCGGAGGCCGCCCGGGTCTCCATCCCCCTCGAGGAGGGGATCGCGGGCCTGACGGCGCGGACCGGGCGGGCCTACATCCTCCCCGACGCGAGAGTGGACCCCCGCTTCTCGCCACTGCTGGACCGCTCCACGGGGGTCCGCACCGTCTCCCTCCTCTCCGTGCCGGTGGCCAACAGCCGGGGGGAGGTCCTGGCGGTCCTCCAGGCCCGCAACAAGGCCGGCGGCCCCTTCAGCGTCGGGGACTCGGAGCTCCTCTCGGCCCTTACCCTGCAGGCCGCCTCCGCTCTGGAGAACGCCCGGCTCTACGACCAGGTCCGGGTCCACGTGGAGCGCCTCTCCCGCCTCCTGGAGGTGGGGAAGGCGATCAATGCCGAGATGGACCTGGATGCGCTGCTGGCCCTCATCGTCGAGCGGGCCACCCGGCTGCTCCAGGCGGACCGCTCCTCCCTGTACCTGGTGGACCGGGAGAAGCAGGAGCTCTGGACGAAAGTGGCCGAGGGGTTGGCCACGACCGAGATCCGCATCCCCCTGGGGACGGGCATCGCGGGGAGTGTGGCGGTGAGCGGGGAGACCGTGAACATCGCCGACGCCTACGCTGACGCCCGCTTCAATCCCGAGGTGGACCGGAAGACCGGGTACCAGACCCGGACCATCCTCTGCCTCCCCATGCGGGACAAGGCCGGGGACATCCTGGGGGTCTTCCAGGTCCTGAACAGGCGGGAGGGGGCCTTCGAGAAGGAGGACGAGGAGATGCTGGCGGTGGTGGCCTCCCAGGCCGCCATCGCCCTGGAGAACGCCCGGCTCTACGACGACCTAAAGAAGGCCTACGACCACGTGAAGCAGCTCGACCAGATGAAGTCCGACTTCCTGGCCAATATCTCCCACGAGCTGCGCACGCCACTGACCCCGGTCATCGGCTACGTGGACATGCTGACCAACGAGTCCCTGGGGCCCATCACCGAGCAGCAGCGCAAGGGCCTGCAGGCGATCCAGGAGAGCGTGGACCGGATGCGGCACCTGGTGGAGGACCTGCTGGCCTTCGTCCGCATGGAGCGGCGCGACCTCACGCTTCGGGCCGAGCCCTTCGAGGTCGGGCCCTTCGTGGCCGAGGTGGCGGCCAGCCAGCAGGCGAAGGCCCAGGGGAGGGGACTCTCCCTCACCGTCCAGGTACCGGACAAGCCGCTCCTGGTGAAGGGGGACCGGGGGGAGCTCATCCGGGTCCTGGCCCACCTGGTGGACAACGCCATCAAGTTCACCGACAAGGGCGGGGTGACGGTCAGCGCCGCGCCCGTCACGACCGAAAAGGGGGAGTCGGCCGTCGAGATCGCCGTCCGGGACACCGGGATCGGCATCCCGCCGGGGGAGGGGGAATGGATCTTCCAGCGCTTCTACCAGGTGGACGCCTCCTCCACCCGCCGGCACGGGGGGACCGGGCTCGGGCTCGCCATCGTGAAGGAGGTTGTCGAGGCCCACGGCTCCCGGGTCATGCTGGAGACGGCGCCGGGGCAGGGCTCCCGCTTCAGTTTCCGCCTCCCCCTGATCCGCCCGGGCGGCTAGTGCCGCTCCAAGGAATCCGGCCCAGTCCTGACCGACCGTTCTGCCGCGGGTCCTGTCGCCGGCGTGCCCCACTCGCGGCCGGGCTCCGTCACCCGCACAGCCCCTCCCGCAATGCGCTGCATTGCGGCAGGAGGCCG
>JBOHQK010000034.1:0-4262 GCA_050732195.1 Methylomirabilales bacterium (SeqCode)
CCTTCCTCCTCTCGGCGGGCCTGGTCCTCCTGGGGAGCGTGGCTCTCGTCCAGATCTGGCGGGGCGCGGCGAACCTGGGGATAGACTTCGCCGGGGGGACCTCGGTCCAGGTCCGGTTCCGGGACCCCGTGGAGTTGGGCGAGGTCCGGGCGGCCCTGTCGCGGGCGGGCCTGGGGGAGAGTGACCTCCAGCAGTTTGTGGGGGGACGCCGGATCCTGGTCCGGCTCAAGGCGAAGGGGGAGCCGGCGGCCGGGAGCGCCCGGGTGGTGGAGGAGGGGCTCCGGGCAGCCTTCCCCCAGAACCCCCTGGAGGTGGAGGGCTCCAACGAGGTGGGGCCGGTGATCGGCCGGGAGCTGCAGAAGGCCGCCCTGTGGGCCATTCTGATCTCCTTGGTGGGAATCGTGGCCTACGTCGCCTGGCGCTTCGAGCTCCGGTTCGGCATCGCCGCTACGGTCGCGACCTTCCACGATGTCCTGGCGGTCCTGGGGATCGTCTACCTGCTGGACATCGAGATCACCCTCCTCGTGGTCACCGCCCTCCTCACCCTGGCCGGCTACTCCCTCACCGACACGGTCGTCGTCTACGACCGGATCCGGGAGAACCTCCGGGCCCGCCGCCGGGAGACGCTGGCGGAGACGATGAATGCCAGCATCAACCAGGTGCTCGCGCGCACCCTGATGACCGCCCTCACCACCCTCCTGGCCGTGCTCGCCCTCCTCCTCACCGGGGGCGAGGTCCTCCGCGATTTCGCCTTCGCCCTCTTCCTCGGTATCATCGTGGGGACCTATTCCTCCTGGTTCGTGGCCAGTCCCATCGTCTACGAGTGGCGCCTCGCCGCTGATCGCCGCCGCCGCCGCCCCGCCCGGGCCTGACATCCGAACTCCTTGATATTATTGCCCTGGCATGCGAATTGCTCAGTTTTGTCACGCCGGAGTTGATTTGCCCCTTTCCCGGCCGGTTGAGAGGCTTCGCGGAGTCCAGGATGACCACACGGTGGTTCCGCCGGCGAAACTTCCTCATCCACCCCACCTATCAACTGGCGAGCGCCTTCACCGCCATCATCTATATCGTCGCCTACTCCATGCTCCTCGGATTTCTCATTTTCTTCCCCCTCGAGTGGGAGTTCACCGCCGCCGAGGACTTCCCGGAGCAGCTCGAGTTGGCGCAGCAGATCCTGCGGCTGCACGGGAGGGTCTGGCCCAGCATCCTCATCATTGCCCTCCTCGTCGGAATCCATGCCGTCCTCGGCGCCCACCGGACGGCCGGGCCCCTCTTCCGGGTTCAGGAGACCCTGCGGGCGTACGCGCGCGGGCAGTTCGGTCTCCGCATGCGGCTCAGGCGGCGTGACTGGTTTCGGGAACTGGAGGCCTGCGTCAACGAGCTCGGCGCCAGCCTGGAGGAGCGCTGGACGCGTCTCGAGGCGCGGCGGGAGAACGCCGCGAAAGGGCTGGAGACCCTCCAGCGGCACCTCCAGGGGCGGGGCGGGGAGGATCCGCAGGCGGAGCACCTGCTCGTCCAGGTTCGGGACGAGCTGGAAGCCCTGCGGCGGGAAAGCGAGGCGCGGGGGACCGCGTGAAGCCGAGCCACCCGCCCGTCGCGGCCCGCGGAGAAGGCGAGCGCGGACATCTTCGAGCGATGAACGGAGGAAGGACCGGAATCCGCGGGCTTTGCGCTTGACTTGACCCGGCCCGTGTGTATAGTGGCGCACAATACCTCGCCCCGCTTCAGCGCGGAGCGGCGTGCGAGGGCGGCCCGCAGGCGAACGCGCAGGAGGCAATGCCGAAGGGCATGGCAACCACCAAGTACTACCGGGCGCAGTTCCGGGACGAGGGAAGCGAGAGCGTCTTTCCGGAGGAGCAGGAGCTCTGGGAGGAAGCCCTGGAGGCTGAGGGGGACGGGACGGAGGACACCATCGTATTCGTGGCGTCGCTCCTGGTGGACGCGGAAGCCATGGTGGAGGGGGGGGGGCGGGTGCAGAGCGGCCTCGGCCGCGTGGAGGTGCGGAAGGTCGTCTTCCGGGAGGCGTAGCGCGGGGGGCGGGAGCATGGGGGGGGCGACGGGCGAGGAGGCGGCCATCATCGCAGCGTGCTTCGAGGAGAGCGCGGCTGTGAAGCGCGCCTTCGTGGCGGAGGCCCTCCCCCGGCTGGTGGAGGCGGCCGAGATGACGGTGGAGACGCTGCGGCGGGGGGGGACGCTCCTCTTCTTCGGGAACGGGGGGAGCGCCGCCGACGCCCAGCACCTGGCGGCCGAGTTCGTGAACCGGTTCCGGGTGGAGCGGGCCCCTCTGGCGGCCCTCGCCCTCACCACCGATACCTCGGCCCTCACCGCCATCGCCAACGACCGGGACTTCGGGGAGATCTTCGCGCGGCAGGTGGAGGCCCTGGGGAGGCCGGGGGACCTCGCGTTCGCGCTCAGCACGTCGGGGACCTCGCGGAACGTCCTGCGGGGCGTGGAGACCGCGCGAGCCCGCGGCCTGAAGACGGTGGGCCTCACGGGGGGGAATGGCGGCCGGCTGGCTGCCCTGGTGGACCTGGCCCTCGTGGTCCCTTCCCGCTCCGCGGCGCGGATCCAGGAGGTGCACATCACGATCGGCCACGCCCTCTGCGAGGTGGTGGATCGGGCCTTCACCCGGCCCGAGAGCACGTCAGGGGCCACGGGCCGCCGCCCGTAAGGGCGGGGCGGGTCCGGTGGCGGGGAGGAGGAGCATCGCGATGGGGAAGGCCATGCGGGTAGCGGGGGCGCTCCTCGCTGCCCTGACCCTCACCCTGCCCGGCCCGGGGGTCCGGGGGCAGCAGCCCCAGGCCCCCGAGGCGCCGGCGAGGCCCGAGGCGGCGGCGGGCGTCTACGTCGTCCGTTCGGGGGACAACCTCTGGTCCCTCTCCCGCCAGTTCCTGCATAACCCGTTCCTCTGGCCCAGGATCTGGGAGCGAAACAAGTTCGTCGTCAACCCGAACCGGATCTATCCGGGAGATCCCCTCCTTATTCCGGGCCTGGCCCCGGCGCCACCTGAGGCCCTCGCGCTGCCGGGGGCCCCGGCTGCTGTCATCCCCGCACCGGTGCCTCCACCCGGCGCCCCGCCGGAGCCCATCGCGGCCGCCCCGGCCGTTCCGACCGTCCCGGGCGTCCCGGCCGCGCCGGCCGGCCCGGCGGAACCGCCCAAGGAGCCAGAGAGGGCTCCGACCTTGATCACGCCCCCGCCCGCTCCCATCCTGGTCGTCACCCGCGGGCAGTACTTCTGCCTGGGGTTTGTCCACGAGGGGGGCCCGCTGGGGGTGGGGAACATCCTCCGGCCGCTCCGGGACAGCCAGATCATCCAGCCCCAGGACACGGTCTTCCTGACCCTCCGCCGCGGCACGTCCGTGCAGGTGGGGGAGGTCTTCCAGGTCGTCCGCGAGGAAACAGTGGTCACCCATCCGAGGACCGGCGGCGGCCTGGGGCGCCTCGTCCGGAGCAAGGGGCTCCTCCAGGTGACGGAGATCCAGGAGCGGTCCATCCGCGCGAAGGTCATCTACGGATGCGAGGACATGACCGCGGGGGATGCGCTCCTGCGCTACCAGGAGACCGAGATCCCGGCCCTGGGCGCGGCGGTCCCAACCACCGTCAGCGCGGATGGGATGATCGTCCACACCGACCTGGATCGCGTCTCGGTGGGGGAGCTCCACATTGTCTATATCGACCTGGGGCTCAAGGCCGGGATCGTCCCGGGTGATGTGTTCTCCGTACACCGGGAGACCGGGCTCGCCGCCGATCCCCGCGCCTGGGGGACGATCCGCCTCAGCCCCACCCTGCGGGGGGAGCTGGCGGTGGTCCGAGTGACGGAGCGGACCGCGACGGCCCGGGTCCTGCGGAGCGACCTCGACCTGCGGGTCGGGGACCGGATCCGGCTGGCGGCGAAGATGCCGTAAGGGACAGGCCCGCGGCAGCGGCGGGAGGAGCGGGCGTGGACGAGAGGGAAGCCCTGGTCGCCCTCGCGCTCCTGCCGGGCCTGCCGCCGGCGGGGGCAGCGGGCCTCCTGGCCCGCTTCGGGGAGGCCCGGGCTCTCCGGGCCGCATCGCCCGAAGCCCTGACTGCCGTCCCCGGGGTGACGCGAGATGTGGCCGCGCGCCTCCGCGATCCGGCGTCGGCCGAGGAGGTCGCTCGCGAACTGCGCCGCCTGGACACCCTCGGGGGCTTTGCCCTCACCCTCACCGACCCGGCCTATCCGCCCCTCCTCCGCCAGATCCCGGATCCGCCCCCGGCCCTCTTCGTCCGGGGAAGCCTTC
>JBOHQK010000035.1:0-5619 GCA_050732195.1 Methylomirabilales bacterium (SeqCode)
CCTTCAGCGCGCGCCAGGCCGCCCGCCCGGCCCGGACGCCCCGCCGGGAGGCCAGCAGGCGCATCCCCTGCCCGCCCCCGGCCGCGTGGCAGTGGCAGATGGCCAGGGCGAGGGCGTCGGTGGCGTCCAGGGAGGCCGGCACGTCCGGCAGGCGGAGCAGGCGGGCCACCATCCCCCGGACCTGCTCCTTCTCCGCCGACCCGTACCCGGTGACGGCGGCCTTCACCTCCCGGGGCGTGTACTCGAAGACCGGGAGTCCCCCCTGCACCGCCGCCAGGAGCGCCACCCCCCGGGCCTGGCCCAGCGTCAGCGCGCTCCGCACATTGCGCGCAAAGAAGAGGCTCTCCACAGCAGCGCACGCAGGCCGATAGCGCCCCATGAGCTCCAGGAGAGCCTCGTAGATGATCCGCAGCTTGTCGGGAGCCGGCTGGCGGGCTCCCGTCCGGATGCCGCCGCACCCCACCAGGGTGAGACGGGCGCCCTGCTGCCGGACCAGCCCGTACCCCGTGACCGCCGTCCCGGGGTCGATGCCCAGAACGAGCACCCCTCCTCCGGGGCCGCGGCGCCGGGAGCCGTCAGCCGGTGACGGACACCATGATGGATTCGGGGATGTCGAAGTTGGCGTAGACGCTCTGGACGTCGTCGTGGTCCTCCAGCTCCTCCATGAGCCGGAGCATCTGCTCCGCTGGCCTTCCGTCCAGCTTCACGGTGCTCTGGGGGACCATCGTGATCTCGGCGCTGGCGACGGCGAACTTCCCGCGGGAGACGGCCGCGCGCACCGCCTCGAACTCCTTCTCCCGGGGCGCGGTGATGATCTCGAAGGTCCCCTCCTCCTGCCGCATGTCCTCCGCCCCGGCCTCCAGGGCCACGGTGAGGAGTGCCTCCTCGTCCACCCCCTTTGCCTCCGCCCGGAGGAGCCCCTTCTTCTCGAACATCCACCCCACGCAGCCCGCCTCCCCCAGGTTGCTGCCGTGCTTGGCGAAGAGCTTCCGGATCTCCGCCGCCGTCCGATTCTTGTTATCGGTGGTGACCACCACCATCACCGCCACGCCCCCGGGGCCGTACCCCTCGTAGGTCAGCTCCTCGTAGGTCACCCCCGGCAGTTCCCCGGTTCCCTTCTTGATGGCTCGCTCGATGTTGTCGGCGGGCATGTTGGCGGCCCTCGCCGCCTGGATCGCCGTTCGGAGGCGGGGGTTGCCGTCGGGGTCCCCCCCGCCCGTCTTGGCCGCGATGGTGATCTCGCGGATCAGCCGGGTGAAGATCCGCCCGCGGGCGGCGTCCGCCTTGGCCTTCTTATGCTTGATTCCGTGCCACTTGGAATGTCCGGACATGGCCCCCTCCCCTTCCGGTGTGGGACGCTAGCATACCGTCCGCCCCGTTGGCAAAGGGAAAGCTCCGCCGGAGAATTTGCTTGACAGGGCGCCCAAAGGGGGCTAGAGAAACGGGCACGCGCAGGAGGCGCGGCCGACGATGCACAGCACCCGGTGGGTCTGGCGGTTTACCTTTCGCGGCGTCTGCCCCGTGGGGGCGGGCACCGGCCGCCGCTAGGCCGCCCGGGCACCGTCCAGCAGGCCACGGGAGCAGACGCTGACTCCCGTGGCTTTCGTGTTTTCGGGGGGGCCACGGATCGGATCCGTGGCTTTTCACCTTTTGGGCCCGTGACGGGGAGGAGGCTGGGATGGTCATCGTGATGAAGCCGGGGGCTCGCGAGGAGGACCTCCGGGAGGTCATGGCCAGGGTGGAGGCTCTGGGCTACCACCCCCACGTGATCCGCGGGACGACGCGGAGCGTGGTCGCCGCGGTGGGAGACGAGCGGGGAAAGGCGCGGCTCCAGGCCCTGGAGGCCCTGGCCGGGGTGGAGAGCGTGGTCCCCATCCTGCAACCGTTCAAGCTGGCCTCCCGGGAGACCCGGGCGGCCCGGACGGTGGTCCGGGTGGGGTCACTCGAGATCGGCGGGGACCGGCTCCACGTCATGGCCGGGCCCTGCTCCGTGGAGTCGGAAGAGCAGCTCCTGACAGTGGCCCGGGCCGTGCGGGAGGCGGGGGCCACCATCCTGCGAGGGGGAGCCTTCAAGCCCCGCACCTCCCCCTACGCGTTCCAGGGGCTGGCGGAGGACGGGCTGAAGCTCCTGGCGGCCGCCCGGGAGGCGACGGGGCTCAAGGTGGTCACCGAGGTCCTGAACCCCCGGGACCTGGAGGTGGTGGCCCGCTACACCGACATCCTGCAGGTGGGGGCCCGCAACGTCCAGAACTTCGCCCTGCTGAAGGAGGTGGGGGAGATCCGCAAGCCGGTCCTCCTCAAGCGGGGGATGTCCACCACCATCCAGGAGTACCTGATGTCGGCGGAGTACATCCTCTCGGCCGGCAACACCGACGTGATCCTCTGCGAGCGGGGCATCCGGACCTTCGAGACCGCCACCCGCTTCACCCTGGACCTCAACGCCGTCCCGGTCCTCCAGAAACTCACCCACCTCCCCATCATCGTGGACCCGAGCCACGGCACCGGCCACTGGGAGTACGTCCCGGCCCTGGCCAAGGCAGCGGTGGCGGTGGGGGCGGACGGCCTGATGATCGAGGTGCACCCGAAGCCGGAGGAGGCCCTCTCGGACGGGATCCAGTCCCTGAAGCCGGCCCGGTTCGCCCACCTGATGTCCGACCTGCAGGCGGTGGCCAAGGCGGTGGGGCGCTATCTCTAGACCGAGACCTTTCCCCCTTGGGCGGGCGGCCGGGTCCGGGCTACGATCGCGGGGCGAAAGGAGGCACCGTGGCCCGACTGTCCCTGGACCAGATCCAGCAGCAGCTCCAGAACCTGCAGGGGTGGAAGTTCGGGAACAACGCCATCACGAAGCAGTTCACCCTGAAGGGCTTCGGGGCCGCCATGGCCCTCGTCAACAAGGTGGCGGAAGCAGCCCAGAAGGCCAACCACCACCCGGGCATCGTCATCAACTACAACCGGGTGGCCTTCACCTGCTCGACGCACGAGGCCGGCGGGGTGACCGAGAAGGACATCGCGTTGGCGAAGCAGATCGAGGCGGCCGCCCGACCCTAGCGCCGCTCCGCCCCACCCCCCGCCTCCCCGCCCAGCGCATCGAGCGCCCGCCCCAGGGCCCGGACCGCGTCCTCGGCGGCTGTCAGTTCCCGGTCGAAGATCTGCCGGATCTCCCGCCCCAGCACCGGCCGCAGCGTCGCCAGGTAGCCGTCCACCTCCGCCAGCACGGCCCGCAAGGCGTCCCGGGCGGCCACCAGCGCTGCCTGCACCTCCGCCCCGGCCCCCGTCTCAGTTCCCACCGGGCGTCTCCGGCGGCGTGATCTGGAGCATCCCCGGCGTCCCCCGGGCCCGCCGGATGGCCCGCCCCCGGCTGATGGCGAAGCGGATGAGGCGGCTGTCCTCCCCCCCGGCCTCCAGGAGGGGGATGAGGTCTTTGTAGTAGATCATCCGGGCGTCCGCCATGGCGAAGATCTGCTCCGGATCCACCCGCTCCACCTCCAGCCAACGCCGGACCTCCGCCACCGCCTCCTCGACCGAGACCAGGGGGAGGTCCTCCTCGGGGAGATCGCTCATCCCGTCCGCTCCCCCGCGCAGCGCGGGCAGGGGCACAGGGCCCGGAGGAACTCGTAGCTGTAGATCCCGGTGTGGTGCCCGTCCTGCCAGGTGAAGTTGATGGCGTAGTGCCCCACCTTCTGCACGTCCGTCACCTGGGCCTCCCCGGCCCGGAGGATCGGCCCTTTCATCACAGCGAGCGTCAACCCCCCCTTCTTCTGCTGCTCGGCCTTCTTCTTCCGCTCATCGTCGCACAGCGCGCAGGGACACTCCTTTCGCAGCAGGTCGAAGGGGTAAACGCTCTCGTGATCATCCCCCCAGCGGATGGTCATGATCCGCTGCGGTCCGTCCACCGTGATCTGCCGCGCGGTCGCGCTGTCCGCCGTGGACATCCGGCCTCCTCCCCCTCAGCCCCGCTCCGTGAAGAGCCGTTCGAACTGCTCCAGCGGGGCGGGGGGCACCCGGGCGGTGGCCAGGTTCTCCAGGACGTGGGCCTCCTGCTTCATCCCCACCAGGGCTGTCCCGAGCCCCTGGGCCGAGCGGACGAACTGCAGGGCCCGCTGCGCATCGGTCTCGAGGCCCGCGAGGACCTCTCCGAGAAACGGGGGCATCCCGCGGGTCAGCCGGGACTGGAGGAGGGAGGCGCTGGCCATCACGTAGGTCCCCAGGCGGGCCGCCGCCGCGAGCGCCGGCACCTGCTCCCCATCCAGCGCCTGCGTCGCATGCGTCAGGGCCTCGGGCATCGCCAGGTTCAGCGGGAGCTGGATGACCCGGAAGTGGTGGCCCTCTCCCGCCACCTCGCGCGCCAGGCCGACCAGCTCCTGGAGGCTCAGGTGCCCTCCCGATCCCGGCGGCACGCGGTAGCCGTTCCAGGTGGCGGTTCCGTACACCCGGAGCCGCCCCGCCGCCGCCTCTTCCTCCAGGGCGGCCACCGCCGCCCGCATCCGCCGGGTAAACTCCGCCCGGGGCACCTCATCCAATTGCTGCTCGGGGTTGTGCAGGTAGTAGATGTCCACGCAGGTGAGCCCGAGGTTCTCCAGGCTCCGGCGGAGCTGGTGCTTCAGGTAGGCCGGCGTCATGCAGTGGCAGCCCGCGACGAGGTCTTCCGGCCGCGCCACCCCGGCCCGGACGAAGGTCTCCGTGAAGTAGGCGCTCGGGTCCGCCGGGTAGCCGCCGTCAAACGGCACGTAGCCCCCCTTGGTGGCCACCACCAGCTCTTCCCGCCGGATCCCCCCGTCGGTAAAGAGCGTCCGCAGGGCTTCCCCCACCGCCCGCTCGCTCCGCTGGAAGCGGTAGTTGATCGCGGAGTCAATGACATTGCAGCCGAGGCCGACGGCCCGGATGACCGCCTGCCGGTACAGCCGGTCCGTCTCCGGGTCCGGCTCCCCCAGGTAGGTCCCGAGCCCGATGCTGGAGAGGGAGAGGCCGCGGAAGTCGCGGAAGTGCGCGGGCGGGAGCACTGCCGCGAACCGGGCGCGGTAGGCCGCGGTGCCCTCGGCGGTGGCGAAGCCCGGGGTCGGCATGGGTCGCATCGCGTGCGCATCCCCGGCGGGGGACGCTTCTGTCTGTATTGTATCTGGAAGGAGGGAGGCGGGCAACCGCGCCGGCCTACCGGGGGGCGGCGCGCTCCAGCCGGAAACCAGTTAGACTGCCCTAATGGTGAAGCCGAGCCGAGTCAGAGCACTGCGCGCGTTGGCAGAATTGAAACGTCTGCGAGTCCCTGTGACAAGGCGGATGACTTGCTTCGGCGGATACCGCCTGCCGTGCAGCTCGACGTAATATTGGTCAATCCTACCGGGTATGACGCCACGAGTGGCGTCCAATACATCGGCCCTCGTGAACGTGTGCTCCTCGCCTGCGAACCGCATCGTCACTTGGCGCACCGTCGCACCTACAAAAGGCCGGAGGCCTTGAAACTGAAGGGGGACATATCGCCGATGATCAGGTGGTCCAGGAAACGGATACCCACGGTCGCCGCAGCGGCCTTTACCGCCTGGGTCAGTTCGCGGTCGTGATCCGAGGGGGTGGGGTCGCCGCTCGGGTGGTTGTGGACAAGGAGGAAGCCGCTCGCCTTGTGGG
>JBOHQK010000036.1:0-4280 GCA_050732195.1 Methylomirabilales bacterium (SeqCode)
CTCGTCCGCTTCCCCGGCCTCTGCCGGGCCCTGGGCTGCGAGGCGTACCTGAAGCTCGAGAACCTCCAGCCCATCGGCGTCTTCAAGGTCCGGGGCGGCCTCTACCTCATGTCCCGCCTCACGGCGGCCGAGCGCGAGGCGGGGGTCATCACCGCTTCCACGGGGAACCACGGCCAGTCGGTAGCCTACGCGGCGCACGCCCACGGCGTCCGGGCCATCGTGGCCGTCCCCCGGGGGGCGAACGCGCTGAAGGCGGAGGCCATGCGCGGCCTCGGGGCTGAGGTCATCCAGACCGGGCGGGACTTCGACGAGGCGCGGGAGTGGGCGGAGGCGGAGGCGCGCACGAAGGGCTACCGGTACGTCCATCCGGCCAACGAGCCTGACCTGATCGCGGGGGTGGGGACAATCAGCCTGGAGATCCTGGAGGCGCTGCCGCAGGTGGACGCGATCCTGGTCCCGGTGGGGGGCGGGAGCGGCCTAGCCGGCCACGGGGTCGTGGTCAAGACCCTGAAGCCGGCCGTCCGGCTCATCGGAGTGCAGGCGGAGCGGGCCCCGGCCGTGACCCTCTCCTGGCGCGCCCGCCGGGTCATCGAGACGCCCGAAGCCGACACCTTCGCGGAGGGGCTGCAGACCCGGGTCCCGTTCCTCCTGACCCTGGGGCTCATCCTGGCGCACGCCGACGAGATGGTCCTGGTGAGCGAGACCGAGATCCGCCGGGCCATGCTCCTCCTCCTGGAGACCACGCGGCAGGTGGCGGAGGGAGCGGGTGCCGCTCCCGTGGCGGCCGCCCTCCGCCTCCGGGAGCAGTTGGCGGGAAAGACGGTGTGCCTCATCCTGAGCGGGAGCAACATCCCGCTGGATGCGCTCCGCCGCCTGCTCTGCGACGGCGAAGGATAAGCGGGAAAGGGGGGTTCCCCCCCTGGGGCCTTTGGCCCCACCGGTTGCTCCACCTGCCGACGCGCTCGGGGCAAACGCCGGATGCGCGAGGCGGGCGCCCTGTCTGCGACGCTCCACCGCTTGGTCGCGTTCTTGCAACCCCCCGGCCCTGTGCGATGCCCGCGCCCGGAGGGGGCAGCGGGCCGCGGCGGGGGTGGCGATGGCGGAGACAGGCGAGGGCCGGAGCGGGGGGACGGTCCTCCTCGTGGATGACGAGCCGCTGGTTCTGGCCATGATGGAGGACTTCCTCACCGTCAATGGGCTCAGCGTCCTCGTCGCCCACGAGGGAGACGAGGCGCTCCGGCTGGCCCGGGAGCGCAACCCGGACGTCATCATCCTCGATGTGATGATGCCGGCCATGGATGGCTACGAGGTCTGCCAGAAGCTGAAGGCGGACCCCCGGACCCGGGGGATCCCGATCATCCTCCACACCATCCTCAAGGGGACGGAGGTGGAGGCCCGCGGGGAGGCGGCGGGGGCCGACTTCGTCGTGCACAAACCGATGCGCCCCCTGTCCCTCTTCTTGAAGACGGTCGAGGCGGCGCTCGCGAAGCGGCGCCAGGCCGGGTGGGCGTCCCGCACGCTCCCCCCCCGCCCCTGAGGCGGAGGGGATTCCACGCCGCGGACGGCGGCAGGCGGTCGAGATCCGGCGGCCTGCCGCCGCGGTCTTTTCGGTCCCACCGGATGCCCCGTTCATGGGGAGGAAAGGAGAAAGCCGATGCGACGTGCGATCCTGACCGTCCTGATCCTGGTTGCCCTGGCGGCGCCCGCCCTCGCCGAGCAGGCGCCGGCCGCCCGGGCAGAGGAGGGAGTGCGGAGCGGCCGGTACGCCTTCTTCCAGGCGGCGGTCCAGGGAGGGCTGGAATACCTCCTGGACACCGCTACCGGCGATCTCTGGGTCCTCTCGCGGGACGCCGACACCAACTACTTCTACCTGGGTTACATCCCCCGGGCGCCTCAGTTCCCCTTCGCCGAGATCCTCCGGCAGAAGCAGCTCCGCCATCAGGCCCCGGGCCAGCAGCCCCCCGGCGCGGCTCCTCCCCGGTAGGCGAGGGTCCGCAGGCTGGCCGAGAGACCTTCTTCGTCAGCAGGCTGGGCTCGGCGCCCGGCTGGCTTTTTCCTCCAGAGGAATCCCGTGAGGTGCCCGCGGGCAGCGCCGTGGAACAGGAGCACATGCGAGGCGTGTTCCGGCTGAAACAGGGGAGGAAGGACGGTCGCGGTCCATGTCGGGGTGGCGTGGGGACCGGCGAGCCGATAGTATTTGGGCGCGGGCAGGATCGGCGGGGCAGGCGGGAAGGGCCCCAGCGGGACGGAGGGAGGGGGCGGATGGCCGAGCGGGAGGAGCGGGCCGTGACGGCGTTCGGTCAGCCCTTTGCTGCCGCCTTCCCACAGCTCGCGGACGCCCAGGCTGAGTGGGAGGAGGAAGGCCACGCGCTCTCCGGCGGTCCCCAAGAGGTCCGTCGCGGCCTCCGGATGAGCGTCAAGGAGGGATACTTCCAGGGGACCATCCGGTGCGGGCAGCCGGGCTGCACCCGAGGCGGCTTCGAGGTGGACCGGATCGTTCAGTTCATGGTCCAGGATGGGGAGGAGGAGCGGGAGGGCCTCTTGGTCTGTGGGGGATGGGTTGGCGGGACGGGCAGCGAGCAGGCCATGCCCTGCGTCGGCGCGATCCGCTACCGAATCCGGCTCACCTACCGGAGGGACTCAGGAAACCTGCGGGCTTGAGGCATCCAGGTCGGCGGAGAGGGCCGGCGCCGGCTCCGGGAGCGTAAGGGGAAGGACTGGCGCCGTCTCGAGAGCAGCGGGGGGTAGGAAGATGACCCGCGCCTTGCGGGCGTAGCGGAGCCGGGCCGAGCCCGCCATCATCAGGAGGATGAGGGACCACGGGAAGAGCAGGATTCCGATTACGATCTTGTAATACCACATGGCTTCCCCGCCCGGCTTCCGTCCAGCACTTTCCGAGTCGCTGTCATCTTAGGCAATCCTCGTGCCACCCTTATTTGCCGTCCGTCGGTCCACATCTATATGATGCCGCGGGCAGCCTTCGGTTTCCAAAAAAATCAATGAGTTAGCAAGCCCTTGTCAGGCTTGCATTCCGGGCTCGGCCCAGCGGTCATCGCCCGGCGAGGCGCGGTCGTCCTGTCTTGGAATCGTTCCAGGTGGGATACGCTGCCTGTGATCCGGCGCGACGGTGCGTCCTCGACAAGGCCGTGGGCTTTCTGTATATTGGGAAACCCGCGGGGGGTTAGCTCAGTTGGGAGAGCGCCGCGTTCGCAACGCGGAGGTCGGGGGTTCGAATCCCCTACCCTCCACCAGTAGTCCTCAATCCTGACGATCAGATAGGGCGTCCTTTCTTCGAGGCGACCTGGGCTACCGAGGTCGCCTTTGCTTTTTCTTTGCCCCTGCGTTGCGTCATCTCGGACGATTCGCTGGCGTCTGGAGAGGATGGCCGACTCGCCGGGGTCGCCTCGAACGCAGGAAGCGGTGTGGACCCCGACGCCCTTTTCACGCAGCCGGCCGTGGAGAGGGATCTTTGGCGCACAGGAGCCGCGATCTCCGGGGAAGCGACATCCTGTCCCCGGTCCGGCGCCCGTCACGCCCAGGTCCCGGTCCCCTCCCGAGTCAGGCCCTCGGCGGCCCGTCCTCGGCAGCCATCCTGACCCGCCGCGAAGGCTCCAACGATGGTGAGCTGGAACCCGGTGTGAGGACCCCGCCCGGACCACCTCGCGCCCCCTCTCTCACGGTCTTCCTCCTCGAACGCCCCTGGGACCGGGGCCGGGCCCCCCCAGGTGACCCAGTCATGGACCACGACCCGATGAGGGGTCCCCATGCGGGGATGGATCGCCAACGAGGCGGAAATAAGCCGGAAATGTTGCTAAAGATCCCTGTTAAGGTAAACTTGGAACAATCCTTTACATTTAAGTAGATAGCTACAATTGACATGGAAACGAACAGGCAATATACTCTAGGCATGATCTACTACAAACTCCCCCAGAACTGGATCAGGTATGATTGGCGCTCCATAGCCAATGAGTTGGTGGAGGCCCGGTCAGCCGTTCTCTCCCTCCGGACAATCCCCTACCAGCGCGCCTGGGTAGAGACCCTCCAACAAATGGAACTGAAGCGAGAAGTCGCGGGCACCTCACGAATCGAGGGGGCGGAGTTCACGGAACGCGAGCTGGAAGCAGCAATGAAGGAGACGCCCGAGCAGCTGCTGACGCGATCTCAACGGCAAGCACACGCAGCGGTGCAGACGTATCGTTGGATCGCAAAGATACCGGACGATCGCCCGGTGGATGCGGAACTGATCTGCGAGATCCACCGTCGGATAGTGACCGCGGCCG
>JBOHQK010000037.1:0-6145 GCA_050732195.1 Methylomirabilales bacterium (SeqCode)
GTGGCCTCGCCCCCGTTCGAGCGGATCTTCCCCGTCCCGCCCGACGGCCGCGGCCTGAACCCGCTCCTGGAAGACGCCAACATGTTCACCCATCCCCCCCTCCTGTACACCGGGTTCGTCGGGCTGACCGTCCCCTACGCCTTCGCGATGGCCTCCCTCATCACCGGAAGGCTGGACGAGGCCTGGGTCTTCGCCATTCGGCGCTGGACGATCTTCGCCTGGTTCTTCCTCAGCATGGGGAACCTCGTCGGGGCGTGGTGGTCGTACCACGTGTTGGGCTGGGGCGGGTACTGGGCCTGGGACCCGGTGGAGAACGCGGCGTTCCTGCCCTGGCTGCCGGCCACGGCCTTCCTGCACTCCATCCAGATCCAGGAGCGACGCCGGATGCTGAAGGCCTGGAACCTCAGCCTCATCATCCTGGCCTTCGCTCTCACCATCTTCGGGACCTTCCTCACCCGGAGCGGCATCCTCTCTTCCATCCACGCCTTTTCCAGCGGCCCGGTAGGCGCCTTTTTCCTGGCGTTCCTCCTCCTGGTCCTGGCGGGGTCCTTCGGCCTCCTCATCTGGCGGGCCGACCGCCTCCGGGGGCAGCCGGAGCTGGATTCCCTCGTGTCCCGGGAAAGCGCGTTCCTCCTCCAGAACGTGGTCCTGCTCGCCGCCACCTTCACCATCCTCTTCGGAACCATCTTCCCCTTGCTGGCGGAGGCAGTTCGGGGGGTGAAGGTCAGCGTCGGGGGCCCGTACTTCAACCTCGTGACCATACCCCTGTTCCTCGCCCTGGTCCTCCTGATGGGGGTGGGGCCACTCATCGCCTGGCGGAAGGCGTCCTGGGATAGCCTGAAGCGGAACTTCCTCCTGCCGGCCGGAGCGGCGCTGGCGGTGGGGGTGGCGGCCGTCGCCTGGGGGGTACGGGAGTTCTTCCTGGCCCTCGCCTTCACCCTGGCGGCGTTTGTGGTCGCCACCATCCTCTGGGACATGGCCCGGGCGGCCCGGGCGCGGGCGCGGATGGCGGGAGGCGGGCTCCTCCAGGCCGTCGGCAGCCTGTTCGTTGTCAACCCCCGCCGCTACGGCGGTTTCGTCGTGCACTTCGGGATCGTCCTCATCGTCCTGGGCATTGCGGTGTCCATGGGGTACAGCGTCGAGCGGGAGTTGACCCTGGCCCGGGGGGAGAGCCTGGAGATCGGGCGGTACCGGATCCGGTTCGAGGGCCTGGCAGCCTCGCAGCAGCCGACCCACGTCCGGGTCGAAGGGCTGTTTCAGGTCTTCAACGACCGGCACGACCTCGGGGTGCTCCGGCCGACCCTCAAGTACTTCCCGTCCCAGGAGTCGCCGATCGGCCGCGCCGTCTTCCGCTCGACGCTGCGCGAGGATCTCTACCTCATCCTGTCGGGGTTCTTCACGCCGACCACAGGGGAGTCGGCGACCCTCAAGGTTCTGGTCCGCCCGATGATCGCCTGGATCTGGATCGGCGGGGGTGTTCTGGCGGTTGGGACGCTGCTCTGCGTCTGGCCGTTCCGGCGCCGGCCCACGAGGGCCCGGGCATGACCGTCCGGCTGCTGGCGATCCTCGGGCTCGTCCTGGCCTTCTCCGCGGGCCGGCTGGCCGCGGCCGGTCGCCTGGACGCCGGCGCCCACACGGCCCTCGCCCTGCTCGCCGGCGGGCTCTCAATCGCGGGCCACGTCCGGTCCGGGACGGGGCTCGACCTGAGCGCAACCGTGCTCCTGGTCCTGGCCATGGGCCTGGGCGTCTTTGTCTCGGGCGGCGCAGTCCTCAGCCACCTTCACCTTGCGGTGGCCGGAGCCGCCGTCGTGCTGTCAGGGAGCATGCACGTGGTGCACCTCTGGGAAAGGGTGCACACGTGACAGACCCTTCGATCATCGCGGAACGCGCTACGGCCCAGCCAATTCCTTCCCCTCGGCGCTGGTGGCGGGTCGCGCTGGCCCTCGCCCCGGTCCTGGCCTTCCTGGGCATCCTGGCGTACGGCTTCACCCGGGACCCGCGTGCCATCCCATCCGCGCTCGTCGGACGGCCGGCGCCGGACTTTCAAATGACGCTCTTTGATGGGTCGCAGGTCCGGCTCAGCGAGTTCCGGGGCAGGGTCGTCTTCCTGAACTTCTGGGCCTCCTGGTGCCCGCCGTGCCGGGCGGAGGCGCCGCTCCTCGAGGCGGCCTGGCGCCACTACCGGGACCGGGGCGTGGTCTTCCTGGGCGTCAACATCCAAGACCGGGAGGCGAGCGCCCGTGGCTTCCTGGAGGAGTTCGGCATCACGTACCCCAACGGGCGGGACCCCCGGAACCGCGTCGCCATCGACTACGGCGTCTACGGCTTGCCCGAGACCTTCTACATCAGTCCCGATGGCCTCATCACCTACAAGCACATCGGGGCCATCGGCGAGGCGACCCTGGCGCAGAAGATGGAGGAAGCCCTCCGCGGCGTGGCAAGCGCCGAGGGGCGGAGCGGGGACTACCGCTCCATCCGGTAGGGACGGTCTTGCGGAGCATACCCGTGGCGCGCATCCTCACGGGACTCTCAGCAGTCCTGCTCCTCCTGGTAGCCGGGCAGGCGTTGGCCGCGCCGGCGCCGGGTGACCTGGACGATCAGGTCCGCGCGGTCGCGGCGGAGTTGCGCTGCCCGGTCTGCCAGAACCTCTCCGTCGCCGATTCCCCCTCGGAAATGGCGCGCGAGATGCGGGACCTGATCCGGGAACAACTCACGGCGGGAAAGAGCCCTGAGGAGGTCAAGGCCTACTTCGTCAGTAAGTACGGGGAATGGATCCTCCTCTCGCCCAAGGCCACCGGGCTGAACCTGCTCGTTTGGACCCTGCCGTTCGTCGGCGCCGTGTCTGGCGCGATCGCGGCGTGGATCGTGGCGCGACGGTGGGTCCGACGGCGCCAGGCGCGCCCCGCGCACGCCGCGGATCCGGCGGGGGTGGCGCGCCTCCGGGAGGACCTCGCGAGGTCCGGGGATGAGCCCGCGGCGAAGCCCCAGGAGCCGGACGGTGGAGACGAGACGGTGCGAGAGCTCTTGGCGGAGAAGCGGGCCCTGTACGCCGCCCTGCGCGAGCTGGAGTTCGACCAGCAGGCCGGTAATCTCTCCGCCGAGGACTTCGCGGCGATGCGGCTGGACTACGAGGCGCGGGCGATCGACGTTCTGCGCCAGCTCGATGCGGCGCAACAGGAGACGCTGGGCGGGGCGCGCCCGGCTGCCTCGGAGCCGCCCGTGCCGGCTTCCGCCCCGGTACGCTCCTCCCGGAGGCTCGGGCGCCTGGCGCTGGCTGGGGTCTTCCTGGTCCTCTTCGGCGCGGCCCTGGGGCTTGGGCTCACGATGGCAATCCGGCCGCGCCTGTCAGAACAAGACACGATCACCGGCGACTTCCTCACGGGGACCGGCCCCGGGGGGATTTCTCCGGGGACCCGCGGCGCCTGGGAGGATCCGCAATCCCTCTTGGCTTCTGGTCGGGCGGCCTACGAGCGTCAGGACTGGCGGGCTGCCCTCGACGCCTTCAAGGCGGTCCTGAACCGCAACCCGGATGAACCCGAAGCCCTCAGCTACATGGCCATTATCGCCGCCGGAATTAGCCCCCAGCACGTGGACCTGGCCCTGGGCCTGGTGGACCGGGCCCTGCGCGCCCGGCCCGGCCACCCGCTGGCGCTCTGGACGAAAGGTGCCATCCTCCTCGACGTAAAACAGGACTACGCCGGCGCCATCGCTACCTGGGAGCAATTGCTCGCCGAGGGCCTGCCGGCACCCGATGCGATCCGGCTCCGCACGATGATCGCCGACGCGCGGTCCAAGCTCGGGTCCCGATCCGCCGCTGCCCCCGCCGCGAAGGAAAGGGCCGGCACGACGATCTCCGGGAGCGTGCGGCTGGCTCCCGGAGCGTCCGCAGCGATCCCGCCCACGGGCACACTGTTCATCATCGTCCGCCAGGGCAGCGGGCCGCCCCTGGCGGTGAAACGAATCCCCCAGCCCCGCTTCCCCCTCGCCTACGTCCTCGGCGCGGACGACGTCATGCTCCCCGGACGAACCCTGTCGGGAGACGTCACCGTCATCGCCCGGCTCAAGCGCTCCGGCACCGCCGGGCCCGCCGAGGCGGGCGACCTGGAAGGTGTCTATCCCGACGGCCCGGTCCCCGTGGGCAGGACCAGCGTGGACATCGTCCTCGATCGGGCCCGCTGAGCACCCCGACCGCACGGGTTTTCGCGCAGCCACAACACCCCAAGATCGGGGTCAGATCGCGGGGCATGGACGGGGCCGGCGGAGGGCTTCACACCGATCGAGGAGTCGGGAGAGAATGATCAGCGATAGCCCGTTCCGAGTTGCAACAATCGTCGCGCTCATCCTGGCGGGGCTGGCGCTCGGCCGCGGCGACGCCGTCGCGCACCGGCGTGGAGCGCCCACGGCGCAGCCTGGCGCGACAGGTCGGCCGGCACTCCCCAGTCCCCCGTTCGCCCCACCTGAATCGGGCGCGACCAAGCCCATCGCCATCCAGGTCCGGCCGGAA
Source organism: Methylomirabilales bacterium (SeqCode) (assembly GCA_050732195.1). Taxonomy (GTDB): domain Bacteria; phylum Methylomirabilota; class Methylomirabilia; order Methylomirabilales; family JACPAU01; genus JACPAU01. Next base: position 4,505 of record JBOHQK010000037.1, read on the forward strand.
GCCGGGGGCCCGGGGACTGATCCACGCCTGCGCCGGTTGGCGGTCTTTGTCCGGGACGCCGCGACGGGGGCGCCCGTGGCGGGCGCCCGGGTGGAAATTCACGCAGAGTCCCTGGACGGTGTGGGGGTCCACGGGACTCACGCCGGATGGCTCGTCAATATGGCGGCCGAGGCCGCGCCGGGCGAATACCGGGGAAGCCTCTCCCTCCCCGGCGACGGTCGGTGGGTCCTGCGCGTCCGGGTGGACGGGCCAGCGCAGGGGACGGTGGAGTGGCTGGAGAACCTGGGCCGGACCGTGGTCGCCCCGGGACCGCGGGCCAGTCCAATGGACCTCGCGGTGCGGGGACTCCATCTCACGGCGGCCGCGTTCTGGCTCGGCGGGCTGGGACACCTCGCCGCGTTGATGGTGTCCCGGCGGCGCGCCATGGCACGGGGTGAGGCGGGGGACTTCTCCGTGTCCTGGCCCGTCTTCCCCCGGGCGCTTTTCGGCAGCGCCCTCGCGGTGCTCCTGGTGACTGGGCTCTACAACGTGCGGTTCGGGACACCCCTCGGGGACGCCGGAAGCTGGTTGGGGCTGCTGACGCTGATGGACATGCCGCTGGGGCCGGACTACCTGGTGGTGCTCCTGGTCAAGGTCGGGCTGGCCGTCTTGGCCTTTCTCCTGATGCTCCCGGCGTTGCGTGCACGGGCCCCCTTCGGGAGTGCCCATGGCGGCACGCCTGACCCGTCGCCAGCCGGCTGGAACCCCCGCTGGCTCTGGCTCAGCCTGGCAACCGCCCTGGCTATCTTTGTCCTCGTCGGCATCTTGAACGCGCTGCATGTGTGGATGGAATCTCCCAGGAGTTGAAGGGACGGCCGGAGAAGTAGCCGGCCGCGGACATCCCGGGCGGCTGGCCGCCAAGGTGGATCAGGTGGGGAAAGGGCCCCAAGCCTCCCCAGCATCATGAGAAGGGGCGGAGGATCCCGAAATGCTTAGGTGGCTGCCGGAGAACGTCTCCTCCTACGGCGGGGAGATTGATTCCCTCTTCTCCCTGATCTACTACATCACGGGGGTGACCTTCATCGTTGTGACGGGTGCGATGATCTGGTTCCTGATCAAGTACCGCCACCGGCAGGGTCGCCGGGCGACCTACATCCACGGGAACACCACCCTGGAGATCATCTGGACCGTGATCCCGGCCGCGATCCTGGTTGTGCTGTCGTTCATGAGCCAGTCGACTTGGGCGAAAATCAAGCAGAACATCCCCCAGGCCGACCTGGTGGTCCAGGTGACGGCGAAGCAGTTCAACTGGGAAATCCTGTATCCCGGTCCGGACGGAACGTTCGGCACGGCGGATGACCTCCAGAAGGAGAACGAGCTGCACGTGCCGGTCAACAAGGTCGTGCGGGTCGTCCTCAAGTCGAAGGACGTCATCCACAGCTTCTTCGTGCCGAACCTCCGCTTCAAGCAGGACGCGGTGCCGGGCAGGGAGATCACCGCGTGGTTCGAGGCGACCAAGCCCGGCCGCTACGAGACCCCCTGTGCCGAGCTGTGCGGGTTCGGGCATTCAGGGATGAAGGGCTGGCTGATCGTGCATCCGCCCGATGAGTACGAACAATGGGTGAAGGAGCAGTGGCCGTCATCCTGAGACCAGGAGCCAGC
>JBOHQK010000038.1:0-5962 GCA_050732195.1 Methylomirabilales bacterium (SeqCode)
CTCGCGGAGGCCGAGGCGGTGGCGGGCGTTGTCAATGACCTTGCGGCCCGCGGAGTGGAGGACCCAGTAGCGGATGGCCTCCTGCGGCAGGCCGTGGGCCTCCAGGATGCGGGTAGCCAGGGCCTCCACCATCTCCCCCCCGATGTGCCGGATCTCCTTCGAGAGGAGGATCCGGGGACGCCCACCGGGAAAGGTGAAGCCCATGAGGGGGAGGTACTCGGAGCGAAAGAGTGTGTGGTGCTCCAGGAGGGCGGGGCCGGTCTCCCCGGGGCCGAGCAGCGCCGCCGCGGCCCCGTCGGCGAAGATGGCGTTCGCCACCGCCGTCTCCAGCCCCTCGTCCAGGACGTAGGCTGCCGAGCAGATCTCCACCGCCACCACCACGGCCCGCCGACCGGGGTGCGCCCGCAGGTAGTGGCTGGCCTGCTGGAGGGCCACCATCCCGCTGGCACACCCCGTGTCCCCCACGTGGACCCGCTGCACATTCTCCCGGAGCTTCAGGTCCCGAATCAGGAGCGTGTCCAGGCTGGGGCAGAGACGGCCGGTGCAGGTGGTCGTGACGACGAAGTCCACCGCAGCCGGCTCGAGGCCGGCCCGCTCCAGGGCGGCCGCCGCCGCCTGCTGGGCCAGGGCCGGCCCGAACGTTGCGAAGCGGGCGTTCAGGGCGTCGAGCGGCTCGGCGGGGTCGAAGGTGGCAGGGTCAATCGCCAGGTGACGGGTCTCGATGTCGCTGGCCGTGAAAAAGTGGCGGCGCCGTGCGTCGGGGTAGCGGGAGAGGGCAAGGATCTCCGCCTGCGTGAAGCGGAGCGGCGGGGTGGCAGTCGCGACGGCGAGGATGCGGGAGGAATCCATCCTGCGTTCGCCTCCGGCCTCCGGGGAGGCGCCCTACCCGTTCCAACACGGGAAGGCGGGGCAACGTTCCCCGGGGGTGGACTGGCTCCATCGGATGCATGTTCGCGCATCCTCGGGCATCGGTCAAGGGACACCCGCAGTGCGCGCGCCCGGTCTTCCCGATGGGGTTGGAGCCGCGGCCAACCCGACCGACGGCGGCCGTGGGCGATGGGCCGGGGAGCGGGGGAGAGGGGATGGCGAGGGCTTCTACGGGGCTCGCTGGAACAAGAGAACCAGGTAGCTCTTGCAGCGGGCAAAGGCGGCGCCATCCAGCAAGGGGAGACCATCCTCCAGCCTGCGGATGCGCTTCCGGAAGAGCGCCGCGAGGACGCGTGAGAGCCACGGGTGCCGCTCTCTCAGGTACGCCACCCCAAGTTCCCGCGCCGGCACGACGTAGGACTGGTAGAACATCAGGGCAAGGTCCAGCGTTGGCAGCACCCGGGCAGTGATATCCTCCTGCCGCCTCAGGGTGAAGCCGGCCTCCTCGGCAGTCCGGAGGTACCCTGCCAATTCGTGTCCAGACCGACACTGGGGACACCCCGTCTCCTTCTTCCCTTTGACGAAATAGTCGGACACCAAGAGGTATCCGCCGCCCCTGAGGAGCCTCGCCGCCCGGGCGAGACCGGGCTGCACCTTGATGTACTGGCAGCTCTCCGCCATCAAGATCAGGTCGAATGCGCCTCCGCCAGACGGCAGGTCCTCAAACTTGCTCAGGTGAACCGGCGCCTTCCCCCGTGTAGTGGCGCGATACACCTCCCCCTGATGGGGATCCGGCGAAACCCCCTCCACGCTGTAGCCCGCCTCAAGCAGGAGCAGGGAATTGCTCCCGGTCCCACAGCCAACGTCCAAGACGCGCTGGACATCCTGGGGGAAGAAAGTCATGAGATGGCGGCTGTACTTCTCTTGGGCGTGTTGAAGGTTCTCCAGCGTCAAGTCCCTCCCGGCGTCCCACAGCCCGTAGTGCAGGTGGCGGAGCTTGAGCACGTCGCTGTAAAACCGTAATGCCCAGTTCACCTTGCTCATGGTCCCGTGACCGGCTCCGTCCGGCGGAACGCCCGGGTCCTGATCACCCGAGCAAGCGCCATCGCCACCTCGCTCTCCCTGCACGCCACCAGTATCTGCCGGGGACGTAGTCGGGCCGCTCTGTCGGGAGTTCCTCCAATGCCTCCGGGCACGCTTCCGGTGTGTCCGACGCTCTATGCCGCCTTCACGTCAGAGGTGCAGTGGGAACAGCGTGTGGCTTTGATTGGAATGAGAGCCAGGCAATACGGACACTCTCTGGCGGTGGGCGCGGCCGGCCGCACTTCGGGCTTCCGTGTCATCCGGTTGACCTGCCGGACCATGAGGAAGATCGCAAGTGCCACAATGATGAAGTCCATCACGGTGTTGGCGAATACACCGTAGTTGATGGTGGCTGCACCCGCGGCTTTTGCCGCGGCCAGCGTGGGGTAGGCCTGCCCCGAGAGAGGAACAAACAAGTTGGAAAAATCGATCTTGCCAAGCAGGAACCCAATAGGGGGCATCAAGATGTCACTGACCAGTGAGCTGACGATTTTACCGAACGCCGCCCCGATGATGATCCCAACGGCCATATCCAGGGCGTTGCCGCGCATGGCGAACTCTTTGAACTCTTTCAGCATGTTCGCTCCCCCCCTTGACCTCGAACGGCCGGGGTAGACCAAAGAGTCTCCCCGGGCTCGCGCTTGCGCCAACCGGGTCTGGCCGGGCTCTTCTGAATGGCAGTCCGCGGTTTGCGGACCCCCGTTCTCAGCGTCCTGCTTCGCGATTTGCCCGGGTTCCCATGCCGGGGGAGCGGGGGCCTGGGCGGATCGCCTGGCTGCCTTGCCTCCTCGGCTGTGGCGTGAGGGCGAGGTGCGGCAACTGCCTGAGAAAATGGTGGGCAGGGCCAGAATTGAACTGGCGACACCGGGATTTTCAGTCCCGTGCTCTACCAACTGAGCTACCTGCCCGGAGGGATCACGCGGAGGTACCGCACGGCCGGGACCGCCTTTGTAGCACCGGGGGGAAAGGGGTGTCAAGATGAGCCGGGGGGCTGTCGAAAGACGACGGTGCCGGCCAGCAGGTCGTGCAGGCCCCGCTTCCGGGGGCTCACCGCGATCATGAGAAGCCCGATCCCGAGGAGCCCGAGTGCCACCCAGGAGGCGGCCCAGCGCCACGCCGCCTGGCCGTGGGTTGGGAGCCCTCCGTCGGCCCGCGCGACAGTGAGGCCGAAGACCATCTTGCCGGGAGTCTGTCCCCACGCCCCCGTGAAGAGAGCATGGTACGCCAGGCTCACCCCAGCCGCAGCCAGGAGAGCCGCCGCCACCGCGACGAATTCTGTCCTGGGGTCGAGCCCGCCCGCCAGCGCCCCACCCCCCGCCGCGGCCACGACCGCCCCCGCCCCCGCCAACAGGGCGAGGCCGCCGGCCAGGATGGCGTCAACCAGGGCGGCCATCCCCCGGAGCCAGAAGCCGCCGTAGGGGCCGGCCTCCGAGGCCCCCCCGGCTGCATCCGCTGCCGGAGCCCGTTCCGCCTCAGCCCGCGCCCCGGCCTCGAGGATGGCCTGCGGAAGGCTCAGTGCCTCCAGGTCAAGTTCCTCCGGGTCGAGCTGGGCGGCGACCTCCGGCGGGAGCCCCGTGCCCCGCCAGGAGGAAGCCGCTGCGGACGGGGAGGGCGCGGCGACCTGCTCCGTGGCTGGTGGCACCGGTGCGCGGGGGTCCGTTCCCGTGCCCGGCAACGGCCGACCGCAGCGCCTGCAGGTCGTGGCGTGGGGGAACGTCGTGAACCCGCAATGCGGGCAGCGCACGGGCGGTCGGCCTCCACAGGGGCGGGGGAAATTTCCCCGAGAGTAGACGCCGGCGGGGAAAGGGTCAAGGGGAAAGCCACTCCCGGGGCCGGCGGTGGTCCGAGACTTGACGGCTCGGGCGGCGCTACGACACAATCGTCTCGCCCCCCAGGGCGAAGGAGATCCCGGCCATGCCTATCTACGAATACCGGTGTAGCGGCTGCCAGCGGCGGATCAGCATCTTCATCCGGAGCATCAGCAACCCCGGGACGCCCGCCTGCCCCCGGTGCGGGAGCACGGCGCTGGAGCGCCTCTTCTCCCGCTTCGCGCGGGTCCGGAGCGAAGAGGACCGGCTGGATCGGCTGGCCGACGACAGCAGCCTCGCGGATGTCAACGAGGAGGATCCCGCGAGCGTGGCCCAGTGGATGAAGAAGATGGGGAAGGAGCTGGGGGAAGACGCGGGGGAGGACTTCGACGCCCTCGTGGACGAGGCCATGGAAGAGGAGGGGGGCGGTCCCGAGGGGGGGGCTGACAGCGAGGGGGGCGATGACCTCTGAGTCTCCCCCTGACGCCTTCGCCCCCCAGCGCCAGGACGCGGAGGCGTTCCTCGCGGCGATGGCAGAGGTGACCTACCGGAGCGGCGCCGGCCTCGAGCCGCTGCCCCCGCTGGCCCCCCTCTACAAGCGGTTCGGCCGCCTGGCCTCCCCGGCACTCCACCAGGAGGTGCGGGAGGCCTGGGCCGCCGCCCCCGAGGGCCCGGAGCGAGCCCGGCTGCGGGCCCTGGGGGAGTTCACCGCCCGGCACCTGCTCGAGGCAGCCGTCGCCCCCCTCCGGGACCGGCTCGCCGCCGCCGAGGCGGCGGCCGTCCTGCGGGTCGAGGGACGGGCAATCCCCCTCCCGGACGTGGAGGAGGTCCTCCAGGATGAGCCAGACCGAACGATGCGCGGGCGGGTCGAGGCGGCCCGCGCCGAGGTCCTCCGGGCCGTGAGCCCCCTCCGGGCGGAGCTCCTGGCCCGCCTCCAGGATGGCGCCGCGGCCCTCGGCTACCCCGGGGTAGCCGGCCTCTGCCGGGCGCTGGGCCCGGCGGACCTGGAGGGGCTGGCGAGAGATGCCCAGGCGATCCTGGAGCAGACCGAGAGCATGTACGAGGAGACGCTGGGCTGGGCCTTACGCCGGCACCTTCACGTCCGGCTCAAGGACGCCCGGCACCACGACCTCCTCCGCCTCTTCCGGGCACCCGGGTTGGACCCCCTCTTCCCGGCGCGCCACCTCCTCCCGGCCGCCGAGGCCACCCTCCGGGCGCTCCGTCTCGACCTGAGCGCGGCGGGCCGCATCCGGCTGGACCTGGAGGAGCGGCCCGGGAAGGTCCCGCGGCCCTTCGTGGCGCCGTCCGAGGTGCCGGACCGGGTCACCCTGGTGGCGCGGGGGGCTCCCGGCCTGGAGGCGTACGAAGCCCTCTGGCGCGCGCTTGGACGCGCCCTGCATTTCGCCCACACCGATGGGAGCCTCCCACTCGAAGGGAGACGGCTGGGCGATGCGTCGGTGGCGGAGGCGCACGCCTCGCTGCTGGAGGGGCTGGTGCGGGAGGCGGGCTGGCTGAAGCGGTTCGTGGAGGTCGGCCAGCCCCGCGACACCCTCTGGCTGGCCCACCTGAGGCTCCTCAGCCTCCTCCGGCGCTGCGCCGCCACGCTCGAGCATGAGCTGCTCCTTCCGGAGGGCGGGAACGCCGAGGCGCGGGCTGAGGCTTACCGATTCCTCCTGGGCCAGGCGATCCGGGCGGAGGTGCCAGCCGAGACGGCCCTGGCGGACGCGGACCCCTTCCTGACGTCGGCCCACGCCCTGCGGGGATGGATGGGGGCGGCCCTCCTCGCCGACGGCCTGCGGGAGCGCTTCGACGAGGACTGGTACCGCAACGACCGGACCGGCCCCTTCCTGCGGGAGTGCTGGCAGCAGGGCCTGCGATCCCCCCTGGAGGCGGTCCTCCAGGAAATCGGCCTCGCGCCCCTCAGCCCCGAGCCCCTCCTCCGCCGCATCACGCAGCACCTCCAGTAGTGCCAGGCCAACGAATTGCACCTGGGGATCCGGCCGAGCCGCGGGTGGCGCCGGGCGCGGCCCCCGAGCGGGCGGGCGGAGTGGGACCCCCTCGGCCTCCTGCCGCAATCCAGCGCATTGCGGGAGGGGCTGAGCGGGTGACGACGCCCGGCCGCGAGTGGGGCACGCCGGCGACAGGACCCGCGGCAGACCGGTCTGTCAGGAGTGGGCCGGATTCTTTGGCCCGGCACCCAAGTG
>JBOHQK010000039.1:0-3957 GCA_050732195.1 Methylomirabilales bacterium (SeqCode)
GGGCCGCCGAGAGGGCCGCGAGGACCATGAGGGCCCCAATCACCCGCTGCGCCCCACCCCCCACGCTGCGGAGGATAGCCTCCGTCACCACCTCGAAGAACCGCCGCCGCTCCAGGAAGCCGATGACGACCATCATCCCCACCAGGAACAGGATGACGTCCAGGCCGGCGAACTCGATCAGGTGCGGGAGGTCCAATACCCCGGCCGCGAGAAGGACCGCCACGCCCCCGAGGGCAAAGGCCAGGCGGAACTTCCAGAAGAGGAGGGTCCCGGCGATGAAGCCCGTGAAGATGGTCGCTGCCATGACCTGCCGGGCGGTGAACCCGGCGAGGAGGGTGAGGCCGGCAACGGCCGCCAGGCAGCCGAGGTAGAGGAGGAGGCGCCTCACGCCGGGCACCCGACCCTGGGATGACCCCTACACTCCCATGAGGGCTGGAAGGGAGGTTTGTAAGGCCGGCCACTGTTCGGAGCCTTCGATTCCCATGAGGCGGTTTGGACGCGGTAGATCAGAAGGGCCTCCACTGTGTCTGCGTTCGTCCCCACAGAATTCACGCGGCTTACATGAGCGGGCACCAAGCTTTTAGCTTATCCGCCGCCGTTGCCTTGTCCACGATGAGGCGCGGGCGTCTGCCGCCATCTAGCCTGTACTCTGCCGCAATGGTGTTCCTGCTCGCGCCGTCAACCCGCGCGACCCCGGACGGGATGCCCGGGGTCGGGGGCGGGACTGCGGAGACTCCCTCGCTTCGGGCCCCGCACAGGCCCGTCGAGGGCTGACGGTCCCCTTTACCAGAGGGTGGGCTGGATGCTGAGGCGCTTGCGGGCTTCGCGGAGGAAGCGCTCGGCGGCGGCGACCGCCGCCGCCGCGTCCTCCCGGGCGACCCGGTGGCCTGAACGATCAGCGGCCCGGCGCTTGGCCTGGCCGACCCGGAGGAGGAGGGCCACCTCCTCCAGGGCCTCGGGCCCGAAGGCGGCCGCGGCGAAACGGACCACCGCGTCCCCCTCCCGGGGCCCGCCTACCGGTCGGAGCCCGGCGTGGAAGGCCAGGGCCCGCAGGGCCTGCAGCGCCGCCTGGAGGGCGAGCGCGGCCGCCCAGGCCGGGTCGCCCTTTAGGAGCCGACGGGCGTCTCGGACGTCCCGGGCCGCGGCCTGCAGCCGGCGGCTCGTCTGCCGCGGCGTCGTCCGGTGCGGCCGGAAGAGACCGTCCTGCAGGAGCGGGGAGGCGTCCATCGGCGCCCCCGCGGCCCTCACGCCCCCGTGAGGGCTTCCAGATCCGACTCCTTGCCGACCAAGACCAGGATGTCCCCGGGCGCGAAGCGGTAGTCGGGGAGAGGGACGGGGTCGAGCTGCTCCCGGACCTGCTCGCTCCCGTCCTCGGCCTTCGTGACCTCCCGTTTCTTGATCGCGACCACGTTCACCCGGTGCCGGGTGCGGAGCTTGGCCTCCCCGAGGGTCTTCCCGGCCAACCGGTCGTCAATGGCCCACTGGATCATGGCGTAGCCTTCGGCGAGGGCGATGTGGTCGAGGACGGAGCTCCCCACCAGGGCCTTCCCGAGGCGCTGACCCATCTCCTGCTCGACGAAGAGGACCCGGTCCGCCCCCGCCAGGCGGAGGATTCGGGCCTCCCGCTCCGTATTGGCCCGGGCCACGACCTGCTTGACCCCCAGCTCCCTCAGGGCCGCCGTAGTCAGCACGGAGGCCTCGAAGTCTTCCCCCATCGCCACCACCGCCGCATCCACCCGCTCGGCGCCGATGGCCTTCAGCGCGTTCAGATCGGTGCTGTCCAACTGGGCGACGTGAGTCACCCGGTCCTTCACCGCCTCCACATGGTCGGAATCGTTGTCGACGGCGATGACCTCCACCCCGGCCTCCTCCAGGGTCAGGGCGAGCGTCTCCCCGAACCGCCCCAGCCCGGCCACCAGGATCTGCTTCATCGCTAGCCGACCATCACCCGGTCCGTAGGGTAGGTGACCTGGGCGGGCGCCGGGCGCTCCGCCATGGCTAGAACGAGCGTCAGGGGCCCGACCCGCCCCACGAACATCGTGGCGGTCACGATGAGCTTGCCCGCGTCGCTGAGGGAGGGGGTGATCCCCATGGAGAGCCCCACCGTGCCGAAGGCTGACACCGCCTCGAAGGCGAGGCTAATAAACGGCCCGGATTCCGTCAAGGTCAATCCGAAGATGGCCAGCGCCAGCGCCCCGAGCGCGACCAGGGTGAGGGCCGTGGCCTTGTTCACCAGGCTCTGGGGGATCGTCCGCTCGAAGAGCTCCACCCGTTCCCGGTTCCGGAGGAAGGCCCGGAGGGTCGCGACCGTCACTCCCACGGTCGTGGTCTTGATCCCCCCGGCGGTGGAGCCCGGGCAGCCCCCGATGAACATCAGGAGCATCAGCAGGAAGAGGCCGGCCGGCGCCAGGGACGCGATCGGGACGGTGTTGAACCCGGCCGTGCGGGGGGTGACCGCCTGGAAATAGGCGATCAGGATCTTCTCCGGGAGCGGCCGCCCGGCCAGCGTGTTCCCCCACTCGAGCACCAGGAGGAGCCCCGTGGTGCCGAGGAGGAGCAGGCCCGTAACGGCCAACGCAGCCTTGCTGTGCAAGGTCAGGCGACCGAGTCCCCGGCGGATCGGGGCCTGGAGGCGGAAGACGGGGGTCTTCCGGACGACGTCGGTCAGGTTCGCCAGGAGGGGAAACCCCAGCCCTCCCAGGATGATCAGGCTGGTCACGGTCACGACCACGGCGGGGTCGCTGGCGTAGCGGACCAGGCTGTCGGCGAAGAGGGAGAAGCCGGCGTTGGAGAAGGCGGAGATGGCGTGGAAGGCGGCCCAGTAGGCGGCCTCCCACGGGTCGGGGGTCTCAGGTCGCCACCGGATGAACAGCGCCAGGCTCCCCAGAGCCTCCAGGAGGAAGGTGGAGACGAAGATGGCCCGGATCGTCTGCCGGATGTTCCCGATGGCCTCGGCGTCCAGCGTCCCCTGCAGCGCCACCTGGTCCCGGATCCGCAGGCGCCGGCCGGCAAAGGCGGTGGTCAGGGCGGCAAAGGTCATGATGCCCAGCCCCCCGGCCTGGATCAGGCTGAGGATCACCAGCTGGCCGAAGAGGGTGTACTGCGTGCCGATGTCCAGGACCACGAGGCCCGTCACGCAGACGGCCGAGGTGGCCATGAAGAGGGCGTCTACGAAGGGGGTCCCCACCCCCGCGACCGTCGCCTGGGGGAGCGTGAGGAGCAGGCTCCCCACCAGGATCGCGCCGAGGAAGGAGGCCACGATCGTCTGGGAGGGGCGGAGGTCCAGCTGGGCGAGGAAGTCCACCGCACGCCGGGCCCGGGTGACCAGCTTCAGGAGGGCGGCGGTGTAGAAGACGGTTGTGTAGAGGGCGAGGTTGTGTAGCGCGCCCGGGGCGCCGAACGCCCCCGGCTGCAGCAGCAGGGACGCCCGCTCGAGGCCGAACAGGGTGACAATGCCCAGGACCAGCAGATCCAGCCAGCGCTGGCGGAGGTGGCGGACGACCGAGGGACTGCGCCATGCCTTCTCCAGGTCCTCCCCCAGGTACAAGACCGGGATGGCCAGGCTCAGGAGGCCCTGCAGGAGGCCGTGGCCGGGGAAGGCGGGGACGGCCTCGAAGAGGAGGGAGGAGAGCAGCAGGGCGGGTGCGACCAGGCGGAACTTCCGCTTCCCGATGTCGCTCACCCGAAGGAAGAGGACCAGGGCCCGGCGGGCCATGCGTCTCCCGTGGCCTACTGGGTAAGGGGTGCGGCAGAGCGGGGAAGCTTGTCTAGCGCCGCAGCCGGGATGACGTAGACCCGAGGGTCCCGTTCCCGCTGGGCGAAGACCCGGTCCCCCTCCTGCCTGCCGAAGCGGACGGTGCCGAGGAAGTCGCCGCTCCCCTTCCAGAGGGTGACTTCCCGGGCGGGCGGGGCGAGCCCGTAGCCCGCCAGGTCGTCGGCCTGCTCCGCCGCCACGGC
>JBOHQK010000040.1:0-7733 GCA_050732195.1 Methylomirabilales bacterium (SeqCode)
CGACTGGCCCTCGCCCCGGGCGGAGGCGGCGGCCGCGACCTGCTCTCGGGCAGCTCCGACCGTTGCCACGGCTTCCCCCTCCGCCCCGGCCGGGGCCCCTTCGCCCCGCTCCTTCCCCTTCCGGGCAGGCCGGGCTCGCTCGGCCACCTCCGCCCCGATCAGCTCGATCGCCGCCAGCGGTGCCCCGTCCCCCATCCGGTACTCCAGCTTGGTGATCCGCGTGTAGCCGCCATTGCGGCCCCGGTACCGGCCCCCCAGGGCGTCGAAGAGTTTCTTCAGGACCCGCTCGTCCTGGACGACCTCGGCAGCCTGGCGTCGCGCGTGCAGGTCCTCCCGCTTGGCCAGGGTGATCATCCGCTCGGCGATCTTCCGCAGCTCCTTCGCCTTGGCCTGCGTCGTGACAATGCGTTCGTGCAGCAGCAGGGAGGTCGTGAGGTTCCGGAGGAGCGCCTCCCGGTGCTCCGTGGTCCGCCCCAGCTTGCGCCGCGCTTTCCGGTGCCGCATGGTTGCTACTCCGTCTGCGTTCGGGCGCCGACTCCCGGCGGAAACTCGGCCGGGTTCATGCCCAGCCTGAGCCCCATCCCCTCGAGGATCTCCTTGATCTCGTTCAGGGACTTGCGCCCGAAGTTCTTCGTCTTCAGCATCTCCGCCTCGGTCTTCACGACCAGCTCATGGATGAAGCGAATGTTGGAACTCTGCAGGCAGTTGGCGGAGCGCACGGAGAGCTCCAACTCCTCCACGCTGTGGTTCAGGTTCTCCACCAGCCGCTCCCGCTCCGCATCCACCACCGGCTCCTCGACCTCCGCCTCCTCCTCGAAGTTGATGAAGATGGTGAGGTGGTCCTTCAGGATCTTGGCCGCGTAGGCCAGGGCATCCTGGGGGAGGACGGACCTGTCGGTCCAGACCTCCAGGATGAGCCGGTTGTAGTCGGTGGCCTGTCCGACGCGCGTGTCCTCCACCTGGAAGTTCACCCGGCGGATGGGGGAGAAGATGGCATCGAGGGCGATGACGTCCACCGGCTGCCCCTCCCGCTTGTTCCGCTCCGCCGGGACGTAGCCCCGTCCCCGCTGGATCTCCAGCTCCATCTCCAGCTTGCCGTCCTTGTCGAGCGTGGCGATGAAGAGCTCCGGGTTCAGGATCTCCACGTCGGCGTCGGTGACGATCTGGGAGGCCCGCACCTCCCCCGGCCCCGTCGCTTTCACGGCGAGGGTCTTGGGGTGGTCTACCAGCATCTTGAAGCGCAGCCCCTTGATGTTCAGGACGATGTCGGTGATGTCCTCCTTGACCCCCGGGATGGAGGAGAACTCGTGGTAGATGCCGGGGACGCGGATGTGGGTCACAGCGGCCCCCTCGATGGAGGAGAGGAGGACCCGCCGCAGCGCATTGCCTAACGTCAGCCCGAACCCCCGCTCCAGCGGCTCGGCGATGAACTTGCCGTACGTGCTGGTGAGGGTTTCCAGCTCGCACTCCAGCCGCTTGGGCTTCTGGAAGCCCTTGAACTTCTGCAGCATCCACACCTCCTCAGGCCCCTACCGCCCCGCCCGTCCGACCCGGCGGGGCGGCGCCCGGCGGAACCGGCCCGCCCCCGGCCCGTCGCCTACTTCGAGTAGAGGGCAACGATGAGATGCTCTTCCACCGGCAGCCCGGCGTCCTCCCGCGTCGGGAGGCTCCGGACCGTCCCCTTCAGCCCCTCCGGGTCCACCTCCAACCAGGCAGGGGTCGGCCGCTTCTTCGCCGACTCGAGGGCCTGGTGAATGGCCGTGAGCTCCCGGCTGCCCGGCCTCACCTGTACCACATCCCCCACCCGGACCAGGGCGGACGGGATGTCCACCTTCTGCCCGTTCACCTGGATGTGGCCGTGGCCGACCAGCAGGCGCGCGGCCGCGCGGGAGGCGGCAAACCCGAGCCGGTGGACCACGTTATCCAGCCGCTGCTCCAGGAGGCGGACCAGGTTCTCGCCCGTGACGCCCCGCTGTTGGGTGGCCATCTGGAAGTAGCGGCGGAACTGGCCCTCCAGCACCCCGTAGATCCGCTTCATCTTCTGCTTCTCCCGGAGCTGCAGGCCATAGTCCGAGCGCTTTACCCGCCGCTGCCCGCGCTGCCCGTGCTCCCCGGGGGCGTACCCCCGCTTGTCGATGGCGCACTTGGTGGTGTGGCAGCGGTCGCCCTTCAGGAAGAGCTTGATCCCCTCCCGGCGGCAGAGCTTGCACACCGCGTCCGTGTAGCGAGCCACTGATCCGTCTCCTTCGCTGAGGCCTCCCCGGCCCCGGCAGCCGCCAGCCCTAGACCCGTCGGCGCTTGGGGGGCCGACACCCGTTGTGCGGAATGGGGGTGACGTCCGTGATGGCCGTGACCTCGAGCCCGGCCGCCTGCAGCGAGCGGATCGCCGCCTCTCGGCCGGCCCCGGGCCCCCGGACGTACACCCTGACCTGCTTCATCCCGTGGGCCATGGCCTTCTGGGCCGCATTCTCCGCCGCCGTCTGGGCGGCGAAGGGGGTGCTCTTCCGGGAGCCCTTGAACCCCACGCTCCCCGCACTGGCCCAGGTGACCACGTTGCCCGCCGGGTCCGTGATCGTCACGATGGTGTTGTTGAAGGTCGCCTGGACGAAGGCGATCCCGTTGGCGATGTTCTTGGCATCCTTCCGGATGGTCCGCGGTCCCGTCCGCCGCCTCGGTCCCGTCATGCCTCGCTCCCCTCCGCCGGCCGGGCCGGCCGCCCCAGGCTACTTGGCCGGGGGGGCCGCCTTGGCCCGCTTCACCCCGGCGGTGCGCCGGGGCCCCTTCCGGGTCCGGGCGTTGGTGCTGGTGCGCTGTCCCCGGACCGGCAGGCCCCGCCGGTGGCGGAGCCCTCGGTAGCACCCGATGTCCATGAGGCGCTTGATGTTCATGGAGACCTCCCGCCGGAGGTCCCCCTCCACCCGGTACTCGCCCTCGATGACCCGCCGGAGCCGGGTGACCTCCTCCTCCGTCAGGTCCTTCACCCGGGTGTCCGGGCTGACCTGGGAGTCCCGGAGGATCTTCAGCGAGGAGGAGCGCCCGATCCCATAGATGTAGGCGAGCGCCACCTCCAGCCGCTTCTCCCGCGGCAGGTCCACCCCCGCGATGCGCGCCACGGCTCCCCCTCCCTACCCCTGCCGCTGCTTATGGCGGGGGTTCTCGCAGACGACGCGGACCACGCCCTTCCGGCGGATCACCCTGCACTTCTCGCAGATCGGCTTCACCGAGGGCCGGACCTTCATCGCGCGCCGCTCCCCTCTACTTGTACCGGTAGGTGATCCGGCCCCGGGTCAGGTCGTAGGGGGAGAGCTCCACCTTGACCTTGTCCCCCGGCAGGATCCGGATGAAGTGCATCCGCATCTTGCCGGAGATGTGGGCCAGGACCTTGTGCCCGGTCTCCAGCTCGACCCGGAACATGGCGTTGGGGAGGGGCTCGACGACCGTCCCCTCCACCTCGATGGCTTCTTCCTTCGCCATGCCGCCCGCCCCTCCGTCAGACCTGGGTCAGGACCTCCACCCCCTCCTCGGTGAGGGCGATGGTATGCTCGAAGTGGGCCGAGAGGGACCGGTCCTTCGTCACCGCCGTCCAGTTATCCGGGAGGATCTCCACCTCGGGGCCGCCCGCGTTCACCATCGGTTCGATGGCCAGGACCATCCCTTGCTTCAGCGTCGGCCCCCGCCCGGGGGGCCCGTAGTTGGGGATCTGGGGGTCCTCGTGCAGGGCCTTCCCGATCCCGTGACCCACGAAGATCCGGACCACCGAGAACCCGTGGGCCTCCACGTGGGTCTGCACCGCGTGGGAGATGTCCGAGAGGTGCCCGCCGAGCCGGGCCGCGCCGATCCCGCGCATCAGCGCCTCCCGGGTCACCCGGAGGAGCCGGGCCGCCTCCTCGCTCACCTCCCCCACCGGGACCGTGAGGGCGGAGTCCCCGTAGTAGCCTTCCACGATCGTCCCCAGGTCCAGGCTCACGATGTCCCCCGCCTTCAGCCGCCGCTCCGAGGGGAGGCCGTGGACGACCTCCTCGTTCACCGAGACGCAGAGGCTGAAGGGGTAGTTCCGGTACCCCTTGAAGGCCGGCTTCGCCCCGCGCTTGCGCAGGTACTCCTCGGCAAAGGTGTCCAGGTCCGCCGTCCGGACGCCCGGCCCCACCTGCGCGGCCACCGCCTGGAGCGCCTCCGCCACCAGCCGGTTGGCCTTCCGGAGGAGCTCGATCTCCCAGGGCGCCTTGCGCTCGATGTGCCCCTTGATCGCCCGCCCCTACCCTTCCGCGCCCAGGAGGCGGCAGACGCGGGCGAAGACGTCGTCAATGTCCCCCCGGCCGTCCACCTCCCTGAGCAGCCCGCGCCCCCGGTAGTAGGCCACCAGGGGGGCGGTCTGCTCCCGGTAGACCGCGAGCCGCTTCCGGATCGTCTCCTCCCGGTCGTCCTCCCGCTGCAGGAGGGCCCCCCCGCACCGGTCGCACAGGCCCGCCCGGCGGGGCGGGGCGGTCTCCAGGTGGTAGGCGGCCCCGCAGTTCCCGCAGGTCCGCCGGCCGCTCAGGCGCCGGACCAGCTCCTCCGGGTCCACCGTGATGCTGAGGACCGCGGTGAGCGGGGTCCCCAAGGCCTGGAGCGTTTCCCCCAGGGCCTCGGCCTGGGCGGCGGTTCGGGGGAAGCCGTCCAGGATGTACCCCCGGGCGCAGTCGGGAGCGGCCAGGCGCTCCTGGATGATACCGATGACCACCCCGTCCGGGACCAGGGCCCCCTGGTCCATGGTGGCCTTGGCCTCCCGCCCCAGGGGGTCCCCGCGGCGGCCGCCGCCCGGAGGATGTCCCCGGTGGAGACCTGAGGGATGCCAAGGGTCTGGGTCAGGCGCTGCGCCTGCGTCCCCTTCCCGGCCCCCGGCGGCCCCAGCAGGATCACCCGCACCGCCCGCCCCCCCGGCCCTCCCTACCACGTCCGGCCCTTCAGCCGGCTCTTCTTGAGGAACCCCTCATAGTGGCGCATGAGGAGGTGGGCCTCGACCTGCTGGACCGTGTCCAGGGCCACGCCCACCACGATCAGCAGGGAGGTCCCGCCGAAGAAAAAGGGGACGTTGATCCAGAGGATCATGGTCTCGGGCAGGATGGAGATGGCGGCGAGGTAGATGGCCCCCACCAGGGTGATCCGATCCAGGATCTTCTCGATGTAGTCCGCCGTCTTGGCGCCGGGCCGGATGCCGGGGATGAAGCCCCCGTACTTCTTCATGTTGTCGGCCACGTCGTCCGGTTTGAAGATGATCGCGGTGTAGAAGTAGGTGAAGAAGATAATGCTGGCCGCGTAGAGGACGAAGTAGAGCCAGGTCCCGGGCGCCAGGGCCGTGGTGACCGCCTGGACCCAGTCGACCTTGACGAACTGGGCGATGGTGGCCGGGAAGACCAGGATGGAGGCGGCAAAGATGACCGGGATGACCCCCGCCGTGTTCACCCGGAGCGGGATGTGGGTGCTCTGCCCGCCGTAGATCCGGCGCCCCACCACCCGCCTGGCGTACTGGACCGGCACCCGCCGCTGCCCCAAGGTCATGACGATCACGCCCGCCACGACCGCCACCATCAGCACCAGCAGGAAGAGGAAGGTGTAGATGGGCATCTCCCCCGCCTGGAGGAGCTGGAAGGAGCTGATGACGGCCTCGGGGAGGCGCACGATGATGCCGGCGAAGATGAGGAGGGAGATCCCGTTGCCGATCCCCCGCTCCGAGATCTGCTCCCCCAGCCACATGATAAAGATGGTCCCGGCCACCAGGGTGAGGGTGGTGGTGAACCGGAAGCCCCACCCGGGATCGGGGACCACGAGCTGGCCGCCGACGTTCTGGTTCTCCAGCCCGATGGCGATCCCCAGCCCCTGCACCGCCGCGAGGAAGACCGTCCCGTAGCGGGTGTACTGGGTGATCCGCCTCCGGCCCGCCTCCCCCTCCTTGCTGAGCCGCTCCAGGGCCGGGATGACCACCGCCAGGAGCTGGAGGATGATGGAGGCGCTGATGTAGGGCATGATCCCCAGGGCGAAGACGGAGAGCCGGCGCAGCGCGCCCCCTGAGAAGAGATCCAAGAAGCCGAAGAGGGTTCCGCCCACCTGCTTGAAGAGGGCCGTCAGGGCCTCGGCGTCAATCCCGGGGGTGGGGACGTGGGAGCCGATCCGGTAGACGATGAGGAGGAAACAGGTAAAGATGACCCGCTTCCTCAGCTCCGGGACCCGGAAGATGTTGACCGCCTGGTTGATCATGTCCCGATCACCACCGCCTTCCCCCCGGCCGCCGCGATCTTCTCCGCCGCGCTCTTGGAGAACCGGTGGGCCTGCACCGTGAGGGCCTTCTTGAGGTCCCCGTCCCCCAGCACCTTCACCCCGTCCCGCAGGGCGGCGATGACGCCTCGCTCCAGGAGGACCTGGGGCGTGACCTCACTGCCGGCCTCGAACCGCTTCTCCAGCGTCCGGACGTTGACGAGGGCGTACGTTCTCCGGAAGACGTTGGTGAACCCGCGCTTCGGCAGCCGCCGGGTCAGGGGCATCTGCCCCCCCTCGAACCAGGGGCGGAGCTTCGGCCCGGACCGGGCCTTCTGCCCCTTGTCCCCCCGGCCGGAGGTCTGGCCATGCCCCGACCCCGCTCCCCGCCCGACGCGCTTGCGGCGCTTCCGGGACCCCGGGGCCGGTGTCAGCGTGTGCAGTCGCATCCCGATTCATCCCGCGGGGGGCGCCTCAGCGCCCGCCCGCCTCCACGCGCACCAGGTGCCGGACCCGCGCGAGCATCCCCCGGAGGACGGGGGTGTCCTGGCGGGTGACGGTCTGCCGGATCCGGCGCAGCCCAAGCGCCCGGACGACCACCCGCTGGTCCCGGGGGTGGCCGATCATGCTCCGGACCAGGGTGATCCGGAGCCTCCCCGGCGCCTCAGCCACGCCCGCCCTCCGCGGGGCCCGCCCCGGCCTCCGCTCCCCGCCCCCGGAGCCGGGCCACGTCCTCGGGGGCCCGCATCTGCCGCAGCCCCATCATGGTGGCCTTCGCCACGTTGTGGGGGTTGTTGCTCCCCAGCGACTTGGAGAGGACGTTGCGGACCCCGACCGCCTCCAGGACGGCCCGCACCGCCCCTCCCGCCACGATCCCGGTCCCCGGGGCCGCCGGCTTCAGGACCACCCGCCCCGCTCCGTACTTCCCGAGGATCTCGTGGGGGAGGGTCTGGTTCATGAGGGGGATCCGGACCAGGTCCTTCTTGGCCGCCTCGATCCCCTTCCGGATGGCCTCCGGGACCTCGTTGGCCTTCCCCAGGCCCAGCCCCACGTGCCCCGCCATATCGCCGACCGCCACCAGGGCGCTGAAGGAGAACCGCCGGCCTCCCTTCACCACCTTGGCGACCCGGTTGATGTCGATCACCCGCTCCACCAGATTCAGTCCCTCGCTGCTGATCCTTGGCACGCCCCTCTCCTTCCCCGCGCTAGAACTGGAGCCCCTTCTCCCGGGCCCCCGCGGCGAGGGCCTTCACGCGGCCGTGGAAGCGGTACCCGCCCCGGTCGAAGACCACCTGGCGGACCTGGGCCGCCAGGGCCCGCTCCGCCAGCAGCTCTCCCACCTCTTTGGCCTGGGCGGTCTTGCGCCCCGCCTTCCCCTTGGCCCGCACCTCCGGGGAGAGGGTGGAGGCGGCCACCAGCGTCCGCCCCTCCAGGTCGTTGATGATCTGGGCGTAGATGTGGCGGGCGCTCTTGAAGACCGACAGGCGCGGCCGCTCCGGCCG
>JBOHQK010000041.1:0-11781 GCA_050732195.1 Methylomirabilales bacterium (SeqCode)
ACGCCCGCGCTCCGTTTGCACAAGGACTCCGCCAGGTCCCCCACCTGCCCCGCAGCCGTGAGGAGGAGGCCCAAGAACGCCGCGCCCCACCAGGGGAGCGCCCCCCACACTACCGTTTGCAACAGGAGCGAGACACTCGCTCCCGCCACCAAGCCCGCCAGGCTCCCCTCCACGGTCTTCCGCGGACTGACCCGCGGGCAGAGGGGGGTGCGTCCCAGCGCCATTCCGCCGTAGAAGGCGGCCGTGTCGGCCACCCAGGTGACGGCCAGGAGGTACAGGAGGTATTCCCGGCCCCCCGGGAGGCCCCGGAGGGCCACGGTGAACCCCAGGAGCCCTCCCGCGTACAGGACCGGCAGGAGGGTGGCGGCGAACTGCCCCAGCCCGTGCTCCGGGCTCCCCGGCCTGAGGAGCAGGGTGACCGCGGCAGACATGACGGCGAAGCCGAGCAGCAGGAGCGCCCCCTCGGCCCCGGTGGGGAGGCCCGGCGCCGCCGCGACGGCCGCCGCCAGCAGGACCCCGAGCGGCCGCGGGAGAGGGCCGAAGCGCGTGCCCAGGAGCCCGTAGAACTCCCACGCCATCAGCCCGGCCACCGTTGCCACCAGCGCGGCGAAGAGGAGCCGGGGACCGTACCAGACGAGGAGCAGGACGGGGGGGAGGAGGACCGCCGCGCTCAGGATCCGCTTCAGATGCATCGGGACCTCCTCCGGGGAGGACCCCCGGCGAGGGGCGGGCGCGGGCGATGCTCCGTGGGGCGCACCCGCTCCGGGCGGAGCGGGTCAGCCGCGGCGGGGGGCCGCGGCCATGGCCAGCAGGCGGGGGGCGGGCCAGGGAGGGTTCAAAACTCCAGGATCTCCTTTTCCTTCTTGGCCAGGACGTCGTCGATCTCCTTGATCACCCGGTTGGTCAGGTCCTGGACCTGCTCCAGGCCCTTCCGGAGCCCGTCCTCGGAGATCTTCTTGTCCTTCTCGAGGGCCTTGAGGCGGTCGTTGGCGTCGCGGCGGACGTTCCGGACCGCCACCCGCCCAACCTCGGCCAGCTTCCTGACCACCTTGACCAGCTCCTTCCGCCGCTCCTCCGTCAGGGGCGGGATGGCGATGCGGATCACCTTCCCGTCGCTGGTGGGGGTGACCCCCAGCCCGGACTTGAGGATCGCCTTCTCGATGGCGGGGACCAGGGTCGGGTCCCAGGGCTGGACGGCGATGAGGCGGGTCTCCGGGGTGGCCAACGTTGCCACCTGGCTCAGGGGGGTGGGGGTCCCGTAGTAGTCCACCCGGATGGGCTCCAGCAGCGCCGTGGAGGCCCGGCCGGTCCGCACCCCCCCGAACTCCCGCGCGACGGTCTCCACCGACTTCCGCATGTCCCGCTCGGCCTGGCTGTAGACCTGCTTCACCACGGTAAGTGCCGCCCCAAGTAATCGGGGCCGCTCCTGACAGACCGTTCTGCCGCGGGTCCTGTCGCCGGCGTGCCCCACTCGCGGCCGGGCTCCGTCACCCGCTCCGCCCCTGCCGCAATTCATTTAATTGCGGCAGGAGGCCGAGGGGGTCCCACTTTGCCCGGCCGCTCGGGGGCCGCGCCCGGCGCCACCCGCGGCTCGGCTGCAATCCTCGGTGCACTTCGGTGGACCGGCACTAGCGGCTCTTCACGATGGTGCCCGTCTTCTCCCCGAGCACGAGCCCCTTCAGCCGGCCCCGCTCCAGCAGGTTGAAGACGACGATGGGAAAGTGGTTGTCCATGCAGAGGCTGATGGCGGTGGAATCCATCACCTTCAGCTGCTTGCTCAGGACGTCAATGTAGGAGAGCTCCTCGAATTTGGTGGCCGTCGGGTCCTTCTCCGGGTCGGCGGTGTACACCCCGTCCACACGCGTGGCCTTGAAGACCACCTCCGCCCCGATCTCCATGGCCCGCAGCGCCGCAGCCGTGTCGGTCGAGAAGTACGGGTTCCCGGTTCCCCCCACGAAGAGGACGACCCGTCCCTTCTCCAGGTGCCGGAGGGCGCGCCGGCGGATAAAGGGCTCGGCGATCTCCCGCATCTCGATGGCGGTCTGGACCCGGGTGTCGATCTCCAGCTTCTCCAGGGCATCCTGCAAGGCCAGGCCGTTGATAATGGTGGCCAGCATTCCCATATAGTCGGCGGAAGAGCGGTCCATCCCCTTCGCGCTGGCCGCCACCCCCCGGAAGATGTTCCCCCCGCCGATGACCACCGCGATCTGGAGGCCGAGGGCATGGATCTCGCGGATCTCCTCCGCGATGAACCGAACCACCTCCGGGTTGATCCCGTAGCCGAGATCGCCGGCCAACGCTTCGCCGCTGATCTTGATGAGGATCCGCCGGTAGGTCGGGTCCCGCTCCATCGCCGCTCCTAGTGCCGGTCCAGCTACTCCGGCCCGCTCCTGACAGACCGTTCTGCCGCAGGTCCTGTCGCCGGCGTGCCCCACTCGCGGCTCGGCTGCAATCCGAGGTGCAATTCGTTGGACCAACACTAGCTCCCGGCCTTGGCCGTCTCCCCCAGCTGGTACCGGGTGAACCGGCGCACGACCACGTTCTCCCCCACCGCCCCGGCCACGCTCTTGATCAGATCCCGGACGAGGCGGGTCGGGTCCTTGATGAAGGGTTGCTCCTCGAGGCAGACCTCCTGGTAGAACTTCTCCAGCCGGCCGCCCGCCATCTTCTCCACCACCGCGGGGGGCTTCCCGCTCGCCTCCGCCTGCGCCCGGAGGACCTTCTTCTCCCGCTCCAGGACCTCGGGTGGAACCTCCTCCCGCCGGACGTAGAGGGGGGCGATGGCGGCCACGTGCATGGCCAGATCGTGCCCGAGCGCGGCGAACTCCCCGGTGCGGGCCACGAAGTCGGTCTCGCAGTTGAGTTCGAGCAGCACGCCGATCCTCCCGCCGACGTGGATGTAGGAGACCACCTGCCCCTCGGAGGCGGCCCGGCCGCTCCGCTTCGCCGCCGCCGCCATCCCTTTCTCCCGGAGCAGGTCCACCGCCCGCTCGAAGTCCCCCTGCGCCTGCCCGAGGGCCCACTTGCAGTCCATGATGCCGGCGCCGGTCTTCTCGCGGAGTTCCTTCACCGCCGCTGCGCTG
Source organism: Methylomirabilales bacterium (SeqCode) (assembly GCA_050732195.1). GTDB lineage: Bacteria > Methylomirabilota > Methylomirabilia > Methylomirabilales > JACPAU01 > JACPAU01. The sequence goes on from JBOHQK010000041.1 coordinate 3,084, forward strand.
ATGTCCATCCGCCGTCCCCGCCCGCCGCGCCCTAGGCTCCGGGCGCCGCCTCGGCTGCCACCTCGGCCTCCGCCGGCTCCTCGGCCTCCGGTTCCCCCACGGCTGTCACCGGCATCTCCGCCGTCAGGGCCCCCTCGGTCACCACCCCTCGGCCCTCGATGACCGCGTCAGCCATCCGGGCGGTGAGCAGCCGGATGGCCCGGATGGCATCGTCGTTGCCCGGGATGGGGTGGGTGATCTCGTCCGGGTCACAGTTGGTGTCCACCACGGCCACCAGCGGAATGCCCAGGCGGTTCGCCTCCCGGACCGCGATCCGCTCCTTCTTCGTGTCAATGACGAAGATGGCCCCGGGGAGCCGGTCCATCTCCTTGATGCCAGCGAGCGCGTGCGTGAGCTTCTGCCGCTCCCGCATGAGCCGCAGCCCCTCCTTCTTGGTCAGCCGCTCCAGCGTGCCCTTCTGTTCCAGGTCCTCCAGGTACTTCAGGCGCTGCACGCTCTTGCGGATGGTGGCGAAGTTCGTCAGGGTCCCCCCCAGCCAGCGCTGGTTCACCCAGAACATGCCGCACCGCTGGGCCTCCTGCTGGATTGTCTCCGCCGCCTGCTTCTTGGTTCCCACGAACAGGACCGTCCCGCCCGCCACGGCCAGCTCCCGGAGGAACTCGCAGGCCTCCGTGAACTGCTTGAGGGTCTTCTGCAGGTCGATGATGTAGATGCCGTTCCGCTCCCCGAAGAGGTACTTCTTCATCTTCGGGTTCCAGCGCTTGGTCTGGTGGCCGAAGTGGACCCCGGCCTCCAGGAGCTCCTTCATGCTGATTGCCGCCACAGGAGAGCCTCCGCGCTCGGGTTGTGCCGCCGCCCCCTTCCGTCCCGCCGCCCGCCCCGGAGGGCACCCGCAGCGGATCCGGGGGCGTGTGAAATGAATGCGCTGCCCTTACATACCACACCGGTCGGGATCGGGCAAGGCCCGCCGGCGCCGCTCAGCTCCGGTAGGCGGCGTTGATTCGCACGTACGCCTCGGTCAGATCAGATGTCCAGATGCGGCATTCCGCCGACCCCAGCCCGAGGTCCACGGTGACGCTGAAGGTGCTCTGCCGCATCCGCTCGTTCGCCGCCCGCTCCGCCTCCGCGCCGAGCCCGACCCCGCCCCGGACGATCGGGACGTCCCCCACGGCGATGGCCACCCGGGCGGGATCCACGGGGACGCCCGCGCTCCCGAGCGCCGCCATGATCCGCCCCCAGTTGCTGTCCTGGCCGAAGAAGGCGGTCTTGACCAGGGGGGAGTTGCCGATCCGGAGGCCGACTTGGCGCGCCTCGGCGGGGCTCCGGGCGCCCCGCACCCGAACCTCCACCACCTTGGTGGCCCCCTCCCCGTCCGCGACGATCATGCAAGCCAGCTCCTCGCAGACCTCCTGGAGGGCCCGCCCGAAGGCCGCCAGCACCGGGCTGCCGGGGGCCGCCGCCGGGACCCCTGCCCGCCCGTTGGCAAAGGCCAGAACCATGTCGTTGGTGCTGGTCTCCCCGTCCACGGTGATGCAGTTGAAGGTCCCGGCAACCGCCTCCTGGAGGGCGGTCCGGAGGAGGGGCGCGGGGACGCGGAGGTCAGTGGCCAGGAAGGCCAGCATGGTCGCCATCTCGGGCGCGATCATGCCGGAGCCTTTGGCCATCCCCCCCACGCGGAAGGACCCCTCCGGCAGCCGGATCTCCCGGGCCGCCTCCTTCACCCGGGTGTCCGTGGTCAGGATGGCGGCCGCCGCCTCCCTCCCCCCTTCGGGACTCAGGCGGGCCGCGGCGTCGCGGATCCCGGCCTCCACCTTCCCCATGGGGAGGCGCGCCCCGATGACCCCGGTGGAGGCCACGTAGACCTCCTCCGCCGGGACACCGAGGACAGCGGCCACGATCTCCCCCATCCGCTCCGCATCCGCCAGGCCGCCCCCCCCGGTGCAGGCGTTCGCGTTGCCGCTGTTCGCCACCAGGGCGGCGAAGCGGCCCGCCGGCAGGAGGCGGCGGCAGACCAGGATGGGGGCCGCGGCCATCTGGTTGGTGGTGCAGGTGGCGGCCACACTGGCGGGGCGCTCGGAGGCCACCAGGGCCAGGTCGGGCGCCTGCCGCTTGATCCCGCAGTGGACCCCCGCCGCCCGGACCCCGCGGGGCGCCGTGATCCCCCCCGCCACGGTGGTGATCTCCACTTCGCCCATCGCGCCCGTCACGGCCACAGGGCGGGCGACCTCAGGCCCGCCGTCTCCTCGAAGCCCAGCATGAGGTTCATGCACTGGATGGCCTGGCCCGAGGCCCCCTTTACCAGGTTGTCGATGGCGGTCAGGAGGATCGCGCGTCCGGTTCGGGCGTCCACCTTTGCGGCGATGTCACAGTAGTTCGATCCCCAGACCGCCTTCGTCTCCGGGAACCGGCCCTCCGGCAGGACGCGGATGAAGGGCTCCCCCTTGTAGGTGTCCCGGTAGAGGGCGAGCAGGTCGGCCGTGCCCACCTGGCGCATCAGGCGCACGGTGCAGGTGCTCAGGATCCCCCGGGTCATGGGGGCCAGGTGGGGGGTGAAGGTGACCCGGACCTCGCGGCCGGCCACCCGGCCCAACTCCTGCTCGATCTCGGGGGTATGCCGGTGCCCCGCGACCCCGTAGGCCTTGAAGTTCTCGTTCACCTCCCCGAAGACGTACTCGATCTCCACCTTTCGCCCGGCGCCCGAGACCCCGGAGACGGCGTTGACGACAATCTGCTCGGGGTCAATGAGCCCCTCCCGCAGGAGCGGGAGAAGTCCCAGGAGGGCCCCCGTGGGGTAGCAGCCGGGGACGGCTGCCAGGCGGGCCGTCTTCAGGGCCTCCCGGTGGACCTCCGGCAGGCCGTAGACCGCCTCCCCGCACAGGGCCGGGGCCAGGTGCTTGGTCCGGTACCAGGACTCGTACACCAAAGGGTCCCGGAAGCGGAAGTCGGCCGACAGATCCACGATCCGGCGGCCGGCCTCGAGAATCGGGACCGCCGCCCCCATCGCCGTTTGGTGGGGAAGGGCCAGGAAAACGACCTCGGCGGCCGCCGCGACTGCCCGCGGGTCCAGGCGCTGCAGGACCTGGGGCGCGTGCCCGGCCAGGCTGGGGAAGAGGGCCTCGACCGGCTGCCCCGCCGACTGCTCCGAGGTGACCGCCACCACCGCCACGCTGGGGTGGGCGGCCAGCAGGCGGACCAGTTCCGCTCCGGTGTAGCCGCTGGCCCCCACGATGGCTACCCGCCGCTGCATCCGTCCCTGCTCCTCCCGTGGCCCCCCGCCGTCTCCCGAAAAAAAAGAAGGTCACCGGGGGTGACCCTCCGTGGCATGCGGCCGCCGGGCCCTAGCGCTTGGAGAACTGGAACCGGGCGCGCGCCCCCCGCTGGCCGTACTTCTTCCGCTCCTTGACCCGCGGGTCGCGAGTCAGGAACCCCGCCTTCTTGAGGGTGGTGCGGAACTCCTCCCCCGCATGGAGGAGGGCCCGCGAGATCCCGAGGCGCAGCGCCCCGGCCTGCCCGGTCGCCCCGCCCCCGCGGACCGTGGCGACCACGTCGAACTTCGCCTCCACCCCCGCCACCTTGAAAGGCTGGGCGATGACCATCCGGAGGGTCGGGCGGCCGAAGTACTCCTCCGCCGGCCGCTCGTTCACCAGGACCTTCCCCTCCCCCGGCCTCAACCACACCCGGGCCACGGAGGACTTCCGCCGCCCCGTCGCGTAATAGGTCGCCGCCTTCTCCATGCCGCCTCCCGCTACCCGAGGACCAGGGGGACGGGTTTCTGGGCCTGGTGGGGATGCTCCGGTCCGCCGTACACCTTGAGCTTGCGGATGAGGAGATCCCCCATCTTGCTCTTGGGGAGCATCCCCCGCACCGCGTGCTCGACGACGCGCGTCGGGCGCGTCTGCAGGAGCTTCCCCGCCGTCACCGCCTTGAGACCCCCGGGGTATCCCGAGTAGCGGTAGTAGACCTTGTCCCGGAGCTTGTTCCCCGTGAGCCGCACCTTGGCTGCGTTGACGACAATGACGAAGTCCCCCACGTCCTCGTGGGGGGTGAAGGTGGGCTTCCGCTTCCCCCGGAGGAGCATGGCCACCTCACTGGCCAGCCGCCCCAGCACCTTCCCGTCCGCATCCACCAGGCGCCAGGTTCGGGGGATCTCTCCCGGCTTCGCCACGTAGGTCCGCATCGGAATTGGCTCTCCCGCCCCAAAAAACCGCCCAACTATAGCGGCGACCCCCGCGGCTGTCAACCGAAAACTACGCGCCGGTGCGGGCTAAGAGGTCCGCCACGAGCGTGAGGAGGGCGTCCCCCTTGATGGTCTTGCTCACGTGCAGGCGGACCCGGAACGTCTCGTCCGCGTGCTCTTGCGGCGGCCCCGTGAAGGCCGAGGAGTAGACGATCAATGCGGGCGCGCGCGTGAGGCCCGCCTCCCGGGACTCCAGGATGAAGCGGGTCCCCCCCATCCCATCCTGGGCATCACCTTGTCCAGGATGACCAGGGCGGGCGCCTCCTGCTTCAGGAGGGCTAACCCCTCCTCCCCGTCCGCGGCCGTCACCACCTGGCACCCGGCCTCCGTGAGGAGGTCGCTCAGCATGGTGCGGATCAAGGGCTGATCGTCCACCACCAGGATCTTCGCCTTGGGCATGCCGCGCTTCTCCCGGGGCCTTGCCACCACCCCCCTAGCGCCGCTCCATGTAATACGGCCCCATCCTGACAGACCGTTCTGCCGCGGGTTCTGTCGCCGGCTTGCCCAACTCGCGGCCGGGCTCCGTCACCCGCTCCGCCCCTGCCGCAATGCGCTGCATGCGGCAGGAGGCCGAGGGGGTCCCACTCCGCCCGGCCGCTCGGGGGCCGCGCCCGGCGCCACCCGCGGCTCGGCGGCAATCCTCGGTGCAATTCGTTGGACCGGCACTAGCGGTTGCGCTCGTACAGGAGCCGAAGGCCGGTGAGTGTCAGGAGGGGGTCCACCCGGTCCACCGTCTCCGAATCGGCCAGGATCATGTGGGCGAGCCCCCCTGTCCCCACCACCACCTTCGTCCCGCCCATCTCCTGCTGCATCCGCCGGACGACCCCGTCCACCAGCGCCAGGTAGCCGTAGAAGAGCCCCGACTGCATGCTCGCGACCGTGTTCTTGCCGATCACCCCCCGGGGCCGGGTGATCTCGATCCGGGGGAGCTTGGCCGCTCGCTCGAAGAGGGCCTCAGCGGAGATCCCGATGCCGGGGGCGATGACCCCCCCCAGGTACTCCCCCCGGGCGGAGACGGCATCGAAGGTCGTGGCCGTGCCGAAGTCCACCACGATGGCCGGCCCGCCGTACTGGGCGAAGGTGGCCACCGCGTTCACGATCCGGTCCGCCCCCACCTCCCGGGGGTTGTCGTACAGGACGGGCATGCCTGTTTTGGTCCCGGGACCGACTGTGAGGGGGGTGAGCTTCAGCAGGCCCCGCACCATCTCCTCCAGCGTCCCGTCCATGGGGGGGACCACGGAGGCCATCATGACCGCGTTGATGGCGTCCAGGGGCACCTTCACCCCCTCCAGGAGGTTGCGGAGGAGAATCGCGTACTCGTCCGGTGTCCCCGCCCGCCGGCTCGCGATCCGCCAGTGGTGCAGGAGGCCCTCGCCCTCAAAGAGGCCGAGGCTGATGTTGGTGTTCCCCACGTCCAGGACCAGGAGCATCAGGTCTCCAGGAGGAGGGTGACCTCCCCCGCCACCAGCCGCCGGAGCTGGCCGTCTTGCAACCGCAGGGCTAACGCCCCGTCCCCCTCCAACCGGAACGCCACGCCGCTGAGCTCCGCCTCGCCCTCCCGCGCCCGCACGGGGTGCCCCAGTGTGAGGGAGCGGGCGGTCGCCTCCGCCAGGGCCGCCGCCGGCCCCGCCGCCAGGAACTCCCGGTAGCGGCTGTCCAGGCGCCGGAGGAGGGCCCGGAAGAGGTCCGCCCGCGGGATAAGCCGGCCCGCCGCCATCGCCAGCGAGCCGGCCCGGCCCCCGAGGTCCGGCGGGAAGTCCGCCGGTCCCTGGTTCACGTTGAGGCCGACGCCCAGGATGACGGCAGCCACCTCCTCCCCCCGGGCCACCATCTCCGTCAGGATCCCGGCCACCTTCCACCCGGCCAGGATGAAATCATTGGGCCACTTGATGCCGCCCGGGAGGCGCCCTGCCACCTCCTCCACCCCCTCCGCGACCGCCACGGCCGCCACCTGGGTCAGGACCGGTGCGCGGGAAGCCGGGATGGGTGGCCGGAGGATGGCGGAGAACCAGAGGCCCAGGCCCGGGGGGGAGGCCCAGGTGCGCCCGAGCCGCCCCCGCCCTGCGGTCTGCCGCTCGCCCAGGACAACCGTCCCCTCGGGCTCGCCCGACGCGGCGAGGGCCGCGGCGACGGCGCTGGTGGAAGTCACCTCCCGGCGGCAGAGGACCCTGCGTCCGACCAAAGCCTCGGGGTCCCGGAGGCGCAGCGCCTCCCCGTCCAGCAGGAGCCCCTCGGTGCCCCCTCCCATGCCCCTACTCCCGGGAGGATTCCAGGAGGGTCAGGTGCTCCAGGAGCTTGGCCCGGATCTCGGTGAGCTCCCGGGCCACCCCGGTCTCCTTCTCCACCACCTCCGCCGGGGCCTTTGCCCGGAATGCGGGGTTCTCGAGCTTCCCCTGGACCCGGGCCAGCTCCCGCTCCACCTTCTCGACCTCCTTGTGGAGGCGGGCGATCTCGGCGGCAAAGTCAATCAGCCCGGTGAGCGGGACGTAGACCTCCATCCCGCGGACGACCGTGGCGGCCGCCGCGGGGGGCTTGACCTCCCCGGTCCCGGAGCGGAACTCCCCGATGCGCCCCAGGGCCCGGATGTAGGTCTCCGCGGCCCGCAGCGTGACCTGCTGCTGGTCGTCCCGCGACCGGCAGATGACCGTGAGCCAGGCCGCCGCCGGGATGTTGACCTCCGAGCGGAGGTTGCGAATCGCCCGGACCAGGTCCATGACCAGTTCCAGAGCGGCCGTGGCCTCGGGATCGCTCAGGGCTCGGTCCGGCACCGGCCAGGGGGCCCGCATGATGGTCGCCCCTTCGTGGGGGAGACGCTGCCAGATCTCCTCCGTGATGAAGGGCATGATCGGGTGGAGCAGGCGGAGGACCGTCTCCAGGACGTGGGCCAGGACGGCGCGGGCCGCCCCGGCCCCAGGGCCCTCCCCCTCCGTGAGCCGGCGCTTGGCCATCTCTAGGTACCAGTCGCAGTACTCGTGCCAGACGAACTGATAGAGGACCGAGGCCCCCTCGTTGAAGCGAAAGGCCTCGAGGGCCTCCGTGACCGACCCGACCACCTCCTGGAGCCGGCTGAGGATCCAGCGGTCGGCCAGGTCCGCCGGGGCCGGGCGCTGCCCGGGGGAAAGGGGCGCCCCCCGGCCCAGGTGCGGCGCCAGGAACCGGTACGCGTTCCAGAGCTTGTTGCAGAAGTAGCGGTAGCCCTCGATCCGCTCCTCCGAGAGGCGGATGTCCCGCCCCTGCGCCGCCAGCGCCGCCAGCGTGAACCGGAAGGCGTCCGCGCCGTACTTGTCAATGACCACCAAGGGGTCGATGACGTTCCCCCGCGACTTCGACATCTTCTGCCCCTCGGCATCCCGCACGAGGGCGTGGATGTAGACCTGCCGGAAGGGGATCTCCCCCATGAACTTGAGGCCCATCATGATCATCCGGGCCACCCAGAAGAAGAGGATGTCGAAGCCGGTGACCAGCACCGAGGTGGGGTAGAAGACCTGCAGCGCCTTCGTCCGCTCCGGCCAGCCCAGGGTGGAGAAGGGCCAGAGCGCGCTGCTGAACCAGGTATCCAGCACATCCGGATCCTGCACAAGCCGCGTCCCCCCGCAGGCCGGGCACCGGGCCGGAGCTTCTCGGGCCACGATCGGCTTCGCGTCCGGGAGGATCGTGTAGCGCTCCGTCGTATCTTCGGGCATCGCCCCCCGCTCGGCGGCGAAGGCGGGCCCGGTGCTCGTCTGCACCACCTGGCCGGGGTTGCAGTCCAGGCAGTACCAGGCCGGGATCCGGTGGCCCCACCAGATCTGTCGGGAGATGCACCAGTCGCGGATGTTGTGCATCCAGTCGAAGTAGTTGCGCTCCCACTGCTCCGGGACGATCCGGACCCGCCCCTCCTCGACGGCGCGGATTGCCGGCTCCGCCAGGGGCTTCACCCGGACGAACCACTGGGGGGTGAGGAACGGCTCGATGACCGTCTGGCACCGGTAGCAGCGCCCGACGGCGTGACGGTAGGGCTCCTCCTTCACCAGGAGTCCGTCCTCCTTCAAGTGCTCGAGGATCATCCGGCGGGCCTCGTACCTGTCGGCCAAGACGTAGCCCTGCGCTCGCGCGTTTTGAATTGATTGGCCGACCTCATCCACGAGGAAGCCGGCGCTGATCTTCCCGGTCTCCGTGAAGGCCTTGATGGGAGGCAGCAGCCCGTGTCGCGTGCCGATCTCGTAGTCGTTCGGGTCGTGCCCCGGCGTCACCTTCAGCACTCCGGTGGCGAAGTCCCTCGCCACCGCCCGGTCGGCGATGACCGGCAGCCTCCGGCCGACAACCGGGAGGAGGACCGTCCGCCCGACCGCATTCCGGTAGCGGGGGTCCTCCGGGTGGACCGCCACCGCCATATCCCCCAGCATGGTCTCCGGCCGCGTCGTGGCCACGACGAGCCCCCCGCGGGGATCGTCGGCGAAGGGGTAGCGGACATGCCAGAGG
>JBOHQK010000042.1:0-3445 GCA_050732195.1 Methylomirabilales bacterium (SeqCode)
CCTGGGATCCCTTTCCGGGATCGATCCCCCTTCCCAAGGCACCGAACCCAGCCGAGGCAGCGGCGGACCTCCTCGTGGAGGAGGTCCAGAATCCGCCGGCCCTGACGGAACTTTTCGATTTGGTCGCCGCCAGGCCGGGGTCCAGCCTCCTCGATGGCGACCCCTCGGCCGTGAATCGATGGCGCGTCGATTGCCTCGGATACGATCCGTTCCTCACATTGATTGCAAAGGGGCACGAGATTACCGTCTCCCTTCAGGGGGAGTCCCGTCGCTTCACGAGCGACCCGTTCCGATACCTCCAGGGGCTTTTTCGGCAGTACCGTGATGTCGCTTCTGTCCACACGCGTCCCGCAGCGGGCGCCATCGGCTATTTCGGGTACGACCTCCGCCACCATCTCGAAAGGCTGCCGGCTCTGGCCGTGGATGACCTCGGGCTGCCGGACTGTGTGCTGAACTTCTACGACCGCCTCTTCTGGTTCGACCCCGGAACCGGCCGGCTTCGAGTCACCTCCTCAGGCTTGCCGCTGCCCCCGGGCCCCGACCGCAGGCAGCGGGCTCTCGAGCGGCTGCAAGAGGGGCTCGACCTGATTCGACGCGCCAGGCTGATCGGCCCGAGAACCCTGATCGAGCCGCGACACACCGGGGCCCCACTCGAGAGCAACATGTCGAGGGAATCCTATTTCAAGGCGCTGGAGGTGGTGCTGGAGTATATCGCGGCCGGCGACATCTATCAGGCCAACATCTCGCAACGTTTCGCCACCTGGTTCTCGGGCGACCCCTGGGGCCTGTACCGGCGACTCCGGGACCGCTTCCCTGCGCCCTTCGGGGCCTACTTGAACTGCGGCCGCTTTCAGGTTCTGTCGAACTCCCCGGAACGGTTCCTGCAGGTCGTGGACGGCCGGATCTCCACCTGCCCGATCAAGGGAACCCGCCCTCGCGGGATGACTCCGGAGGAGGATGCGCGCCTCATTGACCACCTCCGTCACGATCCAAAAGAGTGCGCCGAGCATGTGATGATCGTGGACCTCGAGCGGAACGACCTGGGGAAGATCTGCAGGATCGGGTCCGTCCATGTCGAGCGGTTCCAGGCGATCGAGACCTACCCCACCCTCCACCACATGGTCTCGACCGTGGCGGGCACCCTCGAGGAGGGGACCGAGCCCATGGACTGCCTGCGTGCCACCTTCCCGGGCGGTTCTGTCACTGGGGCCCCGAAGATTCGCGCCATGGAGGTAATCGACGAGGTGGAGCCGACCGCTCGCGGCCTCTACACCGGAGCGACCGGATTCGTGGGGTTCTGCGGGGAGATGGAACTGAATATCGTGATCCGGACGGGCATCGTCACAGGAGGACGGATCTACTTCCAAACCGGCGGGGGAATCGTGGCCGACTCGTCGCCCGAACGGGAGTACGAGGAAACCTTGTTAAAGGCCGAAACCTTCTTTCGGACCCTCGGCGTCGGCCGGGGGGCGCCGAGGTAGAGGGACCGGATGGCGGTTGTCTATCTCAACGGGCGCTTCGTGCAGGCGGAGCGGGCGAAGGTTTCGGCCTTCGACCGGGGTTTTTCCTATGGCGATGGTCTCTTCGAGACGATCCGGGCGTACGCTGGATGGGTCTTTGCCCTGGAGCGCCACTTGAGGCGCCTCCAGAAGGGGGCCGTCCAGATCGGGATTCCGTTCGAGGGCGACCAGGAGGCGTGGCGGCGGGTGATGGGAGAGCTGCTGCGCCGGAACGGCTTGCGGGCGGGGGACAGCGCCCTCCGGCTGACTCTCACAAGGGGCATCGACCCCCTGGGCTCCCTCCTGCCCCCCCACACGCCGCCCTCGCCCACTCTCCTCCTTGTCGCCAAGCCGCTGGACGCTGAGATCTCCGAGCGGCAGCAGGTCGGGATCGGGGCGATCGCGCTTCGCTGGGGAAGCCCCTTCAACCCGCTCGGCATCAAGTCGCTGAACTATCTCTATCATGCGCTGGCGACGGCGCACGCGCGACGGGAAGGGGCGCAGGAGGCCTTGTTCGTCGCGCCCGATGGCTCCGTCGTCGAGGGTGCGACGAGTAACCTCTTCTCGGTTTCGAGGGGGATTCTGACGACCCCGCCTGAGGAGTCAGGGCGGTTACCGGGGATCACCCGAGAGGTGGTGATGGAGCTCGCCAGGAAGGGGGGTCTGACCGTCCACGAGGTTCCGGTCCCCCTTGAGGACCTCCTCGGGGCCGACGAGGCGTTCGTGACCGGCTCCCTGAAGGAGGTCATGCCGCTCACCGCTATTGACGGCAGAAAGATCGGCTCCGGCAGTCCGGGCCCAGTCGCCCGTCTCCTCCAGAAGCGATACCGAGAGGCCGTCGAGGAGGAACATCTGGCTGCTTCCACCCGACGTGGGGAGGTCCAGTCGTGAAGCCGGACCTGAGAGTGACCCTCGCGGGGATCGCGATGCGCAACCCGGTGATGACCGCCTCCGGGACCTGCGGCTACGCCGAGGAGCTGGCCCCCTACGCGGATCTGTCGGGCCTGGGGGCGGTGGTGGTGAAGACCATCACCCTCCACCCCCGGGTGGGCAACCCCGCCCCGCGGATCGCCGAGAGCCCCTCCGGGATGCTGAACTCGATCGGCCTCCAGAACGTCGGCATCGAGGCGTTCCTGCGGGAAAAGCTCCCCGTCGTGCGGCGCCTGAAGGTCCCCATCCTGGTCAACATCGCCGGCAAGTCGGTGGAGGAGTACGCCGAGCTGGCCAAGCGGCTGGAGGGCGTCCCGGGGGTGTCGGCTCTCGAGTTAAACATCTCCTGCCCCAACGTGGCCGGCGGCCTCGACTACGGGACAGACCCGCACCTCACCCGGGAGGTGGTCCGGGCTGTCAAGCAGGTAACCGGCGTGCCGGTCATCCCGAAGCTCTCCCCCAACGTGACCGACATCACCGTCATCGCGCGCGCCGCGGCCGACGGCGGTGCCGACGCCCTCTCCCTCATCAACACGCTGCTGGGGGTGGCGATTGACCCGCACACCCGCCGTCCCAAGATCCACACGGTGACGGGTGGCCTCTCGGGGCCCGCCATCAAGCCGATCGCCCTCCGCATGGTCTGGCAGGTCGCCCAGGCTGTCCCGCTCCCCCTCATCGGCATCGGGGGCATCCAGACGGGCGAGGACGCCGTGGAGTTCCTGCTGGCGGGGGCCACGGCCGTCCAGGTGGGGACCGCCACCTTCGTGGATCCCCGGGCGCCCCTCAAGGTCCGCGACGGCATCGCCGCCTACTGCGCCCGCCACGGGGTCCGGGACGTGCGCACGCTGGTGGGGGCCCTGCAGACCGACGGGGAGTAGGGCCGGGCCGCCTCAGAAGAGATCCCGGCATTGCGTTGTGGACGACGCTCAGATGGGAGGTCGGAAAATGGAAGCAAGGCGGACGGCCTTTGCTGACCACTGGGCCTGGGCGGCCATGAGCAAGGACACGGCGGCCGG
>JBOHQK010000043.1:0-15878 GCA_050732195.1 Methylomirabilales bacterium (SeqCode)
GCCGGGCGTCGTCACCCGCTCAGCCCCTCCCGCAATGCGCTGCAGTGCGGCAGGAGGCCGAGGGGGTCCCACGCGGCCCGGCCGCTCGGGGGCCGCGCCCGGCGCCACCCGCGGCTTGGCTGGAATCCTCGGGGCATTTCGTTGGCTCGGCACGGCAGCCGTTGCGTGAGCATGATCTACATTCGTTGGAGTCACACTAGGGGCTCAGGGACGGGGTGGCCACTGGCTTGTCCGGAGCAGGGCGGAGGCTCTGCGAGGCAAGCTTTTTTTTGGGTCCTAATGTCGAGTATTTCGATTGACATTCTTGAGAGGAGGTCCGTCGTGAGGCGCTACCAGAGAACGTTTGCCCTTCTGCTGACTTGCCTTCTTGTCCTGGCCGTGCCGGGCCTGCTGGCACCTGCAGGGGCCGCCGAGAAGGAGAAAGTCTCCGTCGGCGTCGCCCTTCCCCCCCACGCCGCGGGACAGCACGGCTCCCAGAAGCTCGACCTGGCCTTCTGCAGCCAATTGCTCTGCGTGATCCCCTTTGAAGTCGCCCGGGCAAAGGGCTTCTTCGCCGAGGAGGGGCTGGACGTCCAGCTCGTCTACATGAAGGGGGGCCCGCCGGCGGTGGTGGCCCTCCAGGCCAAGAGCGTGGACTTTATCGGAACGACGATGGACCTGGCCGTCAAGAGCACCGCGGGGGGGAAGCCGATCGTGATGGTGGTCTCGACCGCCCGCCTCCCCTTCTTCGCCCTGGCGGTCGCGCCGGAGGCGGCCGGCCGGATCACCCGCCCGGAGCACCTGGTCGGGAAGAAGGTCGGCGTGGGGAACCTGGGAGCGACGGACCACCTGCTGGTCCAGCTCCTTCTCCGGAAAAGCGGGATCGATCCCGAGAAGGTCTCGTTCGTGTCGCTGGGCCCCAACATCCTCCAGACCCTCCTGAGTGGCCAGGTGGAGGCCGCCATGGTGCAGGAGCCCGCCCTCACTCTGGCGACCCGGAAGGGCGCGCGGGTCCTGGTGAACTTCATGGACCGCCACCAGGCCCAGACCGTTCTCGGGGGCCAGTACCAGTTCATGGGCCTCATCACCCGCCCGGACGTCATCGCCCAAAACCCATCCCTGGTCCAGCGGATGAGCAACGCGATCGTGAAGGCCAACCGCTTTATCAGTAAGGAGTCGGGTTCCACCATCGCGGCGTTGATCCCCGAGTCCCTGCTGGTGGGGGGGGACCCGGCCCTGCTGGGCGAGATCCTGGACCAGTTCAAGGGGCACCTGTACCCCGCGGACGGGAGGATCCAGTCGGAGGATGTGGCCCGGGTCATCGAGGCCCAGCGGGCCTCCGGGCTGTTGCCCGCGGCGGGCGTGCCCGAGCTCTCCCTCCTCTTCACCAACGAGTTTGTCGAACGAAGCCGATGACGACGGTCTCCCTCAAGCAGGTCTCCAAGGTCTTCCCCGGGACGGACGGCTCCCCCTTCCCGGTGCTGGAGGAGACCAGCCTGGAGGTCCCCTCCGGGAGCTTCACGGCCATCGTGGGCCCGAGCGGCTGCGGGAAGTCCACGCTGCTGCGGCTGGTGGCTGGCCTGGCCGCACCCTCGGGCGGGACGGTCTCCATCAACGGGGCGGCCGTCCGCGGGGTCCAGAACACCATCGGGTTCCTCTTTCAACACGATGCCCTGTTGCCCTGGAAGACGGCCTTCGACAACGTGGCCCTGGGGTTGCGGTTCCGCGGGGTCCGGGAGGAGGAGGTGCGGGACCGCTGCCAGGACTGGATTGCCCGGGTCGGGCTGAAGGGGTTCGAGCGCCACTACCCCGCGCAGCTCTCCGGCGGCATGCGCAAGCGGGCCGCCCTCGCCCAGATGCTGATCTGCGACCCGGACCTCCTGCTCATGGATGAGCCCTTTGCCTCCCTCGACGCGCAGACGCGGGTCCTCCTCCAGCAGGATCTCCTCCTCCTCTGCGGCGGCGGGGCGAAGACCATCCTCTTCGTCACCCATGACCTGGAGGAGGCGGTGGCCCTGGCGGACACCGTCGTGGTGATGCGGGCGGGTCCCCGGAGCGGGGTCAAGGCGACGTACCCCACGGGCCTGCCGCGGCCCCGGGACGTGCTGCAGGTCAAGAGCCACCCCCGCTTCGCCGCGCTCTGCCGGACGGTGTGGCGCGACCTGGCGGAGGAGGTCACGAAGATCTATGGCGACCGAGACGCTGTCCCGTCCTGGAACATCTAGGGCCCCCTCGGCCCGGCTCCTGGGCGCGCTGCGCCTCCTCCTGGGCGTGGCCGCCCTGGGCCTGTGGGAGGTGAGCGCCCGCCAGGGGTGGGTGGATCGCTTTTTCTTCAGCGCGCCCTCCGACGTGGGCCGGACCTTGTGGACCCTGGTGTCCAGCGCGGCCCTGTACCCGCACCTCCTGACCACGATCCAGGAGGCCCTCGGCGGACTGGTCCTGGGCTTCGCCGCGGGAGCCGCCCTGGGCTGGGGGCTCGCCCAGCACCGGCTCCTGGGAGAGCTCATCGAGCCGGTCATGGTCCTCCTCAATGCGATTCCCCGGATCATCCTGGCCCCCCTCTTCATCATGTGGTTCGGCATCGGGATGGGCTCCAAGGTGGCCCTGAGTTTCGTCCTGGTCTTCGTCGTGGTCTTCTTCGCGGTGTACACCGGCATCCGGGAGGTGGACAGCCGGCTCGTGGATGGGGTGCTGATCCTCGGCGCGACCCGCCGGGACCTCCTGGTCCATGTCCACATCCCGGCCATCGCCGCCTGGGTCTTCGGCAGCCTGCGGGTGACGGTCGGCTTTGCCTTCACCGGGGCGGTGGTGGGGGAGTTCATCGCCGCGAGCCGGGGGCTCGGGTACCTGCTGAACTTTGCGCAGAACACCTTCAACGCCAGTCTGATGATGGCGAGCCTCGTCATCATCGTGGGATTCATCCTGCTGATCTTCAGTGGCCTCAAGGTGGTGGAGGAGAAGCTCACGCCCTGGCGGGTGCCGGCGACGTAGGCGCTACCATGCCCCTGATCATCGAGCCGCCTTCCGAGGTTTCCGCGCTGCGCGAGGGCCGGTGCCCCCACTGCCGGACGCGCGTGGAGAAACAGGAGGGGGGCTTCCTGTTCGTAAAGAACGCCATCATCAAGGTGGACCTCAAGACCCGCCTCGCCGCGGCCAAATGCCCGCAGTGCAAGCGGTGGGTTGAGGTGCCGCTGCAACTGGCCGGTCCCTCGCTGGGCCGGCCAGCGTAGGCTCGCTGCCCCAACGGCAAAGGTTCGCGTTGTAGAACGACGCCGGGGCGTCCAGGGGTCCGTCCCCTGGAGCCCCGGCGTTTGCCTTTTGGCTGCCCACGCGGACGTGGTTCCCGGGAAGAGAGGAGAGCGGCATGGGCGAGCAGGTCAAGGAGACGAAGGCGCAGCGGGTGGAGCGCCTCAAGCGGGAGAAGAATCCCTGGGAGTGCCTGGAGGAGATCCAGCGGTTCGCCCGCGACGGCCACGAATCCATCCCGCCGGAGTGGTTGAA
Organism: Methylomirabilales bacterium (SeqCode); assembly: GCA_050732195.1. GTDB lineage: Bacteria > Methylomirabilota > Methylomirabilia > Methylomirabilales > JACPAU01 > JACPAU01. The sequence continues at coordinate 3,481 of JBOHQK010000043.1, forward strand.
CACCTACTTCCGGTGGTGGGGGGTCTACACCCAGGGGGACGGCATCGGCGCCGTGGGGGGCAAGGGGGGCGAGGGGAAGGCGGTCCCCTACTTCATGGTGCGCATCCGCATCCCCAACGGCTTCCTCCTCTCCCACCAGCTCCGCACCATCGCGGAGGTCACCGCCAAGCACGCCAGGGGGATCGCCGACATCAGCGTCCGCCAGAACATCCAGCTCCACTGGGTCACCATCGAGGACCTGCCCGCGATCCTCGCCAGCCTCTGGCGGTGCGGGATCACCACCATGGGGTCCTGCGGGGACGATACCCGCAACATCACCGGGTGCCCTCTGGCCGGGGTGGATCCCGACGAGATCGCGGATGCTTCCCCGCTCACCCACGCCGCGACCCAGATGCTGAACGGGAACCCGGCGTACTACAACCTGCCCCGCAAGTACAAGATCTGCATCACGGGATGCCGGGTCTGGTGCTCCTACCCGGAGATCAATGACATCGGCATGACCGCCATCACCCGGACCCACAACGGGGAGCCGGAGGTCGGCTTTTCGGTCCGGGTCGGCGGGGGGCTCTCCACGGACCCGCATCTGGGGGTGCGCCTCAACGCCTTCGTGCGCTGGAACCAGGTCCTCCCCGTCGTCCGGGGGATCACGGAGATCTTCCGGGACTCCGATGTCCTGCGGCAGAACCGGGAACGGGCGCGGCTCAAGTTCCTGTTCCTGCGCGAGGGCTGGACGGCGGAGCGCTTCCAGGAGGAGCTGGAGCGGCGCGTCGGCTTCCCCCTCGACCCTGCGGTGCCCGAGGAGCCGCCGGACGACGTCTACCGCGATCATGTCGGCGTCCACCCGCAACGCCAGGAGGGCTACTCCACCGCGGGCATCGCGGTGCTGCGCGGGCGGATCACCGCCGAGCAGATGGCCCGCGTCGCCGACCTGGCCGACCGATACGGGACCGGCGAACTGCGGACCACCACCATGCAGAACCTCCTCGTCCTCAACATCCCGACGCGTCACGTGGACACGCTCTCCAAAGACATCGAGGCTGCCGGGTTGCGCCTGGCCGCCTCGCCCTTCTGGCGGGGGGCCGTCGCATGCACCGGGACCGAGTTCTGCAAGCTGGCCATCACCGAGACCAAGGGCTATGCCCAGTGGCTGGTGGAAGCGCTGGAGGAACGCCTCCCCGGCTTCGGGCACCACCTCAAGATCCACATCACCGGCTGCCCGAATAGCTGCGGGCAGCAGTGGATCGCCGACCTGGGGATCGAGGGCAAGAAGATGAAGGTGGACGGGAAGCAGGTGGACGCCTACTACTTCTGCGTGGGTGGGGCGGTCGGGAAGCATCAGGCCATCGCCCGCCCCGTCGGGTACCGCTGCCCGGCGACCGACGTCCCTGAAGCCATCGAGCGGCTGCTCCGAGGCTACCTCCGGGACCGGGCGGACGGCGAGAACTTCCGCCAGTTCTGCGCCCGCCACAGCGACGAGGCGGTACGGGCCCTCCTGGCGGGGGTCGAGGTCGCCGCGGTGGCGCGGGACCCCTCTCCGGGCAGGCCGCCTCATGGCGTCGAGGGGTAAGAACGGGAGAGGAAAGCGGGGCGTGAGCCTGTGGCTCCACGAGCGGCTGTGACCATCCGGGCCGATGCGCTCCGGCGAGCGAAGGCGGAGGGAGCGCCGATCACCAAGCTGGAGGCAACCCCCTGAGAGGAGGAGGCTATGGCAGCGTATGCAAATCCTGAGGTTCTGGTTTCGACGCAGTGGGCCGATGATCATCGAGGCGATCCGAAGGTCCGGATCGTCGAGGTGGATGTGGACACGAAGGCTTACGAGGAGGGGCATATCCCTGGAGCCATCGGGTGGTCGTGGAATACGCAACTGTGCGACACGGTCCAGCGGGACATCATTCCCAAGGGTGCCTTCGAGAAACTCATGGCCGCGTCCGGAATCGGCAACGGCACCACCGTGGTCCTCTATGGAGACAACAACAACTGGTTCGCCGCATGGGCCGTCTGGCAGATGAAGATCTACGGCCACGCGGATGTTCGCCTGATCAACGGGGGGCGCAAGAAGTGGATCGAGGAGAAGCGGGAGCTGACGAAGGACGTCCCCAAGCCGCCGACCAAGACCTACCGGGCGAAGGAAGCAGACTTCTCGATCCGATCCTTTCTCCCTGAAGTCCAGAAGGCCGTGGCGCAGAAAAAGGTCGAGCTGGTTGACGTGCGCAGCCTGCAGGAGTTCACGGGGGAACTGTTGTCGCCGCCCGGCCTCCCCGAGACCTGCCAGCGGGGCGGACACATCCCCGGGGCGAAGAACATTACCTGGTCAAAGGCCTGCAACGAGGATGGGACCTTCAAGAGCCGCGATGACCTGGCCAAGCTCTACCGGGATGCGGGGATCACCGGGGCCAAGCCCGTCATCGCCTACTGCCGGATCGGCGAGCGCTCCAGCCACTCTTGGTTCGTCCTGAAGTACCTGCTGGGGTTCAAGGAGGTCAGGAACTACGACGGAAGCTGGACGGAGTGGGGCAATCTGGTCGGGGCTCCAGTCGAGAAACCATAATGGGGCAATTCCCAGGGCCGGGCACCGATGGGGGACACCGGACCATCCGAGTCGGCCCGGGAGGGGCCTGCTGGGGAGACCCCTATGAAACCGGAGGAGTACTCGCGCAGACAGGAGGAGGTCGGCCGCTGGAAGATCAACATTATCAGCTTCAAGCTGGGCGACCGCTACTACTGCACCGTGGATAACGTGGAGCCGGGAGCCTGGCTTGCTCGGGCGGAGGGTGGGACGCGGGCGGAGGCGGAGAGGACTGCCATCGAGAAGGCCACCGCGAAGCTCTCCCGAACCCGCGTCACGGGCTGACGAGCCCTGTGGTCGCCAGGCATCAAGCTCGGGAAAGACGGTCGAGCAGAGGGCAGCCCGACTCCACGGGTCGTTGACACGGGGGAACTTCAGGCGCCCCGGCTGAAGGTCAATCGGGGGAGGGCAGAGGGGGTGCTACCGGTGAAAGAGGGCCCCGAGGGAGGGCCGCAGGATCCCCCGCGTCCAGGCGGCGAGGTTCTGCGGGTCGGATTTCCCCCACACGAAGAAGAGCGCCATCGCCCCGTAAAAGGGAAGGTGTCCCACCAGCTCATCCGGGCCGAAGATGCCCAGGGTCAGGTTGAAGGGGAACCAGGCGATCAGGATGATGTCCCGGAGGAAGACCCCGCTCAGGATGCAGAGGCCGACCAGGAGCTCCACCGCACCGATCATCAGCACGAACTGGGCATCCGTGAGGGGCATGCCGAGTACGGGGAGGAAATTCATGGGGTGCTCCTCCAGGAAGTCCACGGCCATCGGGACGTTCAAGAGCTTTTCGGTGAAGGCAACGACGATCAGGCTCAGGCCGATCGCCGCGCGCAGCAGCGGCACCGCCCACACGACGAGGGCCGGGCTCGGCTCCCACTTCGGGAAGAGCGCCCGGTCCACCGCGAGGGGTCCCCGCCCTGCACAGACGAAAAAGGCGCTGAAGCCCAGGATGTGGATCGCCTCCAGCATCGGTTCGACCCCAATCACGAAGAGACCGGCCCCCCACATCAGGGCCAGGAGAAGGGCGGAGAGGCGGGTGGCCGAGCCATACAAGAGGCCGAGCATCACGCCGATCTGCCCCAGGGTGAACAGATGGGCCCACATCCCCCCCAGGCCGTTGTTGGGGCTGAAGAGGGTGTGGTTCAGGCCGTTCACCAGCAGGGGGACGCCGAGGTGAACGGCAAGGACGAGAGGCATAAAGGCGTAAAGCGCATCTCTTGCCTCGGGCGTGCCGCCGAGGTCCTGGGGGCCGGGGATGACGGAGCGCTGCCCCCGCCAGCGCCAGAGGAGCAGCGCCACCGCCCAGAGCGCGATCGGTCCCCCGATCGCCAGCCACGTCCAGGGGTCCGCGAGCGCCTCCGCCCGAAGCGGATAGGCCTCGGCATCGAGGAACCACTTTTCGTGTGCTTCGGCGGTCTGCCCCAGGGCAGACAGAATTCCGAATCCCCCGAGAAGCGATCCGCAGAGGACCTTCCAATCAGCTCTCATGACGGTACCCCTCTCGCAAACGCGTGGAGACCCGGCCGGCCCGGCTCTCTCTGGCCGGCACCGATGTCGCTGGCCAACCGCGTACCGGGCGTTGGTCCAGCGGGGACATCTCGGCTGCTCCGCCGGGCCACCATGCTACCACTGCCGGTGGATGGTGGGAACCGAGCCCGCCCGCGACCCCTCCCCGGGCGGGCCGCCGCACAGGATGAGGGGTGAGGAAGCGGGGGCTCCGCTGATGCGGCTCAAGGGTCTGACCGTGGCGATCACGGGCAGCAGGAGGGCGTCGGAGCTCGCGCACCTCGTCGCGAACTTCGGTGGCGTCCCCTATGTGGCCCCGACAGTGGGGATTGACGTGCAGGAGGATGTGGACCTCCAGGTGGACGGGTTGGTCCGGCGGATCCTCGGCGGCGATTGCGATTATGCGGTCTTCATGACGGGCCCGGGCGTGTACCTGCTGATGGCGAAGGCAGAGAAACTCGGGGTGCAGCGGGAGGTGGTGGAGAGGCTGAACCGCCTCGCTGTCGTGGCGAGGAGCCACAAGCCGCAGAAGGTGCTGGAGCAGAACGGCGTGCGGGTGAGTCTGGTCCCCTCGGACAATACGGCGGAGGGGATCGCCGCGGAAATGGTAAAGCTCGACCTTCAGGGCAAACGCGTGGCCATCCTCTGGCATGGGGCTCCTGCGGCGATCCTCCGCCAGGAGCTGGAAAGGAGGGGGGCGGAAGTCTTCGAGGCTCAGGCGTACCACTATTCACCGGCACTCGAGAAGAGCGGCGCTGAGGTTCTTGGAGCCCTGGGCTTTCAGTACGTGCCGCCCGAGCACCAGAAGGTCCTGCAACTCATCCGCGATGTCCTGCGGGGGGCCGTTGACGTCATGACCTTCACCAGCCCGCCCTCCGCGAGGAACCTCTTCCGAATGGCGGAAGAGCACGGCCTGGAGGAGGATTTGTGCAGACAGTTGAACTCGAACGTCCTGGTCGTGGCGGTCGGGCCTCCCACGCGGCGGACCATCGAGGAGCATGGCGTCAGCGTGGATGTGATGCCCGAGATCTACAAGCTCGGCCCGATGGTGCGGGCGATCGCGGACTATTTCGCTCACCCCCTCCCCTCGCAAAGGAAACGGCTCTTCGCGGGGGTTCAGCCCGGGAGAGAAGGTGACGGCCATGGCTAGTCCAGAGAGAACCGATGTGGAGGTCCTCTTGCAGCTCTACCACATCTATGACCGGAACCGCGAAGCGCTCCTCTGGTTCCTGCACGACCTCGCGGCGAAGGACTACGCCGAGTACAAGGCCAAGTACGCCGGCACTTCCAAGGAACGGGTCTCCTTCACCTCGGTCTGCGGCTTTTTCGAACTGGCCGGTGTGCTGGTCGGCAGGAGACTGCTCAGGGCGGACCTGTTCTTCGACGTCTTCAACCCCACCCCCTACTGGGAGCGCGCGAAGCCGATCGTGGAGGGCATGCGCAAGGCGCGGCCGCACATCTACGAGAATTTCGAGCGCCTCGACGCGCAACGGAGGCAGTGGGCGGAGAAGCGTCCGCGGAAGGTCACGTTGAGGACGCGCAAGTAGGCGGCGCGCAACCGAACGGGAGGCGACGGGATGGATCTGGGGATCTCCTTGCTAGGCTTCGTCGTTGGCGTCCTGGTCGGCATGACGGGCGTCGGGAGCGGGTCGGTCGTGACCCCCGTGCTTATCCTGGCCGGAGTCCGCCCGACGGTGGCGGTGGCCAGCGACCTGGTCTACGCGGCTATCACAAAGGGGGTCGGCGCCATCCAGCACCTCCGCCAGGGGAGTGTGCATCTGCCCCTCGTCTTCTACCTGAGCCTGGGGAGCGTCCCGGCAGGTCTGTTGGGGGCGAAGCTCTTCACCGATCTGGAGCGGGGGATCGGCCCGGCGCTGGACGTGTGGGTCACCAGGATGGTGGCGGTCCTCCTGATCGTGGTCGCGGCCCTCACCCTGTTGGGCCTCCGGCGGCCTCGAGCAGGGAGGCCGCAGAAGCCGCCCGTCCCCTGGACCGGTTCCGTGAAACTGCTCACGGTCCTCGCGGGCGCAGGGGTCGGTCTCCTCGTGAGCTTCACCTCCATCGGCAGTGGCTCCATCGTGGCGGCCCTCCTCCTGTACCTGTACCGGCTTCCCGTGAGCCAGGTTGTGGGCTCGGACATCGTCCAGGCCGCCTTCCTGGCCGGCGCGGCGGGGCTGGCCCATGCGGCCGGCGGACGGGTGGACCTCTGGCTTGTGGCCAGCCTGCTGCTCGGCTCCATCCCTGGCGTGCTGATAGGGAGTGTCCTCTGTCCCAGGATGCCCCAGCGGGCGTTACGGGGGGCGGTGGCGATGGCGATCCTGTACGCGGGTGTGAGACTTCTCTAACCGGTGGGAGGATACCTCATGACGGAAGCCGCGGGGGGGGAGGTGTTGGACGGGCGCAGCGTGGCGGCACCCGAGAGGGGGGCGACGGGGCTGCCGGGGGAAGCCGGAGGTGTGCAGGAGTGGCTGGAGGCGGACCACAAGGGACGGCCGGCCGAGGAGATCCTCGGCTGGGCCATCCGGACCTTCCGGCCCCGGATTGCCCTGGCCTCGAGCTTTGGCGTGGAGGACGTGGCCCTCATTGACATGTGGTGGCGGATGGACCGGGAGGTCCGGGTCTTCACCCTAGACACGGGGCGCCTGCCGGAGGAGACGTATGAGGTGATGGAACGGATCCGGGAACGGTACGGGATTGCCATCGCCACGTACTTCCCGGAGGCGGCGGCGGTGGAGGCGCTGGAGCGGGAGCGGGGGTTCTATTCGTTCCGCCGGAGCGTGGAGGAGCGGAAATATTGCTGCGGCATCCGGAAGGTGGAGCCGCTCGGCCGCGCCCTGGCCGGCCTGGATGCCTGGGTGACCGGGCTTCGCCGCGAGCAGGTCGAGACCCGGTCGGCCGTCCGGGAGCTGGAGCGTGACCCGGCCCACGGGGGGATGATCAAGGTCAACCCGCTGGCCGACTGGAGCACCGAGCAGGTGTGGAGGTACGTCCGGACCCACGACGTCCCGTACAACCGCCTCCACGACCGGGGCTACCCCAGCATTGGTTGTGCGCCCTGCACCCGCGCCGTCCTGCCCGGCGAGGACCTTCGTGCGGGGCGGTGGTGGTGGGAGCGGCCGCAGACGAAGGAGTGCGGGCTCCACCTGGCACCGCGGGAGGAAGCCTGAGATGGGTGTGGCGGTTGCCCCTCACGGGGGTTCCCTGGTGGACAGAATGGCACCACCCGAGGCGCGGGCCTCTCTTCACGAGCGGGCGCGGCGGCTGGCGGCCCTCCCGCTCGATGCGCGCAGCCGGGCCGACCTGATAATGCTGGCCACCGGCGCCTACAGTCCCCTGTCCGGCTTCATGGGGGAGGCCGACTACCGCCGGGTCGTGGGGGAGATGCGCCTGGCGAGCGGCCTCCCCTGGGCCCTCCCTATCACGCTCGCCGTGAGCCGGGAGCGGGGGGAAGTCCTCCGCGCCGGCGTGGAGGTGGCCCTCCACGACGAGGGCGGGGAGCCCCTGGGGCTCCTGGAAGTGGCGGAGGTCTACCCGTACGACCGGGAGCGGGAAGCGCGGGAGGTGTTCCGGACCACCGACCTGGCCCATCCCGGCGTGGCTGCCCTCTACCGCCAAGGGGAGCTGCTCGTCAGCGGCCAGGTCACGATGCTCGCCGACCCCCCCGCTGACCCGCTCGGCCCCTTTCCCCGCTATCCCGCGGAGACCCGTCGCGCTATCCGGGAGCGGGGGTGGCGGACGGTCGTGGGGTTTCAGACCCGGAATCCCGTCCACCGCGCCCACGAGTACCTCCAGAAGTGCGCCCTCGAGATGGTGGACGGCCTCCTGCTTCACCCGCTCGTCGGGGAGACGAAGGGGGATGACATCCCGGCGCCGGTACGGCTCGCCTGCTACCAGGTCCTCCTGGAGGGCTACTTCCCCAAGGACCGGGTCCTTCTGGGGCTCTTGCCGGCGGCCATGCGCTACGCGGGGCCCCGGGAGGCGATCTTCCACGCCCTCGTGCGGAAGAACTATGGCTGCACGCATTTCATCGTGGGGCGGGACCACGCGGGGGTCGGGAACTACTACGGGAGCACCGACGCCCAGCGGATCTTCGCGGCGTTCGCACCGGGCGAGCTGGGGATCATCCCCCTCTTCTTCGAGCACGCCTTCTACTGCCGGCGCTGCGGCGGCATGGCGACGGCGAAGACCTGCCCGCACGAGCGCGCCGAACACGTCGCCCTCTCCGGAACCCGGGTCCGGGAGATGCTCACCCGGGTCGAGCTTCCCCCGCCGGAGTACACCCGCCCCGAGGTGGCCCGGGTGCTCATCCAGTGGGCGACCGAGGAGGGATACCAGCGCTACGAGATCTAGAAGGCTGGGGCGAGCGCCGCCTTTGACAGCGGAAGAAGGGAAGGGTATACTCCCGGGCACGCGACGGTGGCCTGGGGTCAGCGGCCGTGCGGGGGGGCCATGGCGAAGCGGCGCGTGCACCTCACGTTCCCGGGGAAGCTGGCCGATGAGCCCCTCCTCTGGCGGCTCAGCCAGACCTTTGACCTCATCTTCAACATCCGTCAGGCGGATTACACCGAGGGCCTCGGCTGGATGATGACCGAGCTGGAGGGGACCGCGGCCAACCTGGAGGCGGGGCTCCGGTGGCTGGAGGGGCAAGGGGTGCACGTGGACCCGATCGAGCAGGACGTGGTCCACTGATCCCCCTTTCCCCTTGACAAGGCCGGGGGCCTCTGCTTTACTACGCCAAATTTGCTCTCTGACAACCGACCGATAGTCCGCTTCTCATCCAGAGTGGCTGAGGGACTGGCCCTGTGAAGCCACGGCAACGGGCGGCCGCTGTGTGAGCCGCCGACGTGCCAACTCCTGCAGCCGGGGCACCGGCTGAGAGATGAGAAGGGGAGACGCGCGTGCTGCCAGCGTGCCGAGCCCCTTCTCAACCGATGAGAAGGGGCTTCGAGTTTTCAGGAGGGGAGATGCCCACGCGGCGGGTGACGCTCACGTTCCCCCAGACGCTGGTGACGGAGCCGGTGATCTGGCGGGTGTCGAAGGAGTTCGGCCTGGTGCCGAACATCCGGAAGGCCAAGGTGACGGAGGTGGCGGGGGAGGTGGTCCTGGAGTTCAGCGGGACCGCCGAGGCCCTGGATCGGGGGATGGCCTACCTCCGGGCGCTCGGGATCCAGGTCACGGGGTGAGGGGGGCCTCCCCGCGGGGGGCCCCAGGAGGAACGGATGGCGCACGTGAAGGGCTTGAAGTGCCGGGAGTGTCACCGGCCCTACCCCGCGAAGCCGCTCCACGTCTGCGAGTTCTGCTTCGGGCCGCTCGAGGTGGACTACGACTACGCGGCGCTGCGCCGGGTGGCGACCCGCCGCGCCATCGAGGCCGGTCCGCCCAGCATCTGGCGCTACCAGGCCCTCCTCCCGGTGGACGGGGAAGCGGCCGTCGGGCACGCCTGCGGCATGACCCCCCTTCTCCAGGCTAAGAACCTCGGCGCAGCGCTGGGGGTGCGGGAGTGCTACCTGAAGAACGACGCCGTCTGCCATCCCACCCTCTCCTTCAAGGACCGGGTGGTGGCGGTTGCCGTGACCAAGGCGCTGGAGTTCGGCTTCTCGGTGGTCGCCTGCGCCTCGACGGGCAACCTGGCCAACTCGGTCGCGGCCCACGCCGCCGAGGCCTCTCTCCGGAGCGTCATCTTCGTCCCCGCCGACCTGGAGCAGAGTAAGATCGTCGGCACCCTGGTCTACCGCCCGACCCTGGTGGCGGTGGACGGCAACTACGACGAGGTGAACCGCCTCTGCAGCGAGGTGGCGGACAAGTACGGGTGGGCCTTCGTCAACATCAACATCCGCCCCTACTACGCGGAGGGCTCCAAGACCTTCGGCTTCGAGATTGCGGAGCAGTTCGGCTGGCGGGCGCCCAAGCACATCGTGGTCCCCGCGGCGGGGGGCTCCCTGGTGACCAAGATCTGGAAGGGGCTGAAGGAACTCCAGGCCCTGGACCTGATCCCGGAGGTTCGCACCCGGATGTACGTCGCGCAGGCGGCGGGGTGCGGGCCCATCGTCAACGCTATCAAGGCCGACTCGGAGACCATCCGGCCGGTGAAGCCAAAGACCATCGCCAAGTCGCTCGCCATCGGCAACCCGGCGGACGGCTACTACGCCTTCAAGGCGGTCAAGGAGAGCGGGGGGGGCGGCGAGCACGCCACCGACGAGGAGATCCTCGAGGCGATCCAGCTCCTCGCGGCCAGTGAGGGGATCTTCACGGAGACGGCAGGGGGGGTGACCGTGGCGGCGGCGCGGAAACTCGTCGCGCAAGGGGTGATCCCGCGGGACGAGAGCCTGGTGATCAGCATCACCGGCAACGGCCTGAAGACGCAGGAGGCGCTCGCCGGGGTGTTGCCCGCCGGGTTGACCATCAAACCGACACTCAAGGCCTTCGACGAGGCGCTGGCCGCCCACCAGGCAGCGGCGCGGGGCGCCTGAGCGAGGCCGGGCCGGGGAAGGAGCGGCAGGGATGAGCGTGCTGGTGCGGATCCCGACGCCCCTGCGGACTCTCACGCAAGGGCAGGCGGAGGTCAAGATCGAGGGGGCCTCCATCGGCGAACTGATCGAACGGCTGGACGCCAAGTACGCCGGGCTGAAGAATCGCCTCTGCGAGGAAAGCGGGAGCATCCGCCGGTTCATCAATATCTACGTGAACGAGGAGGACATCCGCTTCTTGCAGGGGACGGCGACCCCCCTGAAGGCTGGGGATGCGGTCTCCATCCTCCCTGCGATCGCGGGCGGCTAGGCAGAGAACGCTGTGATACAAGGCATGAGTGAGCGGTTTACGTTTCGTACGATGCAAACTACACTCTATTATCATCCAAGAGCATAGAGGACGAAAATACGGATGAGGTGGAAATGGAAGTTCGACGAAATACTGGCGGCATCAAACGACTTTCCGTTGTGCTGCTCGCGGGAGTCATCCTTGGTTTGCCATTCATTCCGGCCTGCCAACCCACACAATCTCCTCCCCCGGGCCCAGAAGGTGATTTCGCGCAACTCATCGCGAGAGGAGAGAGGATCTTCTTCAACGAAACCTTTAATGGCAATGGGAGGACCTGCGGGACCTGTCACCCGGCAGAGAACAACTTTACAATCGATCCCGCCTTCATCGCCACACTGCCGAAGAACGATGCGCTTTTTGTTGCCGAGTTCAACCCGGATCTGAAAAAGAACTTTGAAAACCCTAATTTAATGAGGGAGTTTGGACTGATCCTCGAAAACCTGGATGGGTTTGATGACCTGGAAAACACGTTCGTCATGCGCGGTGTTCCCCACGTTCTCGCGCAGCGGACATCCACTGACAGCCCACAGGGTCCACGCACCGGGTGGTCCGGCGACGGCGCGCCGGGCGACAGATCGCTCCGCTCATTCGCCATCGGGGCGGTCATCCAGCACTTCACCAAAACCTTGAATCGCATTGCCGGCGTTGATTTCAGGCTCCCGACCGATGGAGAGCTGGATGCCCTGGAGGCGTTCCTGCGGTCGCTGGGACGGCAGCAGGACCTCACCCTGCCGCTCCCGCTGAAAGGTACCGTGGCAAAGCGCGGGCAGGAGATCTTCCTCGACAACTCGCTCGGGAAGTGTAACCTCTGCCACCGGAATGCCGGCGCGACGGCCGACTTCGGCGGGGGCAACATCGGGAACGCCAACTTCAACACGGGTGTCGAGGGTCTTCCCGACCAGCCGCCTGACCTGACCGGCGAACGGGTCCCGCCCGATGACGGGCTTGGGACGCCAGGCGATGGGACGTTCAACACGCCCCCGCTGGTGGAGGCAGCCGATACCGGCCCGTTCTTCCACAACAACGCCATCGAAACCATCGAGGGGGCGGTCGCCTTTTACAATGGCGCAGCATTTAACAATTCCCCGTCCGGCCGCGCCCTCGCCAGGACCGATCCCAATGGCGTGGGAATACGGCTTGACGCGACTCAGGTGGTGGCCGTGGCGGCGTTTCTCAGAGTAATCAATGTCCTGGAGAATATCCGGGCCAGCATCGAACTGCTCGAGGCGAGCGCGCAGAAGTCTTTCTTCGGACGGGAGCAGACGAGGAAGCTGCTTGAACGCGCTGTCCACGAGACGCAAGACAGTATAATGGTGCTGGCAGGGGGTGGCCTGCATCCCGATGCCGTTGCGCATCTTCAAGAGGCCGAAGCGCTTGCGAAGAAAGCGGCCAAGAGCTTCTTTTTCGCGCGCAGCCGCATTCGCAAGGCCATTGACGCGCAGAAAAGGGCAAAAGGCCTGCTCGTAGAATCACCGTAGCCTTTCTCGTGAAAGGGCCGAACGGAGCAAGGAGGTTCGTG